>NZ_JBIAIN010000014.1:0-218641 GCF_042871445.1 Streptomyces sp. NPDC005794
CGAAGCAGGCGTCGGCGCTGATCTTCCCGGTGGCGACCTCCAGGGCGGCGAACAGCGAGGTCGTGCCGTTGCGCTTGTAGTCGTGCGTCTGCCGCCCGGGCAGACCCGGCCGCAGGGGCAGCATCGGGGCGGTGCGGTCCAGTGCCTGTATCTGGGTCTTCTCGTCCACGCAGACCACGACCGCCTTCTCCGGCGGAGCCAGATACAGCCCGACGACGTCGCGGATCTTCCACTCCAGCTCGGGATCGGTGGAGAATTTGAACGTCTCCACCCGGTGCGGCTGCAGGCCCCACTTGCGCCAGATCTTGGACACCGCGGAGAAAGACAGCCCCAGCTCGGCGCCCAGCAGCCGCGACGACCAGTGCGTCACCCCCAGACGGGCCGGCGCCCGGCCATTCTCAGCCAGCGTCGCCACCAGCACCGCCACCTCATCCACCGTGCCCGGCCGGCCCGGACGCGGCAGGTCCCCGAGCGAGGAGATCCCCGAAGCCCCGTACCGGTCACGCCACTTCAGCACGGTCGGACGCGACGTCCCCAACCGGGCGGCAATGTCCGTGTTGGACACACCCTCCGCCGCCAGCAGCAGGATCCGCGCCCGCTGCACCAACCCCGCCGGGGCCGTCGACATCCGCGTCAACGCCTCCAGGCGAGACCGATCACCCTCACGGAGCTGCAACGCAGCGGCCAGATACACAGCCCCATTGTCCTGAAACACCAAACGTAAAGCTACTTCAAACACGCAACACTAGGAAGAGCGTGGTGCCCCTCTACAGCGAGGCACCACCAGAGAAGAAAGAGGTGTGGAGATGCTGAAGTTCAGTCCTCCTCCCAAGGCAGCCGAAAACGCTGAGTTCATCGCTCGTCGACTCAAAGAGGCCGTTGAAGGAGAAGGGCCTCGAGAATCAGTCACCGTGGAGTGGAACGGCCGACCGCTCCATGTGGGCGTAATCGATATGCCACTGCGGGACGTTTACTACAATCCCGCGACGCACCGGATCAGGGCTCAGCGCGATCACGATCCGGCGCTTGCCACGACTCTGGAATCTGACCCTTGGCTGGATGAGAGTCAGGAATACCTCAACCGCCTACTCGTCGGCAAGCCGACCAGCCCTGAGGATCCGGATCCCGATTTCATGGATCTGATGACGAGCCTCGGCGAGGTCGATCAGCAGGAGCCTGGACTGATCACACACGAGGGGATCCTGGTAAACGGAAACACTCGGGCCGCCGCGCTAAGGAAACTGGGGAAAACGTCAATCCGGGTGGGAGTACTCCCCCCCTCATTCACCTGGGAGGACATCAATGCGGTCGAACTCGCATTGCAGCTCCGACCTGATGAGCGCCGGGACTACTCGTATATCAACCGCTTGCTAGCGATGGAAGAGCAAGAGTTGCTGGGACGGGCAGCAGTAGATATCTCCAGAGAATTTCACATCCTGCCGAAAACCTTCAGGCAAGAGCGTTGGATCCTCGGAGTGATCCGGGAAATGATCGATCGAAGCCGGACGGAAGATGGCTCACAGCTGAGCCTTACAGATTTCGAGGGACATCAAGAGAACCTTAAGGAATTGCATAAAAATTACACCAAAGAGGAGGCCTCCAGCCAGGAGATCGCCGAGCAGGTAAAGGAAAACAGGATCGCAGCCATTATCCTCGACTTTGCCAAAACGAAGACACGCCTAATTAATGGTAAATTTCAACAAAATTACCTCACGGGAGCAATCCCTAATGGCTTTGAGAGAGATTCACTGCACGCAGGTGCTGCAATTCCAATTGCAGGTCTCAGTGTTTCCGTAACCCCACCATCACTGTCTGTCATGCAAGCGCGGGCAATCACAGACGAAATCTTGCAGGCCCAGGCCATGAGTTCCGCACGTCACGCTCCCATGGAAGCTAGGGAGACGGCCCAGCACACCTTGAGTTCGATGAAAAAGGCGATGCGAAGGGCACTGGATGAGGCCGATCGCGATGACCGCTTGAAGAAGGTCCAACAAACCACCGCGGAGCGCCTGGACGACGCCAGTGCTGCTATCAACCAAAGTGTCAGCGACCTCGCGCGGGCGTTCGCCAATAGCAGCCTGGATGAAGAGAGTTTCGACAGCGCTCTGCTACGCCTCAAGGACAGCCTTCTGAAGCTGGCACGGCAGGCCAACCGCGGAATAATTGAACCCGGCGCGGGCATGGAATGGCTCATCAAGGCGAGTGAGGACCGGACATGACTGCCCCTGTCGAGCCGTCACTGCGACTCAGCTTCCACGAGACCCGCACAAAGGTCATCTTGAGGACGCAACCCGAAAGCCACGAGCAGCTGGTGCGGCTGACAGCCCGGTTCAGCAGTGGCAGCCAGCGCGGAACGCTGGCTGCCGAGATTGATCTTGAGGATTTCCTCTCCCACCTAGCAGTGCTCAACCAGTGGCACGACCCTGCAGGAGTGTCCTTTTCTCCTGACCTGAAGGCCTTGGCTGAAGGGTCGGTACTGGACTCGCAGGCAGTCGACTCCCGGCTGGCCGCAGGACACCGGGGGCTGGACTTCGCCGACACGGTCACTTCCGCCGATGTGCCGGCCCAGCTGGGGCCCGCGTGGAGGGCACCACTGACCGAGTTCCAAACTCGTGATATCGCTAAGCTGCTGTCACTCACGCATGGAGCGAATTTCAGCGTGCCCGGCGCGGGTAAGACCCGGACAGCAATGGCTGTCTATGCGGCGCTCCGCCACGCCGGCAAGGTCAGACGCCTGCTCGTCGTCAGTCCCAAGTCCGCGTACGAAGCATGGCAAGACGAGAGCGCGCACTGCTTCACCGCCCCGCTGGCAGTCCGTGTCTTCGAGCGGCACACCGGTGCCGACGTTGAAGTATTGCTGGTCAACTACGAGCGGCTGAACCGGTACCAGACGGAACTGGCGGACTGGCTGAGTGCTGCGCCGACCTTGATGGTGCTGGATGAGGCACATCGGATGAAGCTCGGAGTCAGGGGCACATACGGCACAGCTTGCATGGCGCTTGGGCCACTGGCTCGTCACCGTCTGATCCTCACGGGCACGCCGGCCCCAAATGGCGCCAAGGACCTGGAGAGCCTTCTCTCCTTCGTGTGGCCCGGACACGGCCGCCGAGCGGTCGACAAGGCAGTGGCAGGGGGCGACCTGGCCCACGCGAGCAAGATTCTTCGTCCTCTGTTTACGAGGACGACGAAGAATGAACTAGGGCTTCCTCCCACAGACATCCGTGTGCATTTTGTCGATCTCCCGCCTGCACACCGGACGCTTTACTCGGCGCTGCGTAAAAGGCCGCAAGGAACTAGTGATGCGGAACAGGACGAGTTCACGAGGCTGGGTAAGGTTTTGGCCTATCTGATGATGGCCAGTACCAGCCCATCGTTACTGGACAAGGGGTTTGACCGTTACGAGCCACTCCCCTTCCACGCCCCTCCTTACGAACCGCCAAGTAGCGGGTCACTGCGCGAACTCATGCGGAACCTGCCGCGCTATGAAATGTCACCGAAGTACGAGGCTGTCCTTCGAACCGTTGCCGAAAATGCGCGAGTGGGCCGCAAGACGCTGGTCTGGTCAACGTTCGTCCGCAACCTGACGACGCTGGGGGTCGCGCTGGCAAAATTTCAGCCGGCCGTCGTGCACGGTGGAAGCATCGACCGCGATGAACAGATCAGAAGATTCCGGCTGGACCCTGATTGCATGGTGCTGCTGTCGAACCCTGCCACACTTGGGGAAGGGATCAGCCTCCACCATGTATGCCACGACGCGGTCTACCTCGATCGCGACTTCTCTGCTGGGCGTTTCCTGCAGAGCTTGGACCGTATCCATCGCCTAGGACTGAAGGCAGGAACGGAGACCCGTATCACGATCCTTCTCTCCAGAGGAACAATCGATGAAGAAATCCACGACCGTCTCGGGAAGAAGATGGATTTCATGGGGAGGATCCTGGACGACCCATCGGTGCAGGAGCTGGCAGATCCAGACGAAGAAGTGGCACCGTGGGGAATGGATGCCACGGACCTCCGAGCCCTCCTAGAACACTTGGACTATCCCGGAATATGACGCACGAAGAGAATGCCTGGCAGCCACCAGCCGGCTCTTGGGCATCATCAGCCGCCCGCCGCCGGAACATGCAGGCGATCAGGAGCCGGGATACTAAACCGGAGCTCCTGATCAGGCGGCTCCTGCATGCCCAGGGGCTGCGGTACCGGGTAGCAGCCAAACCTCTGCCCGGACTTCGCCGGACGGCAGACATCGTCTTCCGTCCGGCGAAGGTCGCGGTGTTCATCGATGGCTGCTACTGGCACGGCTGTCCGGAGCACTATGTATCACCCAAGACCAACACCGGCTACTGGTCTAGCAAAGTAGTGCGGAACGTAACCCGCGACAGGGACACGGACCAGCGCCTCCATGACGCGGGGTGGACGGTGCTCCGCTTCTGGGAACACGAGTCACCCGACGACTGCGCCCTCGCGATCGCGGCGGCTGTCAGCCGCCTCCGCAACGCTCGGCACTGAGAGATCCGCCATCGTGAACAGCAGTTCGCTCTCCCTCTCCCTGCCCCCGGACTGGCCCTCCAGCATCTCGGCCGTAACGCCGGCTGCCTTCGCTGCCTTGAGCGCGGCAATGATCTGCTGCCCGACTGCCTCGGCAACTGGTGGCGGGAATGCATTCCCCACCTGCCGGTAGGCTGCGGTCTTTTTTCCTTCGAACCTCCAGCTGGGAGGAAATCCCTGGATGATCGCTGCTTGCTCTACCGTCAGCTTCGGCCCCGCAGCTGAAAAAAGATCACGTTCCTGACTTCCCTGCCGCTTCATCTCCGCAGGGTCATTCGCTACACCGAGTCCGCAGACTCCGAGCGCTGCCCACGCCCTCTTGGCACGAGTCGGGCCGAGGTCAGCGCCACCGTGCTTCTTCGAGCCGCCAACAAGAGTCGGCGCTACACCCTTCAAGGCGTCCTTCAGCCAGGCCTTGAACGCGTCATCGGCCCTGGGGTCATCGACCTCTCGGAAACGCTTATACATTGACTCTTTCAGAGCCTCCCCGACAGTGAGAAGTGGGCGCTCCTCTGGCTCTGCAGCAGTGAAGAACGGGGCCAGTGGCTCTCTCAGCGCTACCAGGATGGCCCGAGGGCGAAGCTGAGGGACCCCGTATTTCTTGGCTTCCAGGACTTTCCAGTAGCACCGCTTATAGCCCATGGCCGCGAGGTCCCCCAGAAGCTCCTCCCTGTACTCCAGGAACTTCTCCCAGGGCTCCAGCAAGCCGCGGACATTTTCGATCATGACGGCTTTGGGCCTCAGCTCGTCCACAAGCCTGAGCATGTCTGGGAAGAGATCCCGCTCGTCGTCCCGCCCGAGCTGCTTGCCTGCAAGGGAGAAGGGCGGGCACGGAACACCACCGGCCAAGAGGTCGAGATCCCCCGCTTCCAGCCCTAGCTCCAGCCTCAGGTCCCGCGGCTTGAGCTTTGTCAGGTCAGCCTGCTTGACCTTGCAGCCCTCCCACTCCGCATTGCCCTCAACGTTCTCCCTGAGGGTCGCAACTGCGTTCACATCAATCTCGATGAGCGCGAGATGCCTGAAAAGTGCGTTGTGCAAGCCCAGAGCCTGCCCGCCCGCCCCAGCGCAAATCTCAACTGAGGTGAACTCCCTCTTGATGCTGGTCATGCACCCTCCTCCCAAACTTTCCCGACTGGCACCCACTGCTGCCAGTCGTCACAGAGGGTGACAGACCCCACTGACAACGCGAACGCCTCCAAGTGTGCTTCACACACCAATACCCTCCGACCGACCCACACGTGACAGCGAACACTCATACGATATGGCCCGTGCCGAAAAGCCCTGCATGGACCCACGACGAGCTGCTGCTGGCCTGCGCCCTCGTGGTCGAGAACAACTGGAATGAGCTGCGCGAGGGTGACCCCCGCGTGCTCGATCTCTCCGACCTGCTCCGGTCCCTGCCCATACATGAAGGGGCTGCGCAGACCATCTCCAAGTTCAGATCCGTCGGCAGCGTCAGTCGCAAAACTTCCGATCTGGCCTCGAACCATCCTGCCTACACCAGCACTCCCACCAAGGGCGGACGGTTGGACAAGGAGGTAATCGCCGCCTTCATCACCCGGCCCTCCGAGATGCTCGGGGCTGCCGCTGCCCTGCGCCAGGGTATCGGCACAGGCGAGCTGCACGAGATCCCAGAGGACCCGGACGAGGTCGACGACGACGGGAACTCGGCGGTCGAAGGCCGCCTTCTCGCTCGCTGGGCCCTGCATCGCGAACGTGATCGCGGCATCCGTGCCCGCAAAATCGCCAGGGCCGAGAAGCTGGGGCAGCCCCTGCGGTGCGAGGTCTGCACTTTCGATTTTGGCCACTTCTACGGACCTCTCGGTACGGGCTACATCGAGGTGCACCACCGGCTGCCCCTCCACATATCCGGGCCCTGCGAGACGAGGCTGGATGATTTGGCGTTCCTGTGCGCCAACTGTCACCGCATGTGTCACAAGAGCCGCCCCGGTGAATCCTGGCGCACCCCTGACGCCCTCCGAAGGGAAATTGACCAGGCCAGGCCCGCCTCCTGAACAGACACCCGCCCCTGTCCGGGGGGGGGATCACGCGACAGCCTCAACATGAGACTCGTAACTCTGCTGCGCGCAGGCAGGGACGTCATCCGGGTTGCAGCCCTGGGCGTCCAACCAGTGCAGGAGATCCACGATCACGGCGGTAGCTCGCTGCTCCTGCGCCCGCGGATGGCTAAGGAGCAGTACCGCGTCCTCGCCTGCCAGCCCTTGGTACCCGCTGAGAACCAGGCTGGCACGTCGGCCCCGCACAGACGCAGCACTCCCGAGGCAAGACAGGTCACACCAGACCGCCTTCTCTGACGAAGTAACGCGAGCACCCCAGTCACGCGCAATTACTGGCAGCAAGTGAAGACCGTGACCGCCCTCCGAAGCGCATCGGGCCTGAGCAAGTAACAACACCTGGTGACTCGCGTCATGGACCTCTGCATGGATCACATCAGCGCGAAACTCGAGAACAACGGCGGCGGCACTTCCCACACCCACATGCCTGACCACGTTCGTCACGAGTTCGGTGATCACGAGTTCGGCCTCACTCGCAAGGTCGGCAAGCCCTCGGAAGGCCAGTTCCGCCCGCACCGCTTGCCGGAGGCCACGTATTGCCTCGGGAGACGCCTTGAACGGAAGCACGTACTGGTGCTGAGTCTGCGCGGCGCTACAACTTGTCATGCCGGTACTCCCTCCTCAGCCACAGCAGCACAGCTCTCACCGTGTCCAAACGACCGCATTGCGTGGCGCCTGGATGCGAGTATGGCATTGAGAGATTGCTCTGTGTAACTTCTCATGACTCTCTATCGAGTGAATCTGGCAGTGCGGCACCTCGACATCGATCTAGCCTCGTCGGGCCGCGGCGGCCAGTCCCCCGGCACCAGTTGGAAGGAATGTGTATGTCAGCCAGGGCGACCACTCGCCGACGCCACCTGGGCGCGACGATGCGCAAACTGCGGGCCCGCACGGGGATGACCTTGGAGGATGCCGGACAGCTCGTCGGTGTCTCCAAGGCCACCGTGAGCCGCTATGAAACGACCGAGGGCCCAGTCAAGTGGCTCGTCATCGATGCCCTGTGCCGCGAGTATGGAGCAAGTGATGCTGAACGGCAGTCGATTGTCGCTCTAGCCAAAGATGCCAGGCAGCAGGGGTGGTGGAGCTCGTTCGGGGACCACATCCCCGAGACGATGAACCTCATGCTCACCCTCGAGGACGAGGCGGTGCGCGAGGATCATTTCTCCTGCGTGTACGTACCCGGCCTTCTCCAGACCCGGAGCTATACAACCGCTCTCCAGCAGGCCAACGAGATGCGCCGCTCCGCCGAAGAGATCGAACGCCTTGTGGACATCCGTATGCGCCGGCAGAAGATTCTGAGCCGCCCCAAGGCTCCGCACCTCTGGGCGATTCTTGATGAGTCCGTGGTCCGCCGTGTGGTGGGCTCTCCTGCCATCATGCGCGAGCAACTCGCCCACCTGCTCACCAGCAGCGTCACTAATAACGTGACCTTGCAGATCCTGCCGTTCTCTCGCGGTGCTCACTGCGCCGCTCTCGGGAGCTTCGTCATTCTCGGCGGCCCTGAGCCCTCCCTTGATGTCGTGTACGTCGACCTCCACGTCGGCTCGGTCTTCATGGAGAAGGACGCGGAACTGATCCGCTACCGGCTTGCGTTCGAATACTTGCGCGCACAAGCGTTGGACATCGAAGCTTCTCGGGAGCTGATCAGCCGTGCCAAGGAGGACCTGAAGGATGACAAGAGCGAGCAATGAGGTTCCGCAGTCTGCCTGGTTCACATCGTCGTACAGCGGGGGCAACGAGACGGAGTGCGTGGAAACGGCGTTCGCTGAAGCGGGCACCGCAATACGCGACAGCACACGTCCGCATCAGGGGCGCTTCCACGTGCGCTCCGCAGCATGGGTCAGCTTCATCGGCTCCCTGCGGAGGGGCCAGCTCGGCTGAGGCCTGATGCCAAGTGTCCCGGCGGCATCTCCCCTGCACCGTGGCACTTGGCAGAGCCTGAACGCGGCTGACAAGACGGAGGCTGATGTCCAGTCCTTGGCATCACAGGACACCCTTGGCACAGTGGGCCCCAGCTGAAGCCGGGGGGCATCTGCAGTGGCGCAGGTACGTCATAAAGCCATGCTGGCGTTATCTGCCCTGTTGCTCGTCCCATCGCACTGTGCAGGCCGGTCAGCCAAGAAATTCTTTGGACGCGACACAGTTCACGGTCACGTTCTTAGCCACGCTACTCACCGGCGAAGCGGTAATCTTCGCGCTCACCCTCTCATCAACAAGGGTGTGGCCGTCCTTGCTTGCGCGCCACCGACAGCCAGGCCCGCCGCTGCCGTCACCTCGGTCAGATGCAAGGCAACTGCTACCCCAACGTCTCCTTCAGACGCGGGAGTCGGCAGCGAGCACCGTGAACGCAGACCATGCGTGAAGCGAGATCGTGAGCGCGTGCCTCTGGGTGTCCTTGGAGTCCCGGACCAGCACCGTCTCGGGACGTACGGCGACCTCGACGCAGTTGTCCCCGCCGCCTCCGCTGTAGCTGCTCTTGAACCAAGCCAGTTCCACGGTGCTCATTGCCCTCCTCGCATCTGTTCCAGCAAGCTCGTCGTGTCCTGATGACTCAGGGCCTGCGAGCGCATCTTGCCATAGCGCTGGAGCATGTAACTCGCCGCTTTCGGATCGCTGATGAGCATGCTAGTACCGTGCCCCTCGACGTATCCGGCCCATCGGTGGTCGGCGGTTTCCGCGAGGTACATCTCGCCTTCGAAACCCGCGTGGTCCTCCTGGACCAGTGGCATCACCTGAATCTCCACGTTGCGGTAACGCCCCACGAGGAGGAGGTGATCGACAAGTGCTCTCGTTACCCCGTCGCCGCCCAAGCGCCGTACCAGTAGAGCTTGTTCAATGATGAAGCTGAAGGTGGTGTTCGGACGGTCGATGAGGAGTTGCTGACGGGCCAATCGATCCGCCACCTGGCGTTCGGACTGCTCCTGGGTGAGTGGCGGCAGATGGCGATCGAAGACCGCCTGGATATACGGCTCGGGCTGCAGCAGGCCGGGGATGACCCTGCACTCATAGGCGTAGAGCGAAGTCGTCTCCTCCTCGACGGCCGCCCACTGTAAGAACCACGAAGCCAGGCCCGCCTTGCGCGTCAAGCCTCTGGCCGCCGCTGCCAGCACCCGAGCCGCGGCAGCTCCCAGCACCTCCTCCGAGCGCTCCAGCAAGTCCCTCGGCGGGAACCGCTTGCCCTGCTCGATCTTGGCGATGTACGCCGCCGAGTACTGCACCAGAGGCGCGAACTGCTCCTGCGTCAGGCGTGCTTCGTCCCGCAGTGCCTTGAGTACCGCGCCGAACGTCTTGAGGCTGTCGGACACCTCCGGCTCACCGCAGTTCCCGTTGCCCCCGCCCCTGCCACCGTCGTTGTCCGTAGCCATTCGCGGCCGCCTTTCCCTGTGCCTGACCCGTTCGCAGGGCCCACCCGTGCCGTACCGTGCGATCGTCCGCGCTGCGCCACCCGCCCGACCCGACCAATGGTTACGTACCGTGACTCACCCGGTCCAGCGAGTGAGCAGATACAAGAGGATCTGTATCGGTGCCGTGCCTGCCGCTGGGCCCCGTCCTCCCGCCAGGCTGAGTCCCATGCCAGCTCCTGACCACGAATCCCCGGCCCCCGCACGCGTGTTCGCCCAGCGCTTCTCCGCCACCCGGCGCGGGGCGCGCCTCGCGCGTCTGCTTGCCGCGCTTCAGCTCGCCGAGTGGGGACACCCTCGCGGGACAGGTGACCACGACGCGGTCACGCTCGTCGTCGCCGAGCTCGCCACGAATGCCGCGCTCCACGGCCGCGTAGCCGGCCGGGACTTCGCGCTACTCCTGGCGTACGACGCCTGCCGGGGCGTCATCCGTATCGAGGTGTCCGACGCTCACCCCGCGCAGCCGGCCCACAGCGTGCCTGCCCTCGACGAGGAGCACGGCCGTGGCCTGGTACTCGTCGATGCCCTCACCGCCCGCTGGGGCGTACGCGACCGCGTCGGCCCGGGGAAGACGGTCTGGGCGGAGTACGCGCTGCCCACGAGGCCCGGCACTCCCGCATACGGACAAGCCGTCGTATCGAACGGGCCGCACCGTCACCCCGCGCACATGTGAACCAGGATCCCGGCTCACGGCACGCACCCGTACCCGACTCGGGAACAGCCCCGCGTCGGCAACCACCAGATGGAGAAACCATGTTCCGGACCACCCATGCCCCGTCCGCGCCCTGGGGCATGAGCCGCATGACGCCACTGCGTAACGCCGAACCGTCGCCCTGGCGGTACGAGGGCATCGACCACGAGTCCCAGACCGGGCGCTGGATCGGCGGGGACGGCGTCATGACGCCCGTCGAGCTGGGCAAGCACGGCACGTCCGTGAACACCTACCCGCCCACGCAGGTGTGCAAGGACGGCAGGTTCGACGCCGACAGCGGTCACGACGCGACCCAGGACTGAGAACAGGACAGGACGGAGAGGGCGGAGGACAGAGTGATGCGAGGGCACACGGTGCTGGTCGCGACCGAGTACGAGGACGCCACAGCGGATCTGGTGATCGCCGAGTTGAACCGGCGCCGTGTGCCCGTCCTGCGGTTCGATCCGGGCCGGGATCTCCCGGCGGCGGTCGGGCTCGCCGCGCGCCTCGGCCAGGACGGCTGGGAGGGCACCCTGACCGTGCGTGACAGGACTGCGGACCTGGCGGAGGTGCGGTCGCTCTACCACCGCCGGCCCAGCCCGTACGGTCCGGCGGCGGGCGTGGACCAGGCGGCGCGGTTCACGGCCGGCGAGAACAGGCGCGGCCTCGGCGGGGTGTTGGCCGCGCTGCCCCGGTGCCGGTATCTGAGCCACCCGTCGTCCATCGCCCGCGCCGAGTACAAGCCGGCGCAACTCGCGGTCGCGCTCGACGTCGGGCTGCTCGTCCCCCGTACGGTCATCACCAATGACCGGCTGGAGGCGCAGGCGTTCACCGCTGCCCGGCCCACGATCTACAAGCCGCTGCACGCCGGTGCGTACGAAGTGGACGGTGAACCAGCCGGGATCTGGGCCGGCCCCGTGCAAGCCCACCAGCTCGACGACACCGTGGGCTGCTGCGCGCACCTCTTCCAGGCGCGGGTCGACAAGGTGGCGGACATCCGGGCCGTCGTCGTCGGCCGGGAGGTGTTCTGTGTGCGCATCACCGCTCCGCCGGGTGTCGTCGACTGGCGGGCGGAGTACAAGAACCTCTCCTACGCGTCCGTCAACTGCCCGCCGGACATGAGGAGAGCCCTTCTCCGATTCCTCGACGCCTTCGATCTGGCCTACGGAGCCTTCGACTTCGCCGTGACCGAGGACGGCGCATGGTGGTTCCTGGAGTGCAATCCGAACGGGCAGTGGGCCTGGCTGGAGGCCGCCACCGCGCTGCCCCTCACCCGTGCCATCGCTGACCTGCTCGAAAGAGGGGAAGAACGACGATGAACGAGTACATCTCTTCCGTCCGCCACCGGGCCGCCCTGGCCCGCAGACTTACCGAGGCCGGGGTGCTGCGCAGCGCCCGGTGGGAGGCGGCCGTCCGGGCCGTGCCCCGTGAGGCGTTCCTCGGTGGAGGTTGGTTCGCATACGAGGACGGCGGCTGGTACCGGCCCACGTTTCTCGACGGCGCGGGCGGCCTGGACCGCGTCTACGAGGACGACACGCTGGTGACCCAGGTCGCGGCAGCGGTCGTGCCGCGCGAGGTCGAGGGCAGGATCGCCCAGCGCCCCACGTCCTCCTCGACACGGCCGAGCCTGGTCGTACGGATGCTGGAGGCGCTGAAGGTGTCCGAGGGGGCGCGAGTCCTGGAGATCGGTACCGGGACCGGGTACTCCACCGCCCTGCTGAGCCAGGCGCTCGGCGGCGAACGGGTCACCTCGGTCGAGGTGGACGCCGATGTCTCGTCCCGCGCCGCGGTGGCACTCGCCGGCGTGGGCCTGCGACCGGACCTGATCGTCGGCGACGGGCTCGCCGGTCACCCTGGCGGAGGAGACCCGTACGACCGCGTCATCGCGACCTGCGGCGTGCACACCGTGCCCGGCGAGTGGATCGCCCGGAGCCGGCCGGGCGGGGTGATCCTCGCGACCGTGGCGGGGTGGATGGGAGCCTCGGAACTGGTGCGGCTGACCGTCGCGGAGGACGGGACGGCGAGCGGACCAGTTCTGAGCGGGCAGGTCTCGTTCATGCTCGCCCGCCCCCACCAGGCGCCGCCGCTAGGGCTGCTGCCCGACCTGGACGACGCCGAGCCGGAGCCGACGGAGATCGGAGCGGACGTGCTGGACGCGTGGACGCCCCGGTTCCTCGCACAGTTCGCGACGCCGCGCGCCCAGCGATTCCGGCTACCGCGCAACGGGCGTACCGAACAGGTGGTCGTGGACGTGGAAGCGGGCAGCTGGGCGGCTGTGTATGAGGAGCGCGGCCGGTGGCTGGTCCGCCAGGGCGGCCCTCGGCGGCTGTGGGACGCCATCGCCCAGGAGTGCGTCCGCTGGCACGAAGCGGGGCGGCCGTCGGTCGAGCGGATGCGCCTCCATGTCGGGCCACAGGGGCAACGCCTGATGTGGGCCTGACGCTCCCAGGTTTCACTCTGATCGGCAGTTGGTCGGACCGTGGGCGATTCCACCCGCTACGGCGTCAGCACGATCCTGCCGAAGACCTCGCCCGCGTCCATCTTCCGGTGCGCCGACACGGCTGCGTCCAGGGGCAGCACGTCGTGCACCACCGTTTCGATCTCGCCCCGGCTCGCCGCCGCGAACTGCGCGCTCCGTACGGTGGACCGGTCGGCCGCAGGGACCGTGGCGGCGCTGAACGTGGCGAAGGACATCGACTTCTGGAACGCCGTCATGATCTTCGTGCCGAAGTCCGCGGGCGGCTGACCCGCGACCGCGCCCACGGCCACCATGCGGCCGTTCGCGTTGAGCCGGTCGAAGAACGACGGCATGTCCTTCCCGGCCACCACGTCGATGATGACGTCATAGCCCGCAGGAGCCCCTCCCCCGCCTTCGCCGGCGCCGGAGCGGTCCAGCACGTGCGTCGCGCCGAGTCGGCGCAGCCGCTCGCCGCGCTCGGCCGAGGACGTGGTGACCGCGACGGCGGAGGCGCCGCCGCGAGCGGCGAGTTGTACCGCCATGATCCCGATGCTTCCGGCCGCGCCACGTACGAGCACTGTCTCCCCAGAGGTGAAGTGGGCGTGGCGGAGGCCGAAATGGGCCACCACGCCGGCACTGCCGAGTGTCACCGCGTCGACGACGGACAGGCCCTCGGGCAGCGGAACGAGCTCTCCGACCGGCGCGACGGCCTGTTCGACGTAACCTCCGCCGGTGCCGGTGAACGCCCACACCCGTCGGCCGATCCACGACGCGTCGACGCCGTCTCCGACCGCCGTCACGGTGCCCGCCACTTCGCCGCCCGGGACGAAGCCCTCCTCGAAGCCGTAGGCGGCCAGGGCCCCGCTCCGGATCACGGTGTCGACGCCGCCGACGCCGATCGCCTCTGTGGCGATCAGCACCTGCCCGGCAGCGGGGGCGGGGGTGGGCAGGTCGACGGCCACCAGGCCTTCAGGACCGCCGAACGTCCGGATCGCGTACGCCTTCACTGTCGTCTCCGTGTTCCTGGACCGCTCGGGCACGGCCGTGCCGACGCTCGCCGTCGGCGAGCTGCTCCATGCCTCGAACGTTAACGGACGCCCCCGTCCGTTTAGCTAAAGTGAGAGCATGAGCGACCGTTTGTCTCACACCCTGCGTTCCGACGCACTGGACAACCGCGCGCGCATCCTCGACGCGGCCCGTGCGCTGTTCTCCGCCGACGGCCTGGACGTGCCGGTGCGGGAGATCGCGCGGCGCGCCGGGGTCGGGCCTGCCACCTTGTACCGCCACTTCCCGACCAAGCAGATGCTCGTCGCCGAAGCCTTCGCGGATCAGTTGCGCGCCTGCCGCACCGTCGTCGACGAGGGCGGCGCCGACCCGGACCCGTGGCGCGGCCTCTGCACGGTGATCGAGAGGATCTGCGAACTGCACGCACGCGACCGGGGCTTCACCGAGGCCTTCCTGTCGACGGTCCCCGGGGCGCCGGACGTCGCGGGCCGTGAGTACACGGTCAAAGCCCTCGCCGTACTGGCCCAGCGGGCCAAGGACGCGGGGAAGCTGCGCTCCGACTTCGTCCTGGACGACCTCGTTCTCCTCTTCATGGCCAACAAGGGGATCCACACCAGATCGGCCGCCACCCAGGTCGTGGCCTCCCGGCGCTTCGCAGGTCTGGCGATCCAGGCCCTCGAAGCCTGCCCCCGGCACGCGCCGCTGCCACCGGCGCCGCGACTGGCGTCCGAGGCTCCGGACAGTGCCTGACCGGCCTGACCGTGGGCGGGCGGCGGCATGCACGCACGCTCGCCGCGCGAACGACCGGCCGCAAACCACCGGCCGCACAGGGCGATACGCCTAGCCCCGCTGCGCCGGCCCGAAGGCGGGCGGCCACAGGCCGTCCCCGGAGGGGCCGGCCTCGCCGTCCTCCCACGCGGGGTCGTAGGCGCAGGGCCCGGAGGCACCGCCCATGAAGTACTCCCGGTCCGGAAACCAGGTGAAGGACATCCGCTCGTCCCCGTCGTCCCGCTGGACGAACAGGTCCCAGTTGTCCTTCTCGCCGTCACGGTAGGACGTGATCTCCCAGCCGTCGTCCTCGAGGTGCTGGTGCAGCCGGCGGAGGCCGGGCACGGCCTGGCTCGCGGGCACGTCGTCCAGCGCCCAGCGGTGGCTCATCCGGTAGGCGCCGTCGACGGTCTCATCCAGGCTCAACAGCCCCCCGCTGTAGCAGAAGCCGGAGCCGAGCGTGTTCTCCGTGCTGACGCCGAGGTCCTCGACTCCTGCTTCCACGGTGCGCGTGAACCCCAGGACGCCGTACGCCTCCTGGGAGCGCTGGAAGGCACGGTCCGCCATGTCCTCGGGCGCGACGCGGGGGAAGTCCTTCGACCCCCACGCGAGATGAAGCAGGAGAACGCATACGACGACGATCGCGGCGCAGCAGCCACCGACAGCCCTGCCGCCGGTGGAGCGGGGCCAGGACTTCGTCGGTGCGGGCGCGTGGGCGGCCGGCGCGTTCTCTTCGGGCATACGGGAACGCTATGCGCGAGAAGAGCGCGGCGGATGGGCCCGGCTACCGGACGAGGAGTGGGTACGCGTACTCAGCCGGCCCGCCGTAAGGGGTGCCCGCCCCTCACAGGTCAGAGCCAGCCGTGCTCCCGGGCGACGCGGGCCGCGACATGGCGGTTCTCCGCGCCCAGCTTCATCGCGGCCGCCGAGAGGTAGTTGCGTACCGTCCCGCTGGACAGCGAGGCGCGGGCGGCGATGTCCGCGACCGGGGCGCCGTCCTCGGCGTACGACAGGAGTTCCGCCTCCCGGGGTGTCAGAGGTGAATCACCCGCCGCGATGGCGTCGGCCGCGAGTTCCTGGTCGACGTAGCGGCCGCCGGTGTGGACAGTGCGGATGATCTGCGCCAGGTCGTGCGCGGACACCGTCTTCGGTACGAAGCCGCGTACGCCGACGCTCAGGGCGCGTTTCAGCGCGCCCGCCCGTGCGTGACTGGTGACGATCATCGAGGCGCACCCGGGCACGGCGTCCCGCAGGCGCGCGGCGACCGCCACGCCGTCGAGGCCGGGCATCTGGAGGTCGAGTACGGCGACGTCGGGCCGGTGCGCGGTGGCCATGGCCACGGCTTCGTCGCCGGTCGCGGCCTGGGCGACGACGCTGATGTCGTCCTCCAGGGTGAGGAGTGAGGCGAGCGCACCCCGGATGAGGTGTTCGTCGTCCGCCAGCAGGACCCTGATCATTCGGCTTCCTCCCAGGGGACGCGCGCGGTGAGGCGGAAGAATCCGCCGGGGTCGTGCTCCGTGGCCAGTGTGCCGCTCAGTCCGGCCAGACGTTCCTTCAGTCCGGCCAGGCCGGTACCGGCGCCGGGTTCCGCGTCGGACACGCCGTCATTCTCCATCACCAGCAGGGCCTCGGTCGCGCTCGCGGTGCGCAGTGACAGGGTGCAGCGGGACGCGCCCGGCGCGTGGCGGAGGACGTTGGTCGTGCCTTCGCGCACCACCCAGCCGAGGGCCGACTGGACGTCGGAGGGCAGGCGGGACGCCGGGCCGTACTCGATGTGGCAGTCGATGCCCGCGGCCTCCAGGACGGAGCGTGCTCCGGCGAGTTCGGTGTGCAGGTCGGCGGTGCGGTAGCCACGGACCACCGACCGGATCTCGCGCTGCGACTCCCGTGCGATGCGCTGCACCTCCACCATGTGCTCGACCGCCTCGGGCCGGCCGCGCTGCGCCAGTTGTGCCGCGAGTTCGCTCTTGAGCGCCACGACCGCGAGGTTGCGACCCAGCACGTCGTGCAGGTCGCGGCCGAAGCGCAGGCGCTCCTCGGCGACCGCCAGGCGTGCCTGCGTCTGGCGTGCGGCGGCCAGTTGCTCGATCAGCATGACGCTCCAGCCGGAGGCCCGGGACGCGACGGCCATGAACGGCACCATGAAGACGCTGCCACCGATGGCGAGACCCAGGGGTGGTCCCGTCACTCCCGCTGCGACGGCCCCTGCCAGGCAGGCGACCGTGACGGCTGCCAGGAGGGCCGCTCCCGCGCGGGGCGGCAGCGCCAGCATGGGCGGTCCGGCGAAGAACATCAGCAGCCACACCGTGAAGGACGTCAGGTCACTTTCGTCGATACGGCCGGACGACAGCAGTACACACGCCAGAGCCGCCATGGTCACGGTCACCGCAGCGAACGCCACCAGGAGTCCGACGGGCCGTGGGCCCACGGCGAGGTAGTGGTTCAGCGCGGCGCGCCAGAGCAGGAACTGGATGACCGCGTGTACCGCGCCCAGTACGGCGACGTATACCAGCGAGAGCGCGTCGGCGTTCGACTGCGCCACCCAGACGGCCCACAGACCCATCTCGCAGACGGCGAGGAAGCCGACGCTGCCCAGGGCGTACCGGCGGTAGCGGTCGGGGCCGTCCTGGCCCCCGAGCCGTTCCACCCAGTCCTCCACGCTCGTGTTCAAGCTCATGGTCCTCAACTTCTCCAACTCCCCCGGCTCCCCGCTCGATGGCCGTCGTGCTCAGTGGCGCGGGCTCCAACGGAACCACTGCCGCACACCCACGGACGCCGCTGCCGTCCAGGCCAGGGCGGCGAGCACCAGGCGGGCCTGGTCCATGCCTCCGAGGTCGCCCGTCCAGCCGCCCCGTACGAGGTCCATCACCGGGGAGAACGGCAGCCAGGCGCTGATGTCGGCTGCCACACCGGGCAGTACCTCGCGCGGCATGAAGACCCCGGATCCCGCCATGGTCACCAGCATGAAGGGGAGGAACGTCAGTTGCGCACTCTCCGCCGTCCGGGTGAAGGCGGCCGTGAGCGCCGCCGCGGCCACGAGCAGCAGGACGCCCGTCAGCATGCCGAGGAGCACGAGGTGCGGGGCCGCCGGCGCGCTCGCGTCGAGGACCTGCGTCATACCGACGGCCAGCAGCACGCTCTGCACCAGTACGAGCACCACCGCGGGCAGCGCGCCACCGGCGAGGATCTCCCAGTCGCGCACCTCCCCGGCGCGCAGCCGCTTGAGCACCAGGCTCTCACGGCGTGTGACGTACACGCCGACGAGGTTCGTGTAGACGGAGAAGAACAGGGCCATGGCCAGGGTCCCCGGCAGGAGGACGGTCGCGATCGACAGGCCGGTGCCGCCGAGGTCGAGGCTCTTGACCATGCCGCGCATGGAGAAGGCCATGACGGCGGGCAGCACGAGCGCGGTGAACAGGGCCGCCCTGCTGCGCAGCAGCAGGGCCATCTCCGCGCGGCCGAGTGCGGCCATGCGGGAGACGGGGCCGCGCCGTACGGGCGGGGTGGTGGTCAGCGGCCGGGCGGGGGCGGTCGTCGTCATCGGATCTCCTCGGTCTCAAGGCCCTTGGCGATCTCCATGAAGGCCTCTTCCAGTGATGCGGAACGGGCGTCGAGGGCGTGCAGCGCGACGCCGGTGTGCCGGGCCCAGGTGAGCAGTTCGGTGGTCGTGCGCTGCAGGTCCCGGGTCTCCAGGCGGACGGCCCCGCCCTCATTCGTGTGCCGGGTCACGCCCATCGATGCGAGCGGCGGGAGTTCGCCGAGGAAACGGTCCTGGGGCAGCGTGAAGGTGATCCGGGAGGGCCGCTCGGCCACCACGTCGGCCACCCGCCCGGTGGTGGCGATCAGCCCCTTGTGCATGATCGCCAGCCGGTCGGCGAGCTGTTCGGCCTCCTCCAGGTAGTGCGTGGTGAGCAGCACCGTCGTGCCCTGGGCCTTCAGTTCGCGGATGAGGTCCCAGGTGTCCCGGCGGGACTGGGCGTCCAGGCCGGTCGTCGGCTCGTCGAGGAACAGCACCTCCGGCCGTCCGAGCAGGGCCAGCGCGAGGTCGAGGCGTCGGCGTTCGCCGCCGGAGAGCTGCTTGACCCGCACCGTGCGCCGGTCGGACAGGTTGGTCAGCGCGAGGGCCTCGTCCGCGGGGCGGGCGCCGCTGGTGCAGCCCGCCCACATCTGCACGGTCTCCATGACCGTCAACTCCGGCGGGAAGCCGCCCTCCTGGAGCATCACCCCGATGCGGTGCCGCACTTCCCCCCGGTCACGGAACGGGTCATGGCCCAGTACCCGGACGCTTCCGCCGGTGGGGACGGCCTGGCCCTCCAGGAGTTCGAGCGTGGAGGTCTTGCCGGCGCCGTTGGTGCCGAGCAGGGCGAAGAGCTCACCTCGAGCGACCGTGAAGTCGATGCCGCGTACGGCGTCGAACCCCTTGTAGCTCCGTTTCAGTCCCACGGTTTCGATGACTGTGTTCATGCGCTCCACACTCCCGGCGATACGGGGCCGGCGGCAGTGCGGTGTGTCATCGGCTTCGTATGACGGCTGTCATGCGGACCGATGACACACCGCACCGCACCCGTGGAGCGCCCCCGGGTGAAGGACCTCCGCTGACACCACGGCGTACGACGCCCGAGCGCAGGAAATCCCCGGTCCGAAATTGCGGACCGGGGATTTTCTCGCGTATATTCAGTGGTTCTGTGTGCCCACAGAAAAAGGCCCCTCACGGGGGCCCAATAGAAACACCATATCCGGCAGGGAGCGATTTTGTCAACTCGCGGAAACGTCGAATTGCAGAAGGAGCAGGAATTCGTCGACCGGCTCTACGACCGTGTCGACGAGCTGCGCGGGGTCACCGCACAGCACGTCGAGGACGCGTTGACACCGGTCGGGAACGGTCTGCAGGCCCGTCACGAGCGCGATGTGCTCGTCGCCGAGCGCTCCGGCCTGCTGGCGGCCCTGAATGCGGTCGACGGCTCGCTGTGCTTCGGCCGCATCGATCTTCACGACGGTGCCGCGCACCATATCGGCCGTATCGGAATTCGTGAGGACGACAAGGAACACACGCCCCTTCTGATCGACTGGCGGGCACCGGTCGCCCGGCCCTTCTATCTCGCCACCGGGCATACGCCCATGGGGCTGCGCCGGCGCAGACACCTCACCACCGAGGGCCGCACGGTGACCGAGCTGCACGACGAGATCCTCGACCTGGGGGACGACGAGCGCAGCGGTTTCGAGGACCCGAGCGGTGACGCCGTGCTGCTCGCCGCGCTGAGCTCCGCCCGCACCGGCCGCATGGGCGACATCGTGCGGACCATCCAGGCCGAGCAGGACCGCGTCATCCGCGCCCCGCACCGTGGCGTCCTCGTCGTCGAGGGCGGCCCCGGCACCGGAAAGACGGCGGTCGCGCTGCACCGGGCCGCCTTCCTGCTGTTCGAGCACCGTGAGCTCCTGGCCAAGCGCGCGGTCCTGGTCGTGGGCCCGAACCCCGCCTTCCTGCGCTACATCGGCGAGGTGCTGCCCGCCCTCGGCGAGACCGGCGTCATGCTCGCCACCCAGGCCGAGCTCTTCCCCGGCGTCCACGCCCGTGGCACCGACACCCCCGGCGCGGCGGCCGTCAAGGGCGGCGCGGGGATGGCCGAGGCGCTCGCCCTCGCCGTACGCGACCGGCAGGCGCTGCCCGAGCCCGGGGCGCCCGTGATCATTCCGCACGACGACGGTGACCTCGTCCTGGACTGGGAGATCGCCTACGAGGCCCGGCAGGCGGCCCGCGAGACCCGGCTGCCGCACAACCTCGCCCGGCCGTACTTCACGTTCCACATCATCGACGCCCTCACCCGGCAGCTCACCGAGCGCATCGGCGCGGACCCGTACGGCGGCCCCAACTTCCTCGGCCCGGACGACGTCGCCCAGCTCGGCAAGAGCGTCGCCGCGAGCGAGGAGGTGCACGCCGCCGTCGGTGAGCTGTGGCCGGTGCTCACCCCGGAGGAGTTCCTCGCCGACTACCTGGCCGAGCCGGTGTACGTACCGGAGGAGGACGCGGACGCCGTGCGGCGCGCCCCCGGCGACGGGGAGTGGACGCCGGCCGATGTTCCGCTCCTCGACGAGGCGGCCGAGCTGCTGGGGTCCGACGACAGTGCCGAGCGGGCCGCCGCCGAGGCGGAGCGGCAGGAGCGGGTGGCGTACGCGCAGGGCGTCCTGGAGCTGTCCCGGGGTTCGGAGTCGTACGAATTCGAGGACGAGGAGTCCGAGTTCCTGGCCGCCCACGACATCATCGACGCCGAGCGGATGGCGGAGCGGCAGGAGGAGGCCGACCACCGGAGCGCGGCCGAGCGGGCCGCCGCCGACCGGACCTGGGCGTTCGGGCACATCATCGTCGACGAGGCGCAGGAGCTGTCGCCGATGATGTGGCGGCTGCTGATGCGCCGTTCGCCGACCCGCTCGCTGACGCTGGTCGGTGACCCGGCGCAGACGTCCGAGGAGGCGGGCGTCGGTTCGTGGGACGGGATCCTGGAGCCGTACGTCGGCGACCGCTTCGAGCATGTGCGGCTGGGCGTCAACTACCGTACGCCCGCCGAGATCATGGAGCTGGCGGCGAAGGTCGTACGGGCCCAGGACCCGTCGTTCGAGCCGCCCGGGTCGGTGCGGTCCACCGGGGAGACGCCGTGGACGCGGGACGCCGGCGCGGATCTGGCGGGCGCGGTGGCGCGGGCCGCCGTGGAGCTGACGCCCGAGGAGGGGCGCCTCGCGGTGATCGCGCCGCGTGAGCTGCACGAGGAGATCGCGGCCCCGCTCGACGGGGTCACGGCGGGCGACGAACCCGACCTCACCCGTCCCGTGGTGCTGCTCGGCCCGCGTGAGGCGAAGGGGCTGGAGTTCGACCACGTCCTGGTGGTGGAGCCGGGGCGGTTCGGGACGAGCGACCTGTATGTGGCGCTGACCCGCGCGACGCAGCGCCTGGGCATCGTGCACCGGGAGGACCTGCCGGAGTCGCTGCGCTGAGCGGCCGGGGAGACGTGTCCGTCCCGCACCGGCCGGTGCGGGACGGACACGTGCGGCGGGTCAGTCGCAGAGAAGGGCCCACGAGTTGTCGGGACGCCAGGTCTTCTCGCCGGAGGACGCGCCCTTCCAGCTGAACGTCGCCACCACGCCGAAACTCGCCCTCGGCCACGACTCGGCGCTCGACGCCCGAAGCTCGGGGTCCGAGCGCCGGGACGGGCCTGTTCACACGTTCGGGGCCCGGAATCAGGGCTTCCGCCCGACGCTCGAGCTTCGGGATCCGGGCGTCGGGATCCGAGGGCCGGGATTCGAGCGATGCCTTCAACCGGTAGGGAAAGAAGGGGGTTTGAGTAAACCTCCCTGACCTCCCTGACCCGTCACGGCCAGCAAGTATGACTAATCGTGACCGACTTGCGGCGCAGCGTGGCGACTGCTTACGGTGCGAGAACCAAGCGACCCCGACGCGGTGTTAGAAGCACCAGGCCGGGGTCTGACCGCACGATCGAACGAGAGCGATCCCGTGGCTACCGAGCACCTTAACTTCGCCCTGCGCGCACCCGCACCCTCGCGCCCGTACCCGAGGGCCAAGCCCGGCTACGGCAAGCGCTCCATGCCCGACCAACTCCCGCGCAGCGCCGATGACTTCGCCCTGCTCCCCGCCCGCGAGCGGTACATCGCCGGGTTCATCGACCAGCTCCCCGACGGCGCCGCGATGGACGTGAAGAGCCTCGCCAGACAGCTTCCGCTGTACGGCCAACAGGCCGTCGGCTCGGCCCTGAAGGCGCTGGCCACCGCCGGATATCTGCGCCGCGTGCGGTGCCTCGTCGGCGAGTCGGGGCAGGTCCGCTGGGTCTCGCGGACGTTCTGGTCGCGTACGGCCCGCGACAACGAGTGGTGGGCGGCCACCGAGGTCACCCCGGCCGCCGCCCCTGCCCCGACCCCTGCCCCCGCCCCGGCAGCCACCACCGTGCGGCCCTGCGCCCCCTCGGACGCCCCTGCACCGCCGCCGCCCCCGGAGCCCGCAGCCCCTCCCGCGCCCGCCGTGCCCGCGCAGCGGACCCCGGCCGCCGCCGCGCCCTCCCCCGCCTACCTCGCGCTGGCACAGCTCGGCCGCGTCGACTCCCGGCTGCCCCTGTCCGCCGCCGACTGCGCGGCCCTGGAGGCCCTGGCCGCCGCCTGGTTCGCACGCGGTGTGGACGCCGACTACCTCACGCAGGCCCTCACCTCCGGGCTCCCGCCCCAGGTCGGCTCCCCGGTCGGCTTCGTACGCCGCCGCCTCACCGACAAGATCCCGGCGCACGTACCCGCCGCCCCGACGCCGCCCGCACCGGGCACGCCCGTACACCGCGTGATGCTGGAATGCGCCAAGTGCGGCACCCCGGGCCGCCCGGAGGCCCTGCCCGACGGCGTGTGCCGGCCGTGCCGGCAGCCTGAGGAGGGTGCCGCACCTGGGACGCCCCTCGGCCTGCCCACCGAGCAGGATGTCCGCACGCTCGCCGCCGGACTGAGGGATCTACTCAAGTCCCCCTGATCGGAGGACAGTCACCTCGCCGCCCGGTCAGGCGTACGCGTTCACGCTGACCGGACGGGTGCCGGTGTACGGCGTCCACCCCTGGAGGGTGGCGGGCAGGCCCACGCGGCTGTTGCAGTCGATCACCTGGAAGTGCAGATGCGGTGCCGTGGAAGCGCCGGTGCTGCCCGACCAGCCGACGACCCGCCCTTGCGGAACCCAGTCGCCGGTGTTGTAGATCGCCTTGTTCAGGTGCGCGTAGTGGGTGCACTGCCCGTTCGAGTGCCGGATGATCACCTCGATGCCGTTCTGCCAGTACGGGGACCAGTCCGAGACGACGACGGTGCCCGCTTGCGCGGCGGACACCTCGTAGTCGGCGGGGAGCCCGAAGTCCCAGGCGTACTCGTTGTAGGGGCCGGTGTGCGAGTACGTCCCTTCCGGCCCCTGGGTGACCGTGTAGGCCTCCCCCGCCGGGTAGGGCAGCTCGTAGTAGTAGTCCACGGCAGCGGCCGGGGACGCCCCCGTCATCGTGATGCCCACCGCCGTCAGTAACGCACTCGCCGCTACCGCCACGCGGCGCAGAACCCTCTTCTTCCCGCCCATACGCGTCTCCGTTCGTGTGTCACGAGCACCGGACCCCGCATCCCGTCGGTGCGGAGGAGTGCAAGGATCCGGCCCCGGCAGCTCCTCCGGCAAGGGCCGCAGGGCCCATGAGCCGGCCCGTCGCCGAGCTCACCCGCCCGTACCGCCGGTGGGCCCGCACTGGGCCTCGGGGCCCTTGACGGGCCCACGGCCCGCCCGGTCCGGACCGACTCGAACTCATCGGCGTCCAGGCCGAGTACGTCCCAGCGGCGCGAGCGTGCCCATGGTCATGGACAGTCCGAGGGTGCTGCCGAGGGCGAGGATCGCGACGCCCCGTCCGAGCCCCCGCCCACCCCACCGCATCGGGCACAGGATGTCGGGTCCGGCAGGGTGGGTCCTTCCTACCGTGAGGAAGTGAAAGGGAAGGAGTCCGGAATGCTGGACCGGCTGAACCAGGCCATGGAGCACATCGAGTCCCACCTCGACCAGCCGATCGACGTGGCCGGTCTCGCGCACTGCCCGGCGGACGCGGACAACCCCGTGGAACTCTTCCCGAGCCCTGGCCGCCCCTGCAACGCGATCTGCACCAGCAAGGCCTGACCGGGCGGCGACCGGGCCCCGCGCTTACGTGCGCGGGGCCCGGTGGCACGGGGCGCACGAACCGGCCGGTGCGCCGAAGTGTGCGCGACTCCTTGACGTGCCCCTGCCGAGATGGCTTTATGGGAGCGCTCCCACGTCATCCGGCGTTTCGCGTCACCCGGCACCCACCTTCTGGAGTCGCAGTGAGATCAGCAGCGAGCACCGCATCACGCACGGCACGAAAGAGCCCCTTGACCGTCTTACTGAAGGGCCTGGCCGCCCTTCTCGGCGTCGTCCTGCTGGGCGCGCTCGGCCCGGCCTCGGCGCAGGCCCGGCCCGCTCAGACGGAAGCGGCGGCCACCGGTCTGCACATCAGTGACGGCCGTCTGCTGGAGGCCAACGGCAACGACTTCGTCATGCGCGGCGTCAACCACGCGCACACCTGGTACCCGGGCGAGACGCAGTCGCTGGCCGACATCAAGGCCTTCGGCGCGAACACCGTCCGCGTCGTCCTCTCCGACGGCCACCGCTGGACGAGGAACGGCCCCGACGAGGTCGCGGGCATCGTGGAGGACTGCAAGGCCAACCGGCTCATCTGCGTACTCGAGGTGCACGACACCACCGGTTACGGCGAGGACGCCGCGGCGGGCACGCTCGACCACGCGGCCGACTACTGGATCAGCCTCAAGGACGTACTCGCGGGCCAAGAGGACTACGTCATCGTCAACATCGGCAACGAGCCCTGGGGCAACACCGACCCGGCCGGCTGGACCGCGCCCACGACCGCCGCCGTCCAGAAGCTGCGCGCCGCCGGCTTCGCCCACACGATCATGGTGGACGCCCCCAACTGGGGTCAGGACTGGCAGGGCGTCATGCGCGCCAACGCCCAGGCCGTGTACGACGCCGACACCACGGGCAACCTGATCTTCTCGATCCACATGTACAGCGTCTACAACACGGCCCAGGCGGTCACCGACTACCTGAACGCCTTCGTCGACGCCGGACTGCCGCTTCTCATCGGCGAGTTCGGCGGACCCGCCGACCAGTGGGGGGACCCGGACGAGGACACGATGATGGCCACGGCCGAGCAGCTCGGTCTCGGTTACCTCGCATGGTCCTGGAGCGGCAACACCGACCCCGTCCTCGACCTGGCCATCGACTTCGACCCGAGCCGGCTGAGCTCCTGGGGCGAGCGCGTCTTCCACGGCGCGAACGGCATCGCCCAGACCTCCCAGGAGGCCACCGTCTTCGGTGGCGGCGGCAACCCGGACGACACGGAGGCCCCCACCGCCCCCGGCACACCGACCGCCTCCGCGGTGACGGCCACCTCGGCCACCCTGGCCTGGCCCGCGGCGTCGGACAACGTTGCCATCGCCGGCTACGACGTCGTCCGCGTCAACGGCACCACCGAGACCACGGCCGTTTCCTCCACCACCAACAGCGTCACCGTGACCGGCCTCACCGCCGACACGGCCTACGTGTTCGCCGTCTACGCCCGCGACGCGGCGGGCAACCGCTCGGCCCGGTCCGCCACGGTGAGCGTCACCACCGACGAGAGCGGACCCACGCCGGGCGTCGGCTGCTCCGTCGGCTACCGGGTGATCGGCGACTGGCCCGGCGGGTTCCAGGGTGAGATCACCATCCGCAACACCGGAACCACCACCCTCAACGGCTGGAACCTCGCCTTCGCATTCGCCGACGGCCAGACCGTCTCCCACATGTGGGGCGGGACCCCCACGCAGAGCGGCTCCACGGTCAGCGTCGCCCCCGCCGGACACACGGCGTCGATCGCCGCGAACGGCTCGGTCACGGTCGGCTTCACCGGCACCAGGAGCACCACCAACACGGCCCCGGCCGCCTTTTCGCTCAGCGGCACCACCTGCACGACCGCCTGACCCCGGTCAGGCTCCCCGGCCGGCAGGGCACCCACCCCTGCCGGCCGGTGGACTCCCCCGTCCTGAGGCGGACTGCCCCGTCACCGCTGCGCGTCGAGTGCGCCGACAACACGCCGGAGTTCACGCGCCCCCCGCGGCGACATCGCCCTCATCACCGTGTCGAGAAGCTCGCGCGCCTCCAGCGGATCCCCACAGCAGTCCCCGTGGGTGCTTCCCCGCTCGTCGTCCCGCCACAGGGCGTCCAGCGGCTGCCGCACATGGCGCTTCCAGCAGCGGACCGCCTCGCTGACGCCGCCGGGCGCAAGGTAGTTGCGGCTCAGCTCCAGGCGGGCGATCTCCGCCAGCGTGCGCGAGGACACGCCGTCGATGACGGTGCTCGGGCCGCCCGGCCGGAGGCGGTGCTCCCTGCCGGTGCGGAGGTGCCCGGTCCGGCTACGCGGCATGAAACTTTCGGGTCGTCGTCATGCCGCCCATGCTGCCACGCCCGCGCATGAACGTCCCGGGAGTTTCCGTCGAGGCGTGGACGGGAGGCTGCCCGCGAGCCCGGCGGCGCAGCAGCTGAGAGGCTGCTGCCATGGCCTCTCTGCCCCGGATCGCCCCCATGCTCGCCACCCCCGGCCAGCTGCCGTCCGCCGCCGTCGACGAGCAGTGGGCGTACGAGGTGAAGCAGGACGGCCAGCGCGCCCTCGCGTATCTGCCGGGTGACGGATCGCTCCAGCTGCTGGCCAGGTCCGGGGCCGACATCACCCCGGCGTATCCGGATCTGGCGGCGCTCGGGCCGGCGCTCGGCGGCGTACCGGCGGTGCTGGACGGCGAGATCGTCGCGCCGGACGAGCAGGGGCGCAGCGACTTCGAGCGGCTGCAGTCACGGATGGGGCTCTCCGGGTCGCCCGCGAAGGCCGCCCGCATGGCGCAGCGGGTGCCGGCCCACCTGGTGCTGTTCGACGCCGTGTTCCTGCGCGGCCGGAGCCTCGTGCCGCTGCCCTACACCGAGAGGCGGGCGGCGTTGGAGGGGCTCGGGCTGAACGGGCCGCGCTGGTCGACGCCCTCGGTGGTCGTGGGACACGGCGAGGAAGCCCTGGCCATGACACGGGAGGCCGGGTTGGAGGGCGTCATCGCGAAACGGCTGAGCTCGGTGTACGAGCCCGGGGTGCGCGCCCGTACGTGGATCAAGATCCGCCATGCCCGCACGGTGGACGTGGTCGTCGGCGGCTGGGTGCCCGGACGCGGGCGGCTGGGCGGTCTGCCCGGTGCGCTGCTGGTCGGCGAGCGGGACCAGGGTGGCGGCCTGCGCTACGCGGGCAGCGTCGGCACGGGGTGGAGCGACGCCGAGCGGCACAGGCTCGCCGAACTGCTCCGCGTCGCCGCGGTCGACACCTGCCCCTTCGACGAGACGCCACCGGTCGCCGGTGCGCGGTGGGTGCTGCCGCGGCTGGTCGGCGAGGTGCGGTACGCCACGCGGACGAGGGCGGGCCGGCTGCGTCATCCCTCCTGGCACCGGCTGCGTCCGGACCTGGCGCCGGACGACATCGGCTGAGGGCCCACGACGCCGGTCAGGAGGCGGTCCGCTTCTTCGCGGCCGTCTTCCGCGCGGGCTGCTTCCTGGACGCGGCCGACTTCTTGGCGGCCGTGTTCTTCGCGGCCGACTTCTTCGCGGCCGTCTTCTTCGCGGCCGGGGCGGCCTTCTTCCGGGTGCGGGGCTTGCCGGGCGTCATCTCGTGCACGGTCGCGTCCTCGCCCCGCGTCTCCTTGGCCGCCTTCACCGACGCGTTCAGCGCGGCCATCAGGTCCATGACCTTCCCCGATTCCTCCGCCCCTTCCTCTGCCACCGGCGGAAGCGCCTCGCCCTCGGACTTGGCCGCGAGCAGTTCCTCAAGGGCCTCCCGGTAGCGGTCGCGGAAGCCGGAGATGTCGTCCAGGGCCATGCTGTCGGTGAGCTGCACGGCGCGTTCGATCTCGTCCTCGTCCAGCTCGGTCTCCCGGGGGGCGAGGGACTCGGGGCTGCGGATCTCGTCCGGCCAGCGCATCGAGTGCAGCACGATCGCGTCCTCCCGCACCCGCAGCAGGCCGAGCCGTTCACGGTTGTGCCAGGCGAACTTCGCCACGGCGACCTTGTCGCTGCGCTCCAGCGCCTTCCGCAGCAGGGTGTACGGCTTCGCCGCGACCTGGCCGTCGACCGCGAGGTAGTAGCTGTCGCTGATCCGTACCGGGTCGATGCTTTCGGCCTCGACGAACGCGACGATCTCGATGGCCTTCGCCGTCGGCAGCGGCATCCGGTCGAGCTCCTCGTCCGTGACGGGCACGGTCCGGTCCTTGGCGATCTCGTAGCCCTTGCCGATCTCGTCCTGCGAGAGGACCTTGCCGTCGACCTCGCACACCTTGCGGGTGCGGATCCGGCCCATGTCCTCCTGGTGGTACTGGTGGAAGGAGATCGAGTGGTTCTCGGTGGCGGACACCACCTTGATCGGGATCGTGACCAGCCCGAAGCTGATCGCTCCTGTCCACAGGGGCCGCGGCATCCGGTACCTCCAGACCCCCCTGGTGGCTGGTTCAGGGTCTCAGAACGCGCTGCACGGTCTGAGCACTGACTGCACTGCGCTCCGACTGCGCTCATGCAGTCGACGTGAGACCCGCTGTTCAGCACCGACACCCGTTCGGGTGACAGTGCGGAGAGGCGCTCACCCTTGGCTCCCCAGGCGGCGTCGTAGGTTCATCCGCCATTCCTCGGGGTGGGGGGTAGCTCCATGTCCAGTCTCGCTACAACGGTCGGTGTTCGCCAGACGAGTGGCCGGCTCCTCGAAGACCGGCCCTGGGCTGCTGCCTCGGCCGAGGTGCTGCGAACAGCTGCTGAACCCCCTGGTTCAGACCCCGTCGTCCGCCGATCGTGCGAGGTACGCGTGGTTGGCCTCGATGAGGTGGTCCAGGGCGTCCCTGGCAGCGGCGAGGCCGTCGACGGCCGAGGACAGCCTGGCCCGCTCACGGCCCATGATCTCCAGCGCCTGCCGCGCCCTGTCCTCGGTCGGCTCGGTCATGCAGGGCGCCATCCCGGCGATGGTGCCGCTGGACATGCCCGCTGCCAGGAACGCCCGCACGAGGAGCACCCGCTGGACGTGCTCGTCGTCGTAGTGGCGCTGTCCGCTGGGCGAGCGGGAGCTGACGAGCAGGCCCTGCTCCTCGTAGTAGCGCAGCGACCGGCGGCTGGCTCCCGTACGGGCGGACAGTTCACCGATGCGCATACCGGCCCCTCACCACTTGCCCCTGACATTGATGTGAGCTTTTAGGCTGACGATGGCGACTCAGAGTTCGGGTACGTCAACGGATTCTGCTGTCATGGGAACGTGCGAACGCACCCTGACCGTCTGCCAGTTGGAGGTGTACGGCGTCCGGAGTGACGGCGGACGGAAAGCTCGTCGCCAACGGCCGGCAGACCCTGATCCGCGCGAACAGGCCCGCCGGGTGAGCCTCCACCGGTTCTGCCAGGCTTCGTTGAGGGCGGTGGCGAAGCGGGACGTCATCGAGCTGCTCCCCGCCCGTACGCTGCGCCTCTCGTCACCGCTGCCGCACTGTGGTGAGGAAGTCCAGGACGAGCGGGCTCGCGACGGCGCGGAACTCCTCGAAGTAGGCGTGCCGCGCTCCCGGGATCAACTGCAGGCGGGCGCCGGGGATACGGTCCGCGAGCAGAGGGGCGTTGGCGGCGGGGTTGAGCAGGTCGTCGCCGCCGTGCACGACCAGCGTGGGTGCGCCGATGCCCGGCAGGAGCTGCCACGCGTCGTGCTGGTTGCTGGCCGCCAGGTGGCGACGCTGGGCGTGGGCGGGCATCTCCGGGTCGCCGAGCGTCCGGTACGGGCCGGGGTTCGCCACCAGCCAGGCCGGGCTGTACATCAGCTCCAGCAGGGCCCGCCGCGCCGCACCCGGTTGTGTCTGCACCAGCGACCGGCGCACCTCGTTGGTGCGTTCGACGGCGTGCGGCCCGCCGGGCGACGTGCACCCGAGCACCAGGGCGCGCACTCGGTCCGGGTGGCGGGCTGCGAGTTGCTGGGCCACACGCCCGCCCATGGAGGTGCCGTAGACATCGGCCCGGTCGACACCGAGGTCGTCGAGCACCGCGATCACGTCCAGGGCGAACAGCTCGGTGCTGTACGGGGTGTCGGGCTTGTCGCTCTGCCCCGTACCGCGGTAGTCGAGCGTGATGGTGCTGCGGTCGGCGTGGAAGTCGTCGCGCACCCCGTCCCACCAGTGGTGGTTGTTCGCCTGGCCCGCCAACAGCACCAGCGGCGCTGTCCCCTCGCCTTGGACCTGGTAGGCGATACCGACCCCGTCGGGCGTCGTCGTGTGCGGCATGCAGATCGTCACTCCTCATGGTCAGGGGTCAGCGTGTCGTGGCACCGGGGCTTCCGGCAGACCCCGGCCGGCCGGAAGCCCCGGTCATCGCCTACTGCTGGAAGGACTGTATGACCTGCGTGTTCAGCTCCAGCGTCTCCGCGACATCACCGGCGAACAGCTCACCGCGCACCCGTTCCGCACCATCGGGATTCCGGGGGTCGCGGGAGGCAACGGCCTCGACCTCATCGACCCGCAGACCACGCAGGCGGCTTCGTCGGTGCGGCCGACTATGCGACGTCCTTCGACGCGCTCGCCTCGGTGTCGTCCGACATCGATCCCGACACCCTGGCGTCAGCAGGGGCGGATGCCGGGTTCACAGCTCTGAACCGCCTCGAGTATCCGCTACCGAACGGCGAAGCCCTGGTGCGACAAGACTTCCGGACGATCCCTCGCCCATGGACGGCCGCCCCCGGCCCACAGCCGGGCCGGGAGGCGGACCGGAGCGCCTGGAAGGGAGAACCGGCCCGAGAGGGCCTTGGCGCGACCGGGCCACCGCCCGTACCCCCGATCCTCGCGCGCCCGCCCCGGGGACGCATGTGGATCACCGGTCACGGGTCGCCCGGGGAACGTCAGGCACGCGGCAGATCCATCTCGCCGACCACCTCGTCCCCGCTCATCTCGCCGGTCCGGCGGAAGCCGAGCCGCAGGTAGAACTCCTCGGGTCCGTGCTCCCCCTGCCCCCAGGTCACGGTCACCCGCTTCTGCCCGCGCCGCAGGATCTCCTCGCACACGGCGTCCACGGCGAAGTGCCCGTACCCCTTGCCCTGCTCGCCGGCGGCGACGGCGAGCCGCCAGAGCCCGGAGCGGAGCCGGTCCTCCGGGTCCGCGGGGTCGAACCGTACGTCGAAGAACGCCATCACGAAGGCGACCAGCCGGTCGCCGTCGAAGACCAGCCGGGGCCAGGCCGTCCCCGGATCGGCGTACGCCTCGGCCAGCGACCGCGCTACCGGGGCCACGAACCGTTCCTGCTCGGGTGCGACCTTCAGCCGGCACGCGTCGAGGACATTGTCCGGAGTCACCTTTTCCAGGCGGAGTTGCGCTGTCATACGCGCACCGTACGGGCGCACCCGGACGCCGGGCCATCGAAATAGCACCCGGCCCGGCGCGGGGGTCACCAGGCGGCGGGGCCGGCCTCGTCGAAGAAGCCACCGGTCGGACCGTCGGCGCCGATGAGAGCCTTCGCGCACACCACAGCAGCCGCCTCCGGTTCCCCCGCACCGGAGGCGGCTGCCCTTTTCCAATCTGCTTCAAGCAAGCTATAAATGAGCAACTTCGAGCACCATTCGCCTGGGTTCACGCAGCCCGCACCCGCGAAGGACGCCCATGCCGCTCATATCCACCGGTGCCCTCACGCACGGCGCCCGGACCGACGCGACCGGCGTCGGGGCCTTCAACGTCGTACAGATCGAACACGCGCAGGCCATCGTGAGCGGGGCGGAAGCCGCCGGGCTGCCGGTGATCCTCCAGGTGAGCGAGAACACCGCCCGCTACCACGGGGCGCTCGAACCGATCGGGCTCGCGTCCCTCGCCGTCGCACGGGCGGCAGGCGTACCCGTGGCCGTGCACCTCGACCACGCCGAATCGGCCGGGCTGGTGCGCGAGGCCGTCCGACTCGGCTTCACCTCCGTCATGTTCGACGCGTCGGCGCTCCCGTACGCCGACAACGTCGCCGCGACCCGCGAGATCACCGCCTACTGCCACGGCCACGGCGTCTGGGTGGAGGCGGAACTCGGCGAGATCGGCGGCAAGGACGGGGCGCACGCCCCCGGCGTGCGGACCGATCCGGACGAGGCGCGGGCGTTCGTCGAGGCGACGGCCGTCGACGCGCTCGCCGTGGCCGTCGGCAGTTCGCACGCGATGCTGACCCGCGACGCCGTCCTCGACTTCGCACTCATCTCCCGGCTGCGCGACGCGGTCGGGGTCCCGCTCGTCCTGCACGGCTCCTCCGGCGTCGGGGACAGGGGCCTCGTCGCGGCGATCGGCGCCGGCATGACGAAGGTCAACATCTCCACGCACCTGAACAAGCTGTTCACCCGGGCCGTCCGCGTCTATCTGGACACCCACGCCGAGGCCGCCGACCCCCGCGCCTACCTCGGCCCGGCCCGCGACGCGGTGGCCGCGGAGGTGGCACGCCTGCTGGACGTCCTGGCCCGCCCCGGGCGATAGGGTTCGACGCGAGCGAGGAGGACCAGGTGGCGGCACACACACGATGGACCCGGCTGCTGGAGATCCTCGGCGACCAGGGGCACCTCGACGTGCTCGACGCCGCCGAACAGCTCGGCTGTTCCGCCGCCACCGTCCGCCGCGACCTGGACGAGCTCGCCCGGCAGAACCTGCTGACCCGCACCCGGGGCGGCGCGGTGGTGAGCACCGTCGCCTACGACCTGCCGCTGCGCTACAAGGCGGCCCGCAGGGCCGACGAGAAGCAGCGCATCGCGAAGGCCGCCGCCGAGCTGATCCCGACGGGCTCCACCGTCGGCCTCAACGGCGGCACGACGACCTCCGAGGTGGCCAGGGAGCTGGCACTGCGGCCGGAGCCGTCGGGCGGGGGCGTGGCGCTGACGGTGGTCACCAACGCGATCAACATCGCCAACGAGCTGGCGGTCCGCCCCCAGGTGAAGATCGTCGTCACCGGCGGGGTGGCCAGGCCGAATTCGTACGAACTCGTCGGCCCTCTGGTCGACTCCGTCCTGCGCACCCTCGCCCTGGACTACACGATCCTCGGTGTGGACGCCGTGCACCCCCGCTTCGGAGCGGCCACGCACGACGAGTCGGAGGCCGGTGCCAACCGCGCCCTCGCCGAGTGCGCGGGCACGGTGATCGTGGTGGCCGACTCCTCCAAGCTCGGCCGCCGGGCCTTCGCCCAGGTGTGCGAGACCGGCGCGGTGTCGGTCCTGGTCACGGACCAGGGCGCACCCGAGGGCACCGTCGAGGAGTTCACCGCCCTGGGAATCGACGTCCTGCGGGTGTGACCCGGCCTCCGGTCAGCGTGGTCGTCCGGGTGGTCCTGCATCCAGGTGCCGCCGCGGTCCCGGGTGCCGGTCGACGCGGTGCGGCGCTTCTCCGGATTCGGCGTGGAGACGTCGCCGTTCAGCGTCGTACGCGGCGCGCCGGCCCAGGCGACGGGCTCCCCGGAAGTCCGGCAGCCGCACGTTTCCCGCCCGCACCACGCCATTTGCATATACATGCGAGCGAGTGCATACTCTTCCCATGTCTAAGGTTCTCACCTCCCTGCCCACCGGCGAGCGCGTCGGCATCGCTTTCTCGGGCGGCCTCGACACCTCGGTCGCGGTCGCGTGGATGCGCGACAAGGGTGCCGTTCCGTGCACCTACACCGCCGACATCGGCCAGTACGACGAGCCCGACATCGCGTCGGTGCCCGGCCGCGCGAAGGCCTACGGCGCGGAGATCGCGCGCCTGGTCGACTGCCGGGCGGCACTGGTCGAGGAGGGCCTGGCCGCGCTCGCCTGCGGGGCGTTCCACATCCGCTCGGGCGGCCGTGCCTACTTCAACACCACGCCGCTGGGCCGCGCCGTCACCGGCACCCTGCTGGTCCGGGCGATGCTCGAGGACGACGTACAGATCTGGGGCGACGGCTCCACGTTCAAGGGCAACGACATCGAGCGGTTCTACCGCTACGGCCTCCTCGCCAACCCGCACCTGCGCATCTACAAGCCGTGGCTCGACGCCGACTTCGTCACCGAGCTGGGCGGGCGCAAGGAGATGTCGGAGTGGCTGGTCGCCCACGGGCTGCCCTACCGCGACAGCACCGAGAAGGCGTACTCCACCGACGCCAACATCTGGGGCGCCACCCACGAGGCGAAGACGCTGGAGCACCTCGACACCGGTGTGGAGACCGTCGACCCGATCATGGGCGTCCGGTTCTGGGACCCCTCGGTGGAGATCGCCACCGAGGACGTCACCATCGGCTTCGAACAGGGCCGCCCGGTGACGATCAACGGCAAGTCGTTCGCCACCCCGGTCGACCTGGTGATGGAGGCCAACGCGATCGGCGGCCGCCACGGCCTGGGCATGTCGGACCAGATCGAGAACCGCATCATCGAGGCGAAGAGCCGCGGCATCTACGAGGCGCCCGGACTGGCGCTGCTGCACATCGTCTACGAGCGTCTCGTCAACGCCATCCACAACGAGGACACCCTCGCCCACTACCACAACGAGGGCCGGCGCCTCGGGCGGCTGATGTACGAGGGCCGCTGGCTGGACCCGCAGGCGCTGATGGTCCGCGAGTCGCTGCAGCGCTGGGTCGGCTCGGCCGTCACCGGCGAGGTGACACTGCGGCTGCGGCGTGGTGAGGACTACTCGGTCCTCGACACCACCGGCCCCGCGTTCAGCTACCACCCGGACAAGCTCTCCATGGAGCGCACCGAGGACTCGGCGTTCGGCCCGGTGGACCGCATCGGCCAGCTCACCATGCGCAACCTCGACATCGCCGACTCGCGCGCCAGGCTCGAACAGTTCGCCGGCCTCGGCCTCGTCGGCACGGCCCAGCCCTCGCTGATCGGTGCCGCACAGGCGGCGGCGACCGGCCTGATCGGCGCCATGCCGGAGGGCGGCGCCCAGGCCATCGCCTCGCGCGGTGAGGTCTCCGGCGACGACGAGCTGCTGGACCGGGCCGCGATGGAGTTCGGCACCGACTGACCGGCCCCGCCGACGGGGGACCTATCCTCGGATTCCCGGCGGGTACGCCGACGGATACGCAGGAAAGCGAAGGTGGCGGCAATGGCGAAGGTCCCGGCAGCGGCAGTGGCGGCGGGCGGTCTCCTCGGCGGGTACGGAATCGCCCGCTGGACCGGGAACCGCCCGCTGGGCGGTGTCGCACTGGCCGCCGCCGGGTCGGTAGCGGCCTACGAGTGGAACCGGCGGGCCGGGGCCCGCGCGGCCACCGGACTGACCGTCGCCTACGTGGCCGCCTTCGCCGGTTCGCACCCCCTGGCCAAGAAGGTCGGTGCCTGGCCCGCGGTGTTCACCGTGGCGGGTGGGGTCGCCGCCGCGTCGTGGGCGGTCACCCGGCGCAGCGCCCGATAAGCACGCCGGGAACGCACGCACGCACCACCGGGAACGGCACCGCGTCCGGGAAGGTAGGTCCGGCCCCGGGGATCGAACACGGGCGCCGCGGGGCGCGTACGCAAGAGCGGCTCCCCGCGTCACCCGGGGCGTGCCCGTACGACAGGACGGACACGCCCCCGGTCAGCCACCCAGCGCGTGGGACACCGAATGGATCGCCAGACCGGCCAGCGCGCCCACCACGGTGCCGTTGATCCGGATGAACTGCAGGTCCCGGCCGATGTGCGCCTCGATCTTCTTCGACGTCTGGTCCGCGTCCCAGCCGGCCACCGTGTCGCTGATCAGTGAGGTGATCTCCGCACGGTAGGTCGTGACGACATACGCCGCCGCGTCCTCCAGCCAGCCCTCCAGCTTGGCCTGCAGCCGCTCGTCCGTGGACAGCCTCGCTCCCAGGGACATCAGGGAGGACCGGGCCCGCATCCGCAGCTCGCTCCGCTCGTCCTCGGCCGCCGCGATGATCATCGTACGGACGGAGGACCACGCGGAGGCGATGACGTCCTGGACCTCACCGCGCCCCAGGATCTCCGACTTCAGCCGCTCCACCCGGGCCCGGGTGTCCGTGTCCGTCTGGAGGTCGGCGGCGAAGTCCGTCAGGAACGTGTCGATCGAGCCGCGCGCAGGGTGGCTCGGCATGTCGCGCATCTCCGTGACGAAGCGCAGCAGTTCCTTGTAGACCCGCTCCCCCACCCGCTTGTCGACGAACCGCGGCGTCCAGCCGGGCGCCCCGCCCTGCACCGCGTCCATCACGGAGTCACCGTGCAGGACCAGCCAGTCGTGCGCCCGTACGCAGACGAGGTCGACGACCCTGCGGTGGCCGCCGTCCGAGACGATCTTCTCCAGCATCTTGCCTATCCCCGGACCGACTTCCGCCGCGTCCGCCCGCCGGGTGATCGCCTCCCCCACCACCGCCTGCACGTCGGAGTCCCGCAGCACGGTCAGCGCGCCGCGCAGCGCGGTGGCCAGTTCGGCGGTGACCCGGTCCGCGTGTTCCGGCTGCGCCAGCCAGGTCCCGAGCCGGGAACCGACGCCCAGGGCGTGAATTCGGTCACGAACGACGTCCCCGGAGAGAAAATTCTCGCCCACGAAGGAACCGAGTGACGTCCCCAACTGGTCTTTCTTCGTGGGAATGATGGCGGTGTGGGGGATCGGCAGACCGAGCGGACGCCGGAAGAGCGCCGTGACGGCGAACCAGTCCGCCAGCGCACCGACCATCCCCGCCTCGGCAGCCGCTGCGACGTAGCCCGGCCAGCCGCCCACACCCGCGTTCTCCGCCCAGGTGGCGAGGACGTACACGAGCGCGACGAGCAGGAGCAGACCCGTGGCGGTGGTCTTCATGCGGCGCACGCCGCGCTGCTTCTCCTCATCGGCGGCGGTGTACGCGAACCCGCCCAGCGTCGGCCCCGGCCGCCCGCCAGGGGTCCCGGGCCGACCGGGGCCGTGGTCCTCCGGCCCCGGTACCGTTCCGTGTCCCGCGTCCTGTTCCATCCGCTCCACCCGTCCGCGTACGTGTCACGCCGTGCCGTACGCATTGTCCCTACCTCCCTTACTCCTGGGCCGGACGCCGAGTTCCCCGGGGCCTGTCGCATCATGAGAGCACCCCGGGAACCGGGCCGAACACCGCAAGGAGAATCACCGCAGATGCCCAGGCGCCAGGGGTACGCCCTGCTCATCGCCCTCGTGGCAGGCACCGCCGCACTCGCCGCCGTCGTCGCGTTCGGCACGTCGCTGATCGCCCGGGACGACCGGACACCGCCCGGCGGGCCCGAGAGCCGGGCGGCGGCCCGCAATCCCGCCGCGCCGGCCAACTCCACCGGCACCTGGGTCGCCACCTGGACCGCGGCTCCCGTCAGCGCCGAGCCGGATGCCGGGCAGGGGTATCCCGGCCGCACCATCCGCAACATCGTGCACACCAGCGTCGGCGGGGACGCCGCCCGCATCACCCTGTCCAACCTCTTCGGCGCCACCCCGCTCGTCATCGACCAGGCCACCGTCAACACCCGCCGGGTGACCTTCGACGGTCTGCCCGCCGTCACCGTCGCCGCGGGCCGGCACGTCGTCAGCGACCCGGTCGTCGTCCCCGTCGCCCCCGACGCCGACCTGGAAGTCGCCTTCCGCACCCCGTACGCCTCCGGGCCGGTCACCCAGCACCCCAACTCCCACCAGACGTCCTACCTGGCCGACGAGCACGCCACCTGGAGCACCACACGGTGGCGCTACCTGACGGCCGTCGACGTCCGCAACACGACGTCGCCCGGCGCGATCGTCGTGCTCGGCGACTCCCTCACGGCCGGCAGCGGCTCCACCACCGACGCCGACAGCCGCTGGCCGGACATCCTCTCCGACCGGCTGCGGCACACCTACGGGATCGCCAACCAGGGCATAGCGGGCAACCGCCTCCTGAGCGACAGCCCGCTCACACTGAACGGCGTGAAGAATCTGGGCGGGCAGAGCGGCGCGCGCCGCTTCGAGCGCGACGTGCTGTCCGTCGCCGGCGCCGAGACCGTGATCATCGCGCTCGGCATCAACGATGTGCAGCAGTACCCCCAGGAGCCGGACCCCGCACGCATCACGACCGGGCTCCGCGCCCTCACCGAGCGCGCACACGCCCAGGGGCTGCGGGTGGTCGGAGCGACGCTGACACCCTTCCAGGGCTACGTCACCTGGTCACCCGCGAGCAACGACGTGCGCCTGGCGGTCAACAAGGAGATCCGCTCCGGCCGGATCTTCGACGCGTACATCGACTTCGACCGGGCCGTACGCGACCCGTACGCGCCCAACCGGATCCTCCCCGAGTACGACTCGGGCGACCGGCTGCACTTCAACGACGCCGGCTACCGCGCCCTGGGCCACGCGATCGACCTCGGCACGGTGGACGGCACCCCCAAGGCCGACGCCTTCTGACACGCACACGCAGGCGGGCGGCCCCCGCGGGCCGCCCGCTCAGCCGAGCTCCTTGCGCCCGTCCCCCGCGTCCGGCTTCCGCAGCCGCTGCCGCTCCGCCTCCTTCAGCCGCTGCCGCTGCGTCTTGCTCCACTTACGGTCCACGCCCACCCCGCCCATCAGCGCGAACCCGGTCACCCGCACCCGCGGGGCGCCAGGGTCCGGTTCGCCCGCGTCCTTCGTCTGCTCGTCGAAACCGCCCATGAAGCCGATGCCGTTGACGTGCACATCCACATTCGGCGGGACCTTCACCTGGATCCCGCCCATGATCGCGAAACAGCGGATGACGACCTCACGGTCCTCGAAGTTCGCCTCGCGCAGATCGATCTCGCCGCCGCCCCACATCGCGAACGCGGTGAACGCCCGGCCCACCGTCCAGCGCCCCTTGCGGCCGAACCCGCCCCAGAAGGCGAACGCCCACGTCGAGGTCGCGGGGCCGCCGATCCGACGCGACCAGTCCACGGACGCGGACGTCCCCCGCGCCGCGACGGGCGACAGGCCGGCCACCGGCGCCACGGCCCCACCCCGCACCGGGAGATCGCTGACGAGCGGTACCAACTCCCCGTGCGTACGCGCCTTGAACGTCGCGTCGAGCCGCTGCTCGAACTCGTCCATCTCCAGCCGGCCCTCGGCCACGGCCTCCCGCAAGGTCTCCGCGACCCGCTCACGCTCGGCGTCGGAGGCACGCATGTCCGGGTTTTCACTTGTCATACCGCGCAGCCTATAGAGCAACCCGAGGACAGACCTGAAGGTCGGCACGGCAGACCGTTCCCCCGTAGCCCGGGTGGGTGGCAACCACGGTGCGGCACCCGCCGAACAGGGCGACGAACCCCCAGAGTGATGGCCCGCGACCACACCACCGGATCCAGGGTGAAAGCCCCGGAAGGATGCGACATGGACAACTCACTGCTGACCCACATCGAAGCCGTCGTGAAAGACGGAAAGGTCGCCTTCTCGGCGGACGACGAAGATGTCGTGGCCATCGTCCAGGAGCTCATCAGGAGCGGCAGGAAGGCATCGTTCTACCTCTCCCGGAATCAGGCACGCATCCTCAGCGACCTGCACTGGACCCCTGAGCGCGTCAAGGCGTCAAAGCTCGAGCCGGTGTCGGACGAAGAGAGGTACAGAATCGAATCCGAGCTGGGAATCGACAACCTCGGCCGCTTCCGGTTCGCCGCGTTCCAGTGCTCCTCCGGCCACACATTCGGTGCGTTCGAATTCCTGCGCCATGGAATCCAGGAACACGGGGCGGATGCGCTGAGGTCGATCTTCGGGCTGAAGAACGCGGCCTTCCTTCGCGTCAATCCGCACTTCGTCGTCTCCTGCCCCGAGTGCGACCAGACGATGGAGGGCGGAATCGAGTACGAGGGCGACACCTACCCGGGCTGCTCCTATCCCGAAGCACCGGTCTGCGTGTAGCCGGCTCCACGGGCTCGGATCCGAGCGCTTCAGCGGCTCGGATCCGACACGTACATCTTCGCGATCACGGACTCGATGTCCGGCTCCCGCACCGACAGATCGACCAGCGGATAGTCCGCCGCGATACGCGCCACCAGCGGGGCGGCCGACGCCGACGCCGGAAACGCCAGCCACTGGCGGGGCCCCTCCACCTTCACCACCCGCGCCGAAGGCTCCGACCCGAGTTCGATCGGCGGAAGCTCCCGCTCCAGGTCCACGACCAGCGTCCGCTCGCTCCTGCCGACCTCGTGCAGCCCCGCGAGGGCGCCGTCGTACATCAGACGCCCGTGGTCGATCACCATCACCCGCTCGCACAACTGCTCGATATCGGTCAGGTCGTGCGTGGTCAGCAGCACCGTCGTGGACCGCTCCGCGTTCAAGTCCCGCAGGAAGCCCCGCACCTTGGCCTTGGAGACCACATCGAGCCCGATCGTCGGCTCGTCCAGATACAGCACCTCCGGATCATGCAGAAGCGCCGCCGCGATGTCGCCCCGCATCCGCTGCCCAAGCGACAGCTGACGCACCGGGACGTCCAACAGGGCACCCAGATCCAGCAGTTCGACACACCGGTCCAGATTCTCCCGGTAACGGCTGTCCGGGATCCGGTACATCCGATGCATCAGCCGGTACGAATCACGCAACGGAAGGTCCCACCACAGCGTCGTACGCTGCCCGAACACCACACCGATCCGGTGCGCCAGCTTCGTACGCTCCCGCGAAGGATCGATCCCCGCGACCCGCAGCCGGCCGCCGCTCGGCGTGAGAATGCCCGTCAGCATCTTGATCGTCGTCGACTTCCCCGCCCCGTTCGGACCGATGTACCCGACCATCTCCCCACGCGGCACCCGGAAACTGATGCCGTCCACCGCCCGCACCTCACGCCGTTCACGGCGCAGGAACCCCGTCCTGCGCCGCACGTCGAAGACCTTCTCGACGCCGTCGAGCTCGATGAAGTCCATGTCGTCCACACCCACTCCTCAGCTTCCCGTACTGCGGTACGCCCGCAGCCCCGCCCGCCACGCCAGCCCCGCGAGCACCCAGCACCCCACCGCCACCACCGGCGGCAGGAACGCCACCCACCGGGGCAGGTCCAGCGGATAGTCCCGGCCCAGCACGTACAGGGCCGGCAGCCAGCTCACGAACGCCAGCGGCACCACGAACGTCACCCCGCGCACCAGGTCCTTCGCGAAGACCGACGGCGGATACTGCAGCAGCGTCGTCCCCCCGTACGTGAACGCGCTCTGCACCTCCGCCGCGTCCTGGACGTAGAACTGGAACGCCGCACCCGCCACGAACACCGCCCCGAAGATGGCCGCGCCACTCAGCACCATCAGCGGCAGCATCACCACCTTCACCGGCGACCACGCGATGTCCAGCGTGACCAGCGCATAGCCCAGCACCACCAGCCCCTGCGTGATCCGCCCCAGCCTCCGCAACGCGAACCGGTCCGCCGCCACCTGCGCCAGCACCGGGACGGGCCGCACCAGCAACGTGTCCAGCGTCCCGTCCCGCACCCGCCGCCCCAGCCGCTCCATCGACCCCAGCAACAGATCGCACAGCCCGAACGCGGTCGCCGACGTCCCGTACAGCAACGCGACCTCCGGCAGGGTGAATCCGCCCAGCACGTCCACATGCCCGAACATCAGCACGATCGTGACGAAGTCGAACCCCGTGGCCACGAAGTTCCCGACGGCCGTCATCACGAACGACGCGCGGTACGCCATCGTCGACCGCAGCCACATCGCCACGATCAGCCCGTACGCCCGCACCCCCTCGACCAGCCGCGACCGCTCGGCGAACGCGCTCTCCGGCTCCGCGACCGCGACCACCTCGGCCCGCACCTCAGCCACCCTGGACCACCACCCTCCTCGTCGCCACCGACTGCAGCAACCGCCCCGCGAGCAGCAACGCCACGGCCCAGCCCGCCTGGAAGGCGTACGCCCGCAGCAGATCCCAGCCCGCGTACCGGCCGAGGAACACATCGGCCGGCACCTGGAGCAGCGACGACCACGGCAACACCCTCGCCACCTCCCCCAGCGCACCGGGGAACAGCGGCAGCGGCAGCAACATCCCGGAGAAGAACAGCCCCGCCAGCCAGGCCATCTGCATCGCCCCCGCCCCGTCCATCAGCCAGAACGCCGACAGCGACACCAGGAAACGCACCCCGAAACTCACCACGACCCCGAGCGCCACGGACACCAGGAAGGCGAGCCACGTCCAGGGCGAACCGGGCAGCGCCAGATCGAAGGCCATGGCCCCCAGCACCATCGGCACGATCCCGCGACCCAGCAGATGGAACGCGGCCCGGCCCAGGTCCCCCGCCAGCCACCACAGCTGCAGATCGACGGGCCGGTACAGATCGACCGCGATGTCACCCGTACGGATCCGCTCCATCAACTCGTCCTCGAAGCCGCCGCCCATCATCGCGCAGGTCATCAGCAGGGCCTGACCCAGCCACACATAGGTCAGCGCCTGTGACAGGTCATAACCGCCGAGGTGCGGACGCTCGTCCCACAGGGCGATGTAGGTGTACGCCAGGATGAAACCGAAGACGGTGTTGGTGAACACCCCCGCGAGCGTCGCCATCCGGTACGTGGCATACCGCCGGAACCCACCGGCCGCCACCACGGCATAGAGCCGCACCTCGCCCTCCCTCTTTCCGCCAAAGCGCACGACCTTAGTCCACGGCGACCGGCCGCAGCGACCCTAATTCCGTGAAGGATCCGCGCGAGGGTCCGAAGGTTATCCGCCCGAAAAGTGCACTATAGGAAAATCATCCGCAGTCGAGGAGCCTCCACAGTCATGAGCCACGAGCCACCGCAGCACGGCGGAGACCCTGGTCAGCAGGGCTCCGAGGGATGGGCCCCCCGAGACCCCTCGGCCGCCGCCCCCACCCCCGACCCCCAGCACCCGAACAGCGCACACACCACCAAGGGGCGCGCGAAACGCCCCGAGCGGCCCAAGCGCACCGGCTGGCGCCGGGCCCTTCCCACCTGGCGCATGACCCTCGGCGGCGTACTACTCCTCGCCCTGCTCCTCGTCGGCGGCTTCATCGCCGGCTACCAGCTCGTCGGCATCCCCGCCGCCAACGCCACCGCCACCGCCCAGTCCAACGTCTACCTGTACGAGGACGGCACCGTCATCGCCCGCGACGGCGAGATCAACCGCGAGAACATCCCCCTCCGCCGCATCCCCCGCACCATCCAGCACGCCGTACTCGCCGCCGAGGACCGGGACTTCTACTCCGAGGACGCCATCGACATCAAGGCCACCCTCCGCGCCGGCTGGAACACCGTCACCGGCAAGGGCAGACAGGGCGGCTCCACGATCACCCAGCAGTACGTCAAGAACTACTACCTCGGCCAGGAACAGACCGTCGTCCGCAAGGCCAAGGAATTCTTCATCTCCATCAAGCTCGACCGCGAACAGAGCAAGGACGAGATCCTCGAGGGCTACCTCAACACCAGCTACTTCGGACGCAACGCCTACGGCATCCAGGCCGCCTCCCACGCCTACTACGGCAAGGACGTCGAAGACCTCGACGCCGGCGAAGGCGCCTACCTCGCCTCCCTGCTCAACGCCCCCAGCTCCTACGACGTCGTCGCCCACCCCGAGAACAAGAAGACCGTGCTCGCCCGCTGGGACTACGTACTGGACGGCATGGTCAAACACCACTGGCTCACCCCGGCCGACCGCGACGCCATGACCTTCCCCGTCCCCGGCGAGGCCAAGCCCGCCACCGCACTCTCCGGCCAGCGCGGCTACATCGTCCAGGCCGTCGAGGACTACCTCACCGACAACAAGATCATCGACGAGGACACCCTCGCCACCGGCGGCTACCGCATCACCACCACACTCCAGAAAAAGAAGCAGGACGCCCTCGTCGAAGCCGTCCAGGACAACGTCCTGTCCAAGACCAGCGACGACCGCGAAGCCGACCGCAACGTCCGCGCCGGCGGCGCCTCCATCGACCCCGCCACCGGACACGTCGTCGCCCTCTACGGCGGCATCGACTACACCAAGCAGTACGTCAACAACGCGACCCGCCGCGACTACCAGGTCGGATCCACCTTCAAACCGTTCGTCCTCGCCGCCGCCCTCGCCAACGGGTCCACCACCCGGAAAAGCCGCGCCATCACCCCCAACACCCGCTACGACGGCACCAACGAACGCACCGTCCAGAGCGCCGCCGGCTCCACCGGCTACGCCCCCGCCAACGAGGACGACGTCGACTACGGCTCCATCACCGTCCGCGAAGCCACCGACAAATCCGTCAACGCCGTCTACGCCCAGATGGCCCAGGACGTCGGCCCCGACACGGTCAAGGACACCGCGATCGCCCTCGGCATCCCCCAGGACACCCCCGACCTCACCGCCTCCCCCTCCATCGCGCTCGGCCCCGCCACCGCCAGCGTCGTCGACATGGCCTCGGCCTACGCCACCCTCGCCGACCACGGCAGACAGCGCGCCCACACCCTCGTCGCCAAGATCAGCAAGAACGCCACCGCGCTCGAACTCCCCGCCCGCACCACCCGACGGGCCATCAGCCGCGAAGCCGCCGACACCACCACCTCCGTCCTGCGGAGCGTCATCGACGGCGGCACCGGCACCGCCGCCCAGGGCGCGGGCCGCCCCGCCGCGGGCAAGACGGGCACCGCCGAGGAGGACAAGGCCGCCTGGTTCGCCGGCTACACCCCCGACCTCGCCACCGTCATCGCCGTCATGGGCCAGGACCCCCGCACCGGCGTCCAGAAGCCCCTGTACGGCGCGCTCGGCCTGGCCCGCATGAACGGCGGCGGCGCACCCGCCCAGACCTGGGCCGCCTACACCCGGGCCGCACTCGAAGGCAGCGAGGTCCAGGACTTCGAGCTGGAGGCCGACGAAGGCCCCGAAGAGCCCGACCCGGACGAGAGCGCGGAGGACGAGGACACCGAGGAGGCCAGAGGCACCAGGCCACCACGGGACGGCGCAGACGATGGCGACACCGAAGAACCCGTCACCGGAGGCTCCCGCGAAAACTCCCGCGAAGGACAGGACAGCACCCGCTCCCGCACACCCGACGGCCCCTCCGACACCACCCGGGCCCCGCGCACACCCCGCACCGCCACCCCCGCCCCCACACGCACCCCCACCACCGCCACCCGGGAAGCCACCGACGGCCGCCCCGCCGGCCGACAGGACGACACGACGGGCGCGGACCACAGGACCGGGACAGACGAAAGGGACGGCCAGCACCTCCTCGGCCCCGACCGCCCCTGAACTAATGCCCCGACGTCGCCTTCAGCCCCACCACAGCCACCAGCAACAGACAGACGAAGAAAATACGGGCGGCGGTCACCGGCTCGTTCAACACGACCATGCCCAGCACCGCCGCACCGGCCGCACCGATCCCCACCCACACGCCGTACGCCGTACCGATCGGCAACGTCTTCGCCGCCTGCGACAACAGCACCATGCTGGCCACGATCCCCAGACCGGTGAACACACTGGGCCACAACCGAGTGAACCCCTCGGTGTACTTCATCCCGATCGACCAGCCCACTTCCAGCAGACCAGCCACGATCAACAGCACCCACGCCACAACGGCACCTCCACGACGAAACACGCGAAACACGCGAACAACACGGGTGCGTCGTCTTTGCGGAAACCCGGTACGGCGCGTCTCGTCGGGGACACACCACCGTAGCAACAAACAGCAGAAAAGCCTGGTGACAACGGTCACCAGGCCCACTCACCCCACACCTACCTACAAATACAGCCCGGTCGAATCCACCGAACCCTCGAACCGGTCCGCCGCCACCGCATGCAGATCCCGCTCCCGCATCAACACGTACGCCACACCCCGCACCTCGACCTCGGCACGGTCCTCGGGGTCGTACAGCACCCGGTCACCCGGCTCCACGGTCCGCACGTTCTGGCCCACCGCGACCACCTCGGCCCACGCCAGACGCCGGCCGACCGCCGCCGTCGCCGGAATCAGGATGCCACCGCCCGACCGCCGCTCACCCTCGGGCGAATCGGACCGGACCAGGACGCGGTCGTGCAGCATCCGGATCGGCAGCTTGTCGTCAGTGGTGCTCATGCCGTTGTCGCTCACGTCCCGAAACCTACCTGCCCCGACCCGGTCCACACGCCCCAGGGCCCGCCCGGAACCGCGCTCAGCGCTTCCTGCGCCGCGCGGACACGGTCAGCAACGCCACCGCGCCGGCCACCACCAGCGCCGCCGGAATCACGCGCTCGAGCCGCGGCGAACCGTCCTCGGCCACGAACTGCGCCTTCACGTCGGAAACCGAACGGTTGACCGCGACGAACGCGCGCCCCGCCGTCCGGTCCACCGTCGACGCGACTTTGGCCTTCGCGTCACCGATCATCGTCTTCGGGTGCACCCGCACCCCGATCTCGTCCAGCACCACCGCAAGCTGCTCACGCCTGCTGATGATGTCCGCCTCGATCTGCGCAGGGGTCCTCGTATCCGACACTGCGCCGCCTCCGTGGTCGTCGTCGGGTAAACCTTCATCGACAGTCTGTCAGCTCGGCCGCCCCTACACCCGGCGGCACCCCCTATTACGCTCGGTGCCACACACCCCGCGTGCCACTCGAGGAGAAACATGAGCGAGCGACTCCAGACCGGCGACACCGCCCCCGCCTTCACCCTTCCGGACGCCGACGGCAACGAGGTCTCGCTCGCGGACCACAAGGGCCGCAAGGTCATCGTCTACTTCTACCCCGCCGCACTCACCCCCGGCTGCACCAAGCAGGCCTGCGACTTCACGGACAACCTGGACCTCCTCGCCGGCGCGGGCTACGACGTCATCGGCGTGTCGCCGGACAAGCCGGAGAAGCTCTCGAAGTTCCGCGAGAAGGAGAACCTGAAGGTCACACTGGTCGGCGACCCCTCCAAGGAGACTCTGGAGGCCTACGGCGCGTACGGCGAGAAGAAGCTCTACGGCAAAGTGGTGACGGGCGTCATCCGGTCCACGTTCGTGGTCGACGAAGAGGGCAAGGTGGAGAGGGCCCTCTACAACGTCAAAGCGACCGGCCACGTCGCCAAGATCATCAAGGACCTCGGAATCTGACCCCTGTCCGTGGGGATCTCGACCGGAAAAGATGTGAGCGAGATCGCATTCGCCTGTTGATTCGGTTTGCAACCGCCATGACTGCGCAGAAGCCTTTCCTGGAACACCGTTCAACGAAAGGAACCGGCCATGGCGGCCTCCGACCCCCATCAGGCGGCCGACCCGGATGCGGTCAAACGCCACCCGGCGCTCTTCCGCGCCATCCGGAAGCGCCGGAACCCCAGACTCCGTCGGACCGACATCACCGTCACCGACGACCAGGCGGTCAGGCGCGCGGTGAAGGCGGCGTCGCTCGGTAACGCCATGGAGTGGTTCGACTTCGGCATCTACTCCTACCTGGCCGTCACCATCGGACATGTCTTCTTCCCTTCCGGGAACGACACCACCCAGCTCCTCTCGTCGTTCGCGACCTTCGCCGTGGCCTTCCTCGTCCGCCCGCTCGGCGGCATGTTCTTCGGCCCCATGGGTGACAAGATCGGCCGCAAGAAGGTCCTGGCCCTCACCATGATCCTTATGGCGATCGGCACCTTCGCGATCGGCCTCATCCCCTCCCACGACACCATCGGCGTCTGGGCCGCCGTCCTGCTGATCTTCTTCCGGATGCTCCAGGGCTTCTCCACCGGCGGCGAGTACGGCGGCGCCTCGACCTTCATCGCCGAGTACGCCCCCGACAAACGCCGCGGCTTCTTCGGAGCCTTCCTCGAATTCGGCACCCTCGCCGGCTACGTCGGCGCCGCCGGGCTCGTCACCCTCCTGTACGCCGTCCTGGACACCGGCCAGATGGAGTCCTGGGGCTGGCGCATCCCGTTCCTCGTCGCCGGACCCCTCGGCCTCGTAGGCCTCTACCTGCGACTGCGCCTCGACGAGACCCCCGCCTTCCAGAAGCTCGAGGGCGGCACCACCCACGCCACAGAGGCCACCGACCACGTCGAGACCACCGCCAAGGGCGACCTCGCCAAGATCTTCCGCCAGTACTGGCCGACGCTGATCCTCTGCATCGCCCTGGTCGGCGCGTACAACATCACCGACTACATGCTGCTGTCGTACATGCCGACGTACCTGTCGGACGAACTCGGCTACAGCGAGACCCACGGCCTGCTCATCCTGCTCGGCGTCATGGTCTTCCTGATGCTGATCATCAACCAGTTCGGCAAGCTCTCCGACCGCTTCGGCCGCAAGCCGCTCCTGATGACGGGCATGCTCGGCTTCCTCTTCCTCTCCCTGCCGTCCTTCCTCCTGATCCGCCAGGGCAGCATCCCCGCGATCATCATCGGCATGCTGATGATGGGCCTGTCCCTGGTCTGCCTGCTGGGCACGATGTCCGCCGCCCTCCCGGCCCTGTTCCCGACGAACGTCCGCTACGGCTCCCTGTCGGTCGGCTACAACCTCTCGGCCTCGCTCTTCGGCGGTACGACCCCGCTGGTGATCACCGCGCTGATCAGCTGGAGCGGCTCGAACCTGATGCCCGCGTACTACGCGATGGCGGCGGCCCTGGTCGGTGTGATCGCGGTGGCCTGCATGAAGGAAACCGCCAACCAGCCCCTGGCCGGCTCCCCGCCCTCGGTGGAGACGGAAGAAGAAGCGGCCGAACTGGTCCACGCCCAGAGCCCGGACCCGAAGTTCTGACCCACGCCCCTCGCCGGAGGGCCCGCCATCGGGGAGTACCCGGATGGCGGGGCTTCCCTCGGCGCGCGCCTACGGCCTTCAGCCGCGCATGAGGTCCTGGTTGACACGTTCGACGTGTGCGTGCAGCGGTCCCTCGGTGACGACACGCTCGCCCTGGCCGCGCCTCCAGGGATCCACCTCGATCACGGTGACCAGTGCGTTGCCCAGCCCGATCACCACCCACCAGTCCCGGCCATCCGCATGGACCCGCCAGGTCGACTTGACCCATTTGCCGGTATCGGTGCGTACGTCGGCCGAGACCAGGTCCCAGTGATCCGGGTCGAACGCCGTCAGCTCCTCGACGGGCGCGTTGCGCTGCTGGAGACGCTCGATCACGTGAGCACCGTGGGCCTTCAGCCGCGCCGGCTCGCGCAGGATGTGGCGCACGCGGGTGAACAGGGAAGCCGGCCCGGACTCGGCGTGGAAGCGGGCTGTCTCGAAGCGGGGTGCCATGGTGATTCCTCGGGCAGGTCGGTCAGGTGCTGTGCTGGAAACGCACCGGCGCGCCCAGCACAGTCCGGGCGCCCTCGAAGTCGGCAACTGCTCGCCGCCACCCTGCCGGTCTCCTTGATCTCGGGGAACCTGGCCGCCCACTTGGCGACCTTGTTCTTGATGATGCCGACGTCGGCGCCCGGGATGGGTGCGCCGAGCCGCCGGATCGTCAGCTCGGCGAGGGCGGGCACGTTGGGCGCGAGCGCGGACAGCAGCAGGGTGCACACGAGCGGGTTGTCGCCGGCGAACATCTGGCAGCGGCCTGCGCGCTGCGGGTCGGTGATGGCGTCGGGCCGGTTGCGGTACTGCTCGACATCGTCCTCGGTGATGTCGTACGAGCTGAGGAGATACGGGCGGAGCTTGGTCTTGTAGAGCTTGTCGGCGACCTCGAAGACGACCTTCAGGCCTGCAGCCGCTCGGTGACGACGTAGTCCTTGAGCGCGTGCTGGGCGCCTTCCGGTGTCGTCGCCTCGGCGAGGGACCGCCGAAGTCCGAGGTGGAGATGGACTCCTTGATGTCGATGACATCGCGGAGGAGGGGCTGCTGAGCCATTGCGTGGTCTCGCTCTCCCTGACGGTGGTCGGTGCTGCTGCTCGTACTCGATCTCGCACTCGATGCCGTGCCGGGGTCCGCCGCCGAAGCCCGAGGCATGCCCGAGGGGTGCGGGCGGGGCTCAGCGGTACGGCCGGCCGGTACGACGGGCCGGCTGTCCCGGCCGGTGGCACGGACGGATCCGGTTCCGCGGTGACCGGGCGGGAACGACACCCACGGCGTCGGCCGATTCAGGTCGGGCGGGTTCGCGGTGTCTGCACTCTTCGTCCCCCTCGTACTGAACGTCACCCGCACGGCCTGCGCATAGCACCTCATATCGGGTCCTTCCACCGCCCCCCGTCCCGTATACCCTCGCCCACCGTCCGTGCGGGCCGCTTCGGGCCGCCTGCGGGCGTGGAGCGCGTCGAAGATCAGCTGCCCGGCCGCCCCGGCCATCGACCCGGATCAGATGCCGGACAGGGTCGTCGCCAACGACCGGAACCAGGCACCGTGGGAGAACGGCTCCGGCGGGCTCACCTCCATGCCGAGTTCGGCTGCGGCAAGGGCATAGTCCCCCTCGTCCAAGGGAAGCGCGAGCAACTCGTGCAGTTCGCCCACGAGGCGGGCGACCAGCTGCGGGTTGGTGGTGTCGGCGTAATCCGCGGCGGCGGCATCGTGGCCGGGGAACTCGTCGACGACGTCCTGGGAGAACCAGCCGCCCAGCAGTTGTGCGGTCTCGGGGAAGCGCGCGTGCCACTCCCAGTGCGTCTGCGGGGCCGACGGTTCCGGCACGTCGCCCTCCTCGATGCTTCCCTTCAGGTGGTCGGCCAGCACCATCAGCCAGTCACCGATGTTCGACTGGGGCTTTCCGGTGTCCGGGATCGAGTAGAACTCGCCCAGGCCCTGCCGGACGCGGCCCGGCGGATTGCGGCTGTACTCGCGCAGCTGGCGCTCCGCCTCCGCGATGGCCGAGGGGCGGGTGTGCCAGGTGTGACGGAGGTAGGCGTCCAGGGCACGGCTGCGCCGCTCCGGGGTGTCGTCGGCCGGCTGCCCCCGGTATGCGCGCATCACCTGGTCCAGCTCGCCGTACCGGCGGTCGTGTTCCAGGGGTTTCATGGACATGTGCGTGCGGCCCCTACAGGTAGAACGGGATGGTCGTGTGGACGACGAAGCCGTGGGGGCTCGACGGCTCGCGGCGCAGCACCACGCGCGCCGCGCGGACATCGACGGGCCCGCGCCCGGCCAGCAGCTCGGCCTCCAGCTGGACCCGGCCCACGGGCTCCTCGCGGGACGGCCAGGCGGCCTCGACGGTGAGCCGGGCACGAGTGTTCTGGGCCAGCCATCGGTGGATGGCCTGCTCGTTGGCAGTCACCACCTGTTGGGTGGCCCATTGGGCGGTCTCACGGTCGGGGTAGGAGGCGGAACGGGTCAGCATGGGGGCATCCTCTCAAATCGCCTGGTCAGAGGGCGGCAGCTCAGCAATCGGAGAGGTTCCGTTGCTTCCCGATCCCTGTGCGTGTTCTCAGTTCGCGTTGAACGACCAGAAGATCCCGACCTCGTCCGCGCTCACGGCGATCAGTCCGAGGTCCATCACGTGGTCGGTGAAGGCCCGGCCGCCGGCGAGTTCACCGGCAAGGAAGTCCGGCGAGGTGGAGGTCAGGGCCAGGTCGGAGGAGGTGAAGAAGTCGGCGTCGGCGCCGAATCGGCTGAGCACCGTCCGGGCGTCGGCCAGCACATCGTCCCGGTCGGCGCGCGTTCGGAGGGGGCGGGCCTCGAAGAACCACTCCTGTGTCAGAGAGGCGAGCAGCTCAGCGGCGGCAGAGGCCGTGACCGGATACGTCCAGGCGTGCACCTGCTCGGCCGTGAGCGGCAGGAACGGATAGGAAGGCCGGACGTTCTCGCGCCCCTCCTTGTCGATCTGCCACTCCAGCGTCCGCCGACCCCGGGGGTCGGTGACCGACCGGTCCATGACGTTCAGGACGTCCCGTGCCCAGTCGTCATGCCGTCGGGGTCCGGTCATCGCGAAGGTGTACACGTCGTCGAGGAGCCGCTCCAGCGCGGCGTCCCAGGCAGTGCTGTCGATCGGGTTCATTCGGCTTCCGGTCGGTCGGTCATGGGGCGGGCATGGACGTGTAGATGATGTAGGGCGGATCGAGCCTGGAATCGTACTTCAGGATCGTTTTCACGTTGTTGACGTCGATCGCCTTCGCGTTGAGCCCGTGGTCCTTGTACCCCGTCCCCGGGAGCGTGGTGCCCGACCCTTGGGGATCGGGAGTGGGCTGCTTGGACACGTACCGGCCGCTGACCTCGCCGTTGGGGGCCGGGCTCGTGAAACCCTGCGTCTTCCCCTCCGGAGGATTGGTGGCAAGCCACGCATCGATCTCGGACTGTCGCGCCCGCAGGTTGTGTTCCGTCAGCCGCTGCGCGCCGGCCATGTCCTTGAAGGACGACGAGCCGCCGATCGAGGGCTTGCGCTGCTCCGGCCAGTTGTTGTTGTCATCGGCCTGGTCGCGCAGGCGCTGGGCGAGCTGCTCGTCGGTCTTGCCGACGTGCTTGTCCAGGGTGTGGCCACCCCCCAGGTACTCACTGCTCGCCAGGTCGAAGGTGTGCTTGCCGGTGGAACTCGCTTCGGTCCATCGCTGCTCGTGCTTGAACTCCTCCAGGGCACGGGCGCCAAAGCCGTGCGCACGGGCGACGCCGGCCTCGAACTTCGGGGCGCTCAGGTAGGCCTCGTCCAAGGGACCCTTCAGCGCCTCCATGCGTGTGGTCAGGCCACCCAGGATGCCGGTGTACTTGTCGACGATTCCGTTCAGCCGGCCCGTGTCGATGTTCAGCACCGTCTTGACATCGAATGACAGGATCAGGCCCGCGCCCTTGCCGATCACCGTTGCGGCGGAGGTGAGGACGCCTCCGACCCCCTTGGGCTTGTTCAGGTCCTCGAGGACCTCCTTGGCCGCCTTCAGCATGGCCAGCTTGAGCTCGTCCGCGACGTCTCGGTTGAGATCGACGGCGGCTTCCGCATACTCGCGCAGGATGGTGGCGATGTCGTCGGCCGTGTCCTTGAGTACGGCCAGGACCGGCTCGCTGCCTGTGGGGACGCGGGGCGTGCCCGGACCTGAGTTGGCGGTCTGCCCCCACTGGTAGCCGTGCTGCTGCCGCCCCCAGGCCGTCCCTCCCCACAGGGCGCTGCAGAAGGTCCGCATCGCGGCTTCCCAGTCGGCCTGCTGCGGGTTCGTGATGACACCCACGGCCTGAGTGAGCTGGTCCGCCCCCAACGACGCGGTGATCGACACGTTCATCCAACTGTGGCACAGGGAGTTCAGGTAGTGCTGCTGGGGGAAGGGGTGGACGTCAGCCACCCTCCCCACCCGGAAGACGTTCTTGCACAGCGGCTGGAGGATGTCCCGGACGATTTCGGGTATGCCCTCCATCAGGCCGCGCAGGATGTCGTCGCCGCCGTCGTCGTCCCCCCACTTGATGTCGGGTACCGAGTCGAAGTTCGGAGCCTTGTCGACGACTGCGGGCCGCGGCCGCTGCTCTGCCGTCTTCCTCGGCTTGGGGTGGGCCGCCAGGTCAGCCCTGGTGTAGGCATTGGCCGTCTCGGTGAACCCGACGGCCACGCCACCGACACTGAGTACGGACCGGCCCCAGACCTCCAGCCAGCGGTTTCCGATCTTCTTGTACACCTGGGCGAATTTCTCGGCCTCGGTGCCGGCGCCTCCTGCATCGGGATACGTGCCCAGCTCCTCCAGAAGCTTGTTGGCACCGCGTATCAGGAACTCCTGCTGTGTGGCGACCCGGCCGGAGACCGACCAGAGGTCGCTCGGCTTGACATCAATGGTGCCGCCCGCCGGCTGGGCGGGTGAGGAAGGGCCGGCCATCAGGCGCCGCCTCCCCAGCTTTCAAGTACGGACTTGTTGGCCGCGGCGTAGTTCAGATGCCCCTTCACCACCACCTCGTGGAGCCATGCCTGAGTTGCCTTGAGGTCGTCCGCGGAGTGACTCCACTTGTCCAGTTCGTCGATGAACGCCTCACGTGCCTCACCGTCCCAGCTCAGTACGGCTTTGGCGGTCCGCTCGTACAAGGTGTCCAGCTTCTCGTTGAGGACGCGGAGGATCCCCTCCAGATCTCCCGAAAGCTGCTGCAAGGCAGAGAAGCTGACGGTGATGCGGTCTTCGTCCGGCATGATGATGGTCCCCCTAGCCACAGTCTCCCGTGATGCTACTTATTACGTGAGCGGAGCCGTTGCACGCACCGGGTCGCATGTCAGCCACATGGCTGCCCCTTCCGGAGCCCGACCCCTACGACAGGAGCGATGGAGGCGTGCGTGGCGCCGTATGCCTATGAAGGTGTCAGCGTTGCTAGGGTCGATTGCGGATGGCAACATGGCAACACAGGTTCGAATGTGGGGGCCGGCGTGGGTGATGAGCCCAAACTCGCTTATACATCGTCACAGCTGAAGAAGCTGGCAGACGATCTGGATGACATGCACGAGTATCTCGGCAAGCAGTTCAAGCGCATGGACGAGATCGTCGACGGCATCGAGACCGGCTGGCAGGGCCCCACTGCCACGTCCTATCGCTCGCTCCACCGCAGCGCCGCCGAGGATGCCGTTCGCATCGGGCAGACCGTTCAATTCCTGGCGGAGGCCATTCGTCTGAGCGAAGGCGGCTTTACGGACCAGGAGCTCGAGACTCTCGACCAGTTCCGCAGCGTCCAGGCCGACGTCGATATCGAAGCAGCCACGGACGAGTTGTCCACGCCGTCGGACCAGTCGCCCCGTAGCCGCCTGCACGACTTCTGACGCTCGGGATGTCGTCCGCCCACTCGATCCCATCCGGCTGCCGAACCTCGGCGCCCACGCCGTAGTTCCTCTCGTACAACCGCCCGGTCAGCTCCATCGGAGCCCGTGCCGCAACCCACGGACGAGACCGGCGCACCAGTCACGGACCAGGGCGTCAGGGCCTGGGTTCCGCCGGCTTGACCGCGGCGGTCTCCTCGTCGTGCAGTTCAGCGTCCGCCGCGTCGAATGTCTCGTGTTCTTCGACTACCTCGCCGTCGACGACGTCCTCCGCCGCCACTCGGCGCGACGGATCCGCCAGCGGCAAGCCGGCGAGGTGCTTCTTGAGCCTCTTGGCCATCGGAAGGTAGGTGGCAAAGGTGAGCCCGCCGGACACCACGGCCCCGACGACAGGGATGGCCTTGGAGACGCCCTTCGCAAAGGACTGCTTGGTCATCTGAACACCGAGGTAAGCCGCGGACTTCTTCACGAGCGGGTAAATGACACCCTTGGTGAGCGCCTTCTGTGGCAGCTTCTTCGCAACCTGCTTCGACATCATCCCGGCGACCTTCCCCACGGCGACGTTCGCCGACTGGGTGCCGAACATCACGCCGAAGAACAGCGTGAGCACCCCTATGGTCGCGTCATCAACGTCATCGCCCTCGTCGGAGAACAGATCGGGCCAGCTGTAGAGGTAGGCGAGCTTCTGCGCGATACGCAGCATGTGGCCGACGTACTGGGCCAGGTCGGCGGGCACCGTGGCGGGAAGGGCGAGGATGCCGGGTATCCCGGCGGCGGCCGAGAGCGCGCTGACTTTGGCGGTCTCGTAGCGGATGGAGTCCTTGGCGATCTTGTCGAGGAGCTCGACAGTGATGCCCGCCGCAGCGGGAGTCTCTTCTATCGCTCGTCGGATCTCGCCCTCGGAGCAGTGCCGGGCGAGCGCACTTCGGAGGTACGACTCCCTGTGGATACGTACGCCGGGCAGCTTCGCCGCTGCCAGCAGCACCGCGAAGAAACGCGACTCGGGGTGCTCGATCTCTTTACCCTGCTTCATGGCAGGAATTTACCGTAGCTCCGAGCCGCAAGGGCCATGATGTAGAGGCTTAGTTGAGACCTTGTAGTAAAAGTGACCGTGGCGTGAAGGCCGACGCCGACACCATGCCGACGGCCACCCGGTATGGCGGACCGCCGTCACGAAACGAGCGCCTGCGGGCGGACGTGACTGCCGTGGTGGCCTACGCCGACGCGGCGTCCGGTGAGCGAGGCGCCGGGGACTGGCGGAGGTGTGCGGTGGAGGCGGGATGCGCAGGGCCTTCGGCAAGCAACGCCCACCGGAGGGCCCTGCGATCGGCGCCACCTCTGTCAGCGTGCCGCGAACTCCACGAAGGCGGCCCACGCCGTGGGTTCTACGGCGAGTGCGGCGCGGGTGGTGTCCTTCGAGTCGCGGACGTGGACGGCGCCCACCCCAGCCGCGATCTCGACGCACTGGCCTCCGTCGCCAGCGCTGTAGCTGCTCTTGAACCATCCCAGGACACCTGTGTCCGGACCCGCCTTTTCCCCGCTCATCTCTCTCCCAGCAGCTTCTCGATCAACGTCAACGATTCTGTCGGAGTATGTGCCTGCGCGCGAAGGATCCCGTACGTACGCTCAAGCTCCCGCACCTTGTGACGCTCTGTGTGCACACGGCTGTCGCCTTGTACCTCCGTGTACGCGATCCTGCGCCCATCCTTGACCTCCATCAAGGTGAACGCTCCAGCGAGTCCCGCATGTTCCTGGCGGGACAATGGCATCACCTGGATCACCACGTTGCGCTTCTCCGCCATCAGCATGAGGTGCTCCAACTGGCAGCGCCGGATTGCCTCTCCGCCGAGTCTCCGGAGTAGGACAGCCTCCTCGACCACGAAGCTCAGATGTGACGCCGGGCGTCGGGAGAAGATCTCCTGCCGTGCCAGTCGGGCGGCCACTCGCTGCTCGATGACCGCTTCATCCAGCAGTGGCTGCCACATGGCAAATACCGCCCGCGCGTACTCCTCCATCTGCAACAGGCCGTTGACCACCTGAGTGTCGTACGCATGGAGCTCAACCGCCTCCGCCTCCAACTTGGCAGCATCACGAAAGAACGCCGGGTACTGAGCCCGAGCCACCTCCTCCTTGCTCGCACTCAAGACCCCACCCGCCTCCAGCACTTCATCGGCCTGGTCGATGAACTTTGGCGGCGGGACACGTCTCCCCTGCTCGAACGACGCGATCGTCGAAGCCGAGTACCCGGTCAGCGACCCGAGCCTCGCGCGGTCCAGGCCCGCCCGCTCCCGGAACAGCTTCAACTGCCGCCCGAACACGCACAGCATGCCCGTCCCGACCTCGTACTCCTCCGGCTGCTGAACCTCGTCGTCCACGCCGCAGCTCCTCTCGTACAACCGCCCAGTCAGCCAACTTGGGGCCCGGAAACCCGGTCACGCCCAGCACCGCGTACAAGCGCCCCGACCGTGTGTACAGCCCGTACCCGTCAGCTCATCACTCCTGGTCAACGCTACGCAGAGTCCGACACCGTTGACTCTATGAAGTCAGAAACTCCCCCGAACGGGCATATGCCGCAGCACTCCGCACCCGAACGCGAGTTCACCATGCGCTTCACCTCTACCCCGCGCGGTGCCCGCCTCGCCCGCCGACTCGTCTCGCACCGCCTGGACGACTGGGGCCACCCGTACACGACCCCGGTCAACGAGACGCTCACCCTCATCACGGCCGAACTCAGCGCCAACGCCGTACGCCACGGTCACGTCCCCGGCCGGGACTTCCACGTCCAACTCACCCTGGCGGAGGATACTTTCCGCATCGAGGTGACCGACACCCGCGCCGAGAAGCAGCCTCCGACCAGTCCCCCGGCGACCGACTCGCTCTCCGAGTCCGGCCGGGGCCTGCTTCTGGTCGCCGCCCTCGCGGACGACTGGGGCGTCAGCGCTCGCCGGACCGCCCCGGGCAAGACCGTCTGGGCGGAGCTGCACGTACGGACAAAGGGCCACCCGCTCACGCACCAGGTGGCCCCTGAGCCGACGGAACTCGATCCATCGCGCGGCGGCTGCCCCAGCATCTCGACCAGCTCGTCGACGGTGTGGACGCCGTTCTGATCGTGGGCGGGCAACCTTATGCGCAGGCCGTCGTCCGTGAAGCAGACGGCCTCGGCGACCCAGACCCGCTTGGCGCCGGTCTGTGCGAGCAGGCCGGCGAGCTCCTTGGCCTTCCGGTTGACCAGATGCAGCGGGTTGCCGTGGGGGCGGCGGTGACCACTGGGGGTGGTCTGGACCCAGGTGCCGTTCTCGGAGGTGACCGAGCCGTGCCAGTCCTTCAGCTCGATCATGCACACGCCGCCGGGTGCGACGACCAGCAGGTCGACCTCACGGACGTGGCCGGTGTTGGCGGTGAAGGTGAAGTTCGACCAGGCCCGCCAGGGGTCGGAGTCCGGCAGCTTCTGCCGGATCGCCTCCAGGCCACGGCGCTCATGATCGAACTCGGACTCGGTGACCGTGGTCCACCGGCCATCCCGCATGTACTGCCCCGTCCTTCGAACCACGCACGCACTCCGCCGGAGACCTCACCGGTCCCGGCTGGGTCAAACCCCGCCGCCAGATCCTAGCCGCTGGGTACGACATGAGGAGAGCCGGTGAAGGAAGGAAAGATCGGGCATCCGGCTCACACGACCTTGGCGTCAGCCTGGCTGATGCGGTCGAACGCCACCCCACGGGAACCGCCAACCAGCCCCTGGCCGGCTGCCCGCCCTCGGCGGCGACGGAGGAGGAAGCAGCGGAACCGGTCCACGCCCAGAGCCCGGACCCGAAGTTCCGACCCACCCCGCGTGATGGGCCTACCGCCACAAAGCGGTACGGACCCTTCCGCATCTCATCGCATTACGGACGTGACTATCCGATAAGCGGTTCGTTGCTCCGTACGAGGCCGTGAACGCGCGGCCGGACACGGAGGCAGGATGTCCGAGGTGTACGACCCAGCGAGGCTCGCACCGGCTGTGGCAGCAGCGAGCAACTGGACGGACCTCATGCGGCGCTTGGGCTTGAAGGAGAGTGGCGGGAGACACCGCGTCCTCAAGGGCAAGGTCGCGGAGCTTGGTCTCGACACCAGCCATTTCAAGCAGCGGAGCCCATGGCGCAAATATCCCGACGCAGCCATCGCCGCTGCTGCGAGATCGTCGTCATCACTGCGCGAGGTCGTCCTCGAGCTCGGTGCGACGCCGGCGACGGGCACGCTGTCGCACATCGCCCGCCGTATCGCGGCCGCAGGGATCGACGTCAGCCACTTCCCTGGAATGAACCGCCCGCAGCTGGGCCTCCTGTTCAACACCGAGGAATTGCAGGCTGCCGCCGACTCCAGCGACTCCGTCCGCGGGGTAGCGCGTGCTCTGGGAGTTCCTGATGATGGCCGGTCGCGCGGCGGCGTGGCCGCAATGCTCCGCAGCAGAGGCGTCGATACATCCCACTTCCGCAACGCACGCGTCTCCATCCCGGAAGAAGCGCTGCGCACTGCGGTACGGGAAGCCATCAGCTTCGCCGATGTCATGCGCGCACTCGGTCTTGAAGTGACGGATCCCAACCACCGCCGGGTCCGGCGCAAAGTCCTTCAGATGCAATTGGACACAACTCACTTCAAACGTCGCACTTGGGGGGCACTGCAGGCGCCCCCCGAACAGCGACGGATCGCACCAAGCGCACTGGTGATCATGCCGCAGGGATCCGCGCGCGTGAACCGGACGCGCCTTCACCGTGCACTCCAGGAGATCGGCGTGGAGTACCGGTGCACATCGTGCGGGAACACCGGCGAGTGGCTGGGACAGCCGATCACACTCCAGATCGACCACATCAGCGGCGACTGGCTCGACAACCGGGCAGAGAACCTGCGCTACCTATGCCCGAATTGCCACGCACTGACGGCCACATGGTGCCGTAACCGGCGCGCTAGAAGTCAAGCGGCAACCTGACCGGTCCACGCGTACCGGTCACTACGTCCTCCCGATAGCATGGGTGGCGCATGCGGCCGTGTCGTAATTGGCAGCCGAGCGGCGTTTAGATCGCCGTGGGAGAAATCCCGTGTGGGTTCGAGTCCCACCGGCCGCACGAACGCCTAGTGGCCCGTCCTGGCCAGGACGGGCCACTAGCTAGGCGTGTGTCACCCCACCAACTCCCGCACCACCGGCACCAGCGCTCGGAACGCCTTCCCGCGGTGGCTGATCGCGTTCTTCTCCGCCGGGGTCAGCTCCGCGCAGGTCCGGGTCTCGCCGTCGGGCTGGAGGATCGGGTCGTAGCCGAAGCCGTAGCCGCCGGCCGGGGTGTGGCGCAGGGTGCCCGTGAGGCGGCCCTCGACCACGCGTTCCGTGCCGTCGGGGAGCGCCAGGGCCGCGGCGCAGGCGAAGTAGGCCCCGCGGTGGGGGTCCGCGATGTCGCCGAGCTGGGCGAGGAGCAGGTCCAGGTTGGCCTTGTCGTTGCCGTGTGCGCCGGCCCAGCGGGCCGAGAAGATGCCGGGGGCTCCGCCGAGTACGTCGACGCAGAGGCCGCTGTCGTCGGCGATGGCGGGGTGGCCGGTGGCCCGGGCCAGGGCATGGGCCTTGAGGAGGGCGTTCTCGGCGAAGGTGACGCCGGTTTCCTTGACGTCGGGGATGTCCGGGTACGCGTCCGCGCCGACGAGGTCGTGGGTCAGACCCGCGTCGGCGAGGATCGCGTGGAGTTCGGTGATTTTCCCGGCGTTGCGGGTGGCGAGGATCAGGCGCGTCATGCCTCGATTATCGCCGCACGGTCACGGGCTGCAGACCTTGCCGATCTCGGTGGCGGCGTCGGTGACCGGGGTGATGTCGGGGGTGGCGTCGCCCTTCTCGATGGAGTCTCGGACGTTGGTGACGCCTGCCTGGAGGTCGTCGACGGCCTTGCTCAGGTCGGCGTTGTCCGTGGTGTCGCCGAGGTCCTTGAGTTCCTTGTCGATCTGGTCCAGGGCTTCCGACGCCTGGGTCGGGTCCTCGGAGGCGTCGGATATGGCCTGCTGGAGGTTGCCGACGCTCGTGGCGATGGCGTCGGCGGTCCGGACGCAGTCCAGCGCCTTGTCGACGGCGCCGCAGCCGACGGCGGCGGTGAGGGTCAGCAGGGTGGCCGTGACGGCGAGTGCGGTGCGGTGGTGACGGCGCGAGGCCATGGTGCGGTCCCTCCCCGGGGATGGATACATGGACGGACGCACGGTTCGACCCGTGCGTCCGTATTCGATACGACGCCGTGCGCTGGGTATTTGGTTGCTTCTTTACTCGCCGAGTGTGCGGGCGAGCGCCTCTTCCTGGAGCTTGGCCAGGTCGGTGCAGCCGGCGGTGGCGAGGTCGAGGAGGGCGTTGAGTTCGTCGCGGTCGAAGGGTTCGGCCTCGGCGGTGCCCTGGACCTCGACGAAGCGGCCGTCTCCGGTGCAGACGACGTTCATGTCGGTCTCGGCGCGGACGTCCTCCTCGTAGCAGAGGTCGAGGAGGGGGGTGCCGTCGACGATGCCGACACTGATGGCTGCGACGGTGCCGGTGAGGGGCTTGCGGCCGTGCTTGATGATCTTCTTGCCCTGGGCCCAGGCGATGGCGTCGGCGAGGGCGACGTAGGCGCCGGTGATGGCGGCGGTGCGGGTGCCGCCGTCGGCCTGGAGGACGTCGCAGTCGAGGACGACGGTGTTCTCGCCGAGGGCCTTGTAGTCGATCACCGCGCGCAGGGAGCGGCCGATGAGGCGGCTGATCTCGTGGGTGCGGCCGCCGATCTTGCCGCGTACGGATTCGCGGTCGCCCCGGGTGTTGGTGGAGCGGGGCAGCATGGAGTACTCGGCGGTGACCCAGCCCTCGCCACTGCCCTTGCGCCAGCGCGGGACGCCTTCGGTGACGGAGGCGGTGCAGAAGACTTTGGTGTCACCGAAGGAGATGAGTACGGAGCCTTCGGCGTGCTTGCTCCATCCGCGTTCGATGGTGACGGGGCGGAGCTGTTCGGGGGTGCGGCCGTCGATACGAGACATGCCGTCGAGCCTATCGGCTGGCGTGGCCGGGTCCGTTCGGGTGGGCCGCGCCGGAGGCCTCGGACGCACCGCAGGCCCCGCTCCGGCCGGTGGGGCCGGGTGACGGGGCCTGCGTGCGGACCTGGGTGGGTCAGCCGGTCACATCATGTCTTCGATGTCGGCGGCGATGGGGTCGGCGTCGGTGCCGATGACGACCTGGATCGCGGTGCCCATCTTGACGACGCCGTGGGCTCCGGCGGCCTTGAGCGCGGCTTCGTCGACCTTGCTGGGGTCGTGGACCTCGGTGCGAAGGCGGGTGATGCAGCCTTCGATCTCGTCGATGTTCTCGATACCGCCGAGCCCGGCGACGATCTTCTCAGCCTTGCTGGCCATGTCCTTCTCCCTGGTCTGTGCGTGCGTGGGGCGGCCCACCATGGGTCCGTTTCGTCACGGTAACGCACGGTTGGCCCAACTTCACGGGCGGGTATCCGCGCAGTCCCCAATGATGACGATCACCGGCGCCCCGCCTTTCGGCGGGGCTCCGCTCCGTATCGCGACTGGTCTACACCAGTTTGCAACGACCGCCAAACCCTGGCGTGTTCCGGGAGGATGCCGATGAGTTCGAACGCGGCGGCAGCACCGCAGCGGAAGTGGTGGAACGGGCCGGTCCAGGGACTGCAGAAGGTCGGCCGGAGCCTGCAGCTGCCGGTGGCCGTACTGCCCGCCGCAGGCCTTCTCGTCAGCCTCGGCAACCTCTTCGGCTCCTATCTGGACGGCGCGTTCTGGAACAAGACGTCCAAGGTGCTGCTCAGCGGCGGAAACGCCATCCTGGACGGCACCGTCGGGCTCCCCCTGCTGTTCTGCATCGGCGTCGCGATCGGCTTCGCGAAGAAGGCGGACGGCTCGACGGCGCTCGCCGCCGTCGTCGGCTTCCTCGTCTACCGGGGCGTACTGGCGGCGTTCCCCGTCGACGGGTCCGTGACGGAGGCCCTTCCCGACGGCGTGCCCCAGAACCCGGGGGTCCTGGGCGGCATCCTCATCGGCCTGCTCACCGCGGTCGTGTGGCAGCGCTACCACCGTACGAAGCTGGTCGACTGGCTGGGCTTCTTCAACGGGCGCCGCCTCGTGCCGATCCTGATGGCGTTCCTCTGCGTGATCCTGGGTGTGCTGTTCGGTCTGCTGTGGCAGCCCGTCGGTGACGCGCTGACGTGGTTCTCCAAGCAGCTGATCGACCTCGGCGCCTGGGGCGCGGCCATCTTCGGCTTCGCGAACCGGCTGCTGATCCCGATCGGCATGCATCAGTTCCTGAACACGTTCTTCTGGTTCCAGGCGGGCGAGTTCACCGGGGGTGACGGCAGGACCGTGCAGGGCGACATCTCCCGCTTCTTCGCGGAGGATCCGACGGCGGGGCAGTTCACCTCGGGGTTCTTCCCCATCATGATGTTCGGTCTGCCCGCCGCGGCCCTGGCCATCGCGCACACGGCTCGGCCTGAGCGGCGCAAGGAGGTGGCGGGCCTGATGGTGTCCGTGGCGCTGACGTCGTTCGTGACGGGCGTGACGGAGCCGCTGGAGTTCTCGTTCATGTTCGTCGCGCCGCTGCTGTACGGCGTCCACGCGGTGCTGACCGGTGTGTCGATGGGGGTGACGTGGGCGCTGGGCGTGCACGCGGGGTTCAGCTTCTCGGCGGGGCTGATCGACTACGTCGTCAACTGGCACCTCGATACGAAGCCGTGGCTGATCATTCCGATCGGGCTGTGTTTCGCCGTCGTCTACTACGTGATCTTCCGGTTCGCCATCACCAAGTTCGATCTCCAGACCCCCGGGCGCGAGCCGCGGGAGGACGAGGAGAAGATCGAGGAGGAGCTGACGAAGTAGGATTTCTCCCGGCTCTCCGCGCGGCCCTCGGACCTGGCGGTCCGAGGGCCGTCGCCGTGTCACCCAGGGTGCTGGCGGAACTACGCCGCAAACGGGGGGCAATCGCAGGTTCCTTATCCCACCCTCACCGTGCTAAAACTGGTCTACACCACTCAGTGGTCCAGACCACGCGGCCGTTTCTGCCGCCGCGTTCCTCGAGTCGCCGCCCACCGATCACCTGTCTCCGGCGGCGCCTTGCCTACTGGAGGAAGTTGATGAGTACGGACACCGCTCCGGCCGCCCCCGCGAAGAAGCGGGGCGCCGGCGTGATGGCTGTCATGCAGCGCATCGGCCGCAGCCTCATGCTGCCGGTCGCGGTCCTGCCGGCGGCCGCGCTGCTGGTCCGGCTCGGCAATGCCGACATGCTCGGCCGCGAGTCGTTCCCCACCGTCATCACGAAGCTGGCCGGCTACATGGCAGCCGGCGGTGGCGCCATCCTCGACAACATGGCCCTGCTGTTCGCCGTCGGTATCGCCATCGGCTTCGCGAAGAAGTCGGACGGTTCGACGGCGCTCGCCGCCGTGACCGGCTACCTGGTCTTCCAGAAGGTGCTCGCCACCTTCACCGACAGCAATCTCCCGCAGGTCGCGAGCGTCGCCGACGGCAAGATCGTGATGAGCGACGCCCCGGTGAACGCGGGCGTGCTCGGCGGTGTCGTGATGGGCATAGTCGTGGCCCTGCTGTACCAGAAGTTCTACCGGACGAAGCTGCCCGACTGGGCGGGCTTCTTCAGCGGCCGTCGCCTGGTCCCGATCCTCTCCGCCTTCGCGGGCCTGGTCATCGGTATCGTCTTCGGTCTCATCTGGCCGGTGCTCGGCACGGGCCTGCACAACTTCGGTGAGTGGCTGGTCGGTTCCGGCGCGGTCGGCGCGGGCATCTTCGGTGTCGCCAACCGTGCGCTGATCCCGGTCGGCATGCACCACCTCCTGAACTCCTTCCCGTGGTTCCAGGCCGGCGAGTACGACGGCGCCCACGGCGACATCGCCCGCTTCCTGGCCGGTGACCCGCAGGCCGGACAGTTCATGACCGGCTTCTTCCCGATCATGATGTTCGCCCTCCCGGCGGCCTGCCTCGCGATCGTCCACTGTGCCCGCCCGGAGCGCCGCAAGGTCGTCGGCGGCATGATGTTCTCCCTCGCGCTGACCTCGTTCGTCACCGGTGTGACCGAGCCGATCGAGTTCACGTTCATGTTCATCGCCCCGCTGCTGTACGCGATCCACGCGGTCCTGACCGGTGTCTCGATGGCCCTGACCTGGGCGCTCGGCATGAAGGACGGCTTCGGGTTCTCCGCCGGACTGGTCGACTTCCTGCTGAACCTGGGGATCGCGTCGAAGCCCTGGATGCTGGTGCTGGTGGGCCTCTGCTTCGCGGTGGTCTACTACGTGGTCTTCCGCTTCGCGATCACGAAGTTCAACCTGCCGACGCCGGGCCGCGAGTCCGACGAGGAGCTCGCCGAGCTCCAGAAGGCCGAGGCCAAGTAGTCCGGCCGGCCGCTTTCGCACGACACGCGGAAGCCCCCACCTCCTCGCCGCGCGGGGAGGTGGGGGCTTCCGTCGTACAGCGGTCAGACCTCGTACACCGCGCCGGGCACCGCCAGCTCGACCGGTCCGTCGTAGACCTCGCGGGCGTCGGCGAGGTTGCGTTCGGCGTCCGTCCACGGCGGGATGTGGGTGAGGACGAGGCGTCCCGCTCCGGCGCGTGCGGCGTACTCGCCTGCTTCGCGGCCGTTGAGGTGGAGGTCTGGAATGTCCTCCTTGCCATGGATGAACGATGCTTCACAGAGGAACAGGTCGGTGTCCTCGGCGAGTTCGGCCAACGCCTCGCAGGCGCCCGTGTCGCCGGAGTACGTGAGGGCGCGCCCGTTGTGCTCGACCCTGATGCCGAAGGTGTCGACGGGGTGGCGGAGCTTCTCCGTACGGACCGAGAAGGGGCCGATCTCGAAGGATCCGGACTTCAGCGTGTGGAAGTCGAAGACCTCCCCCATCGCGTGGTCGGACGGGGTGTCGGCGTGGGCCGTGGTGAGCCGCTGCTCGGTGCCTTCGGGGCCGTACACGGGGATCGAGGCGGGGCGTCCGCCGTCGAAGCGGTAGTAGCGGACGACGAAGTACGCGCACATGTCGATGCAGTGATCGGCGTGGAGGTGGCTGAGGAAGATGGCGTCGAGGTCGTAGAGACCTACATGGCGCTGCAGCTCGCCCAGGGCGCCGTTGCCCATGTCGAGGAGCAGCCGGAAGCCGTCGGCCTCTACGAGGTAGCTCGAGCATGCCGAACCCGCGGACGGGAACGAGCCGGAGCAGCCGACGACGGTGAGCTTCATGGAGCGTGAACCTCCGAGGCGTGGGAACGGGGGAGGGTTCGTGCGGTCCGTCGAGCGTAAGGCGCGAAACCACTGGTCGCTCCTCCACGGCCTGCCGTTGTGGGGGAACTCACCTGTGCTGTCACCGGTTCGATGGAAGGCTCGGTGCCGCCGGGCGCCGGTACGGTCGGGGCATGAACACGTGGTGGTGGGTGGCACTGGTCGCCGTTGTCCTGCTGGCGCTCGTGGCGACGGTCTCCGACGCGCGGGGCCGGGGCGGGCGCGGGCCGCGGCGGCCGGGCGGGCGGACGCGTCCGCCGGGGCGGGCTCCGGAGCGGAAGAGGGGGCGGCCGCACGGGGAGCCCAGGCCCGGGGAGATCTGGTGGGCGGATGTGCCGTACGAGGACGGGCCGGGGTCGAAGGACCGGCCGTGTCTCGTGCTGTCGGTGCGGGGCCGGACGGCGGTCGTCGCCAAGATCACCAGCAAGCATCATGAGGAGCGGCCGGGGGTGGTCGCGCTGCCGCCGGGTGCGGTGGGGGACGTGCGGGGTCGGCAGAGCTTCCTGGAGACGGACGAGCTGAGGGAGGTCGCGGTGTCGGGGTTTCGTCGGAAGGCGGGCGAGCTGGACCCGGGGTTGTGGCGGCGGGTGCGCGGGTCGGGGTGAGGCGCGGGAGGCGCGGGGCGGGATGTTCTCCCGCTCCGCGCCTCCCGCTGAAGGCGCGTCAGGCCCAGAGCTGGCCGTGCAGGGTTTCGATGGCGGCTTCTGTCGTGGGGGCGGTGTAGACGCCCGTCGACAGGTACTTCCAGCCGCCGTCCGCGACGACGAAGACGATGTCCGCGGACTCGCCCGCCTTGACGGCCTTGCGGCCGACGCCGATGGCGGCGTGGAGTGCGGCGCCGGTGGAGACGCCCGCGAAGATGCCCTCCTGCTGGAGGAGCTCGCGGGTGCGGGTGACGGCGTCGGCGGAGCCGACGGAGAAGCGGGTGGTGAGCACGGAGGCGTCGTAGAGCTCGGGGACGAAGCCCTCGTCGAGGTTGCGCAGTCCGTAGACGAGGTCGTCGTAGCGGGGTTCGGCGGCGACGACGCTGACGTCCGGCTTGTTCTCCCGGAGGTAGCGGCCGACGCCCATGAGGGTTCCGGTGGTGCCGAGGCCTGCCACGAAGTGCGTGATGGAGGGCAGGTCGGTGAGGATCTCCGGGCCGGTGGTGGCGTAGTGCGCGCCGGCGTTGTCCGGGTTGCCGTACTGGTAGAGCATGACCCAGTCGGGGTGTTCGGCGGAGAGTTCCTTGGCCACGCGTACGGCGGTGTTGGAGCCGCCCGCGGCGGGGGACGAGATGATCTCGGCGCCCCACATGGTGAGCAGGTCGCGTCGCTCCTGCGAGGTGTTCTCCGGCATGACGCAGACGATGCGGTAGCCCTTGAGCCTGGCCGCCATGGCGAGTGAGATGCCGGTGTTGCCGCTGGTGGGTTCGAGGATGGTGCAGCCGGGTGTCAGGCGGCCGTCCTTCTCCGCCTGCTCGACCATGTGGAGCGCGGGGCGGTCCTTGATCGATCCGGTGGGGTTGCGGTCCTCGAGCTTGGCCCAGATGCGGACGTCGTCGGACGGGGACAGCCTCGGGAGGCGGACCAGGGGCGTGTTGCCCACGGCCGCCAGCGGGGAGTCGTACCGCATCAGCGCATGCCGCCGGCGACGGCCGGGAGGATGGTGACGTTGTCGCCGTCGGTGAGCTTGGTGGAGATGCCGTCGAGGAAGCGGACGTCCTCGTCGTTGAGGTAGACGTTCACGAAGCGGCGCAGCTGGCCGCCGTCGACGATGCGCTCACGGATGCCGTTGTGGCGGCTCTCCAGGTCGGTGAAGAGGTCGGCGAGGGTCTCCCCGCTGCCTTCGACCGCCTTGGCGCCGTCGGTGTAGGTGCGGAGGATGGTCGGGATGCGGACCTCGATGGCCATGGCGTGGGCTCCTGTCGAAAGCGGGGAGGTGGCGGGGGCGCGCGTTTGTGCCCCCGCGCGGGGGTGGTGCGTACGTGATGACGCTCGGACCGCGGCTCAGGCCGTGCGGTTCACGGGCAGGCGACAGCCGGACACATCGCGCTGGAGAGCCTGCACAGGTCGACGTGCAGCCGCGCGACGAGCAGCATGCCCGGCGTCTTTTCGCTCACGTCATGGGGAACCATGCGGTCATCGTATCGATTCCCCACCCGGAATCCCGAGTGTGATCTCACATGGTGGATGTTGAGCGTTCGCCATGTGGACATCCGGGTGGGGGTTCGGTGTATCCGGAGCCGCTCCCGGGTGTTCAGACGGCCGTGGGATAGGCCTCGACGACCTCGACTTCTTCCTCGGTGATCTCGCCGTCCACGATGCGGTACGAGCGGAACTGGAAGGGGCCGGCGTCGTCGGTGTCCGCGGTGGAGACCAGCACGTAGTGGGCCCCGGGCTCGTTGGCGTAGGTGAGGTCGGTGCGGGAGGGGTACGCCTCGGTCGCGGTGTGGGAGTGGTAGATGATCACCGGCTCCTCGTCGCGGTCGTCCATGTCGCGGTAGAGCTTCAGCAGGTCCGTGGAGTCGAACTCGTAGAACGTGGGCGAGCGCGCGGCGTTGAGCATGGGGATGAAGCGTTCGGCACGGCCCGTTCCGGCCGGGCCGGCGACCACGCCGCACGCCTCGTCGGGGTGGTCGGCACGGGAGTGCGCCACGATCTGGTCGAACAGCGCCTGGGTGATGGTCAGCATGGCGCCCAGGATAGGAGGTCGCGCGGGCGCGCGGCCTCCGAGCAGACGGGCCCTCCCGTACCGAGGGGCGGTACGGGAGGGCCCGGATGCCGGACAGGGCCGTTGGGGCGGCCGGTGTCCCGGAGGCGCCGTGGCGCGGGTCAGCGCTTGGCGAAGGCGGTGTTGTCGGGGTTGCGGGCCTTGAGGACCAGGTAGGAGACGCCGAGGATCAGGCCCCACAACGGTGCACAGTACAGCGAGATCCTGGCGTCCTCGTCGATGGCCATCATGACGATGACCAGGCCGATGAACGCGAGGGCGAACCAGCTGCTGAAGGGTGCCCCGGGCGCCTTGAAGGTGGACTGGGGCAGCTCGCCGCGGTCGGCCTTGGCGCGGAAGCGGATCTGGCAGATCAGGATCATGATCCAGGCCCACATGCCGGAGATGGTCGCGAAGGAGACGACGTAGTTGAACGCTTCGCCCGGCCACTGGTAGTTGATCCAGACGCCGACGAGCATCAGCGCGGCGGAGAACGTGGTGCCGGCCAGCGGGAGCCCGTTCCTCGTCAGCTTGGTGAAGGCCTTGGGTCCCTGCCCGTTGAGTGCGAGGTCCCGCAGCATGCGGCCGGTGGAGTACATGCCGGAGTTGCAGGAGGAGAGCGCGGCGGTGAGCACGACGAAGTTGACGATCGCGGCGCCGATGCCGAGGCCCATCTCCTCGAACGCGGCGACGAACGGCGAGACGCCCGGCTTGAAGGTGCTCCACGGGACCACGGACAGGATCATGATGAGCGCGCCGACGTAGAAGACGGCGATGCGCCACGGCACGGTGTTGATGGCCTTGGGCAGGACGGTCTTCGGGTCCTTGGACTCGCCGGCGGTGACGCCGACCAGTTCGACGGCGAGGAACGCGAACATGACGATCTGGAGGGTCATCAGCGTGCCGCCGATGCCTTCGGGGAAGAAGCCGCCGTCGTTCCAGAGGTTGGCGACGGTCGCGGTGTCCCCGGCGTCGGAGAAGCCGATCGTGAGCACTCCGGCGCAGATGAGGATCATGCCGACGATCGCGGTGACCTTGACCATCGAGAACCAGAACTCGAGCTCACCGAAGAGCTTCACCGAGATCAGGTTGGCACCGTACAGAATGATGGTGAACACCAGTGCGGACAGCCATTGCGGGATATCCCACCAGTACGTCATGTAGGTGGCGGCCGCGGTGACTTCGGTGATTCCGGTGACGACCCAGAAGAGCCAGTACGTCCAGCCGGTGACGAAACCGAAGAAGGGGCCGAGGAATTCGCGCGCGTACTCCGAGAAGGAGCCGGACACCGGGCGGTACATGAGGAGTTCGCCCAGGGCACGCATGATGAAGAAGATGACCAGGCCCGCGATGGCGTACGCCAGGATGAGGCTGGGTCCGGCTCTGTCGATGGCCTTGCCGGCGCCGAGGAAGAGCCCCGTGCCGATGGCTCCGCCGATGGCGATCATCTGGATCTGACGGGCTCCCAGGCCACGCTGGTAGCCCTCACCCGCCGGGGCGTCGACGGCTTCCCCGCCGTCCGCCTGTCCGTTGTCGACCTGCGCCGATGTCATGGTGGTGCGCCTTTCTCCACGCCGATCCGCGCCGTCGTCGGCGTCGGATCAGGTCCTGATCCCCCCGGATATGGATGGAGTGCCGCCGGCGTTCGGCCGGCTGTGAGCGCCCCCGGGGACAGGGGTGGCGTCCCCGGGTGGTCGTGAAGATTTATCACGGGCGCCGGATGCGGCCACCGGCCATTATGTGGCGCACGCCACAGGAAAAAGCGGACAAGGGTTTCCAGGCGCTGCAAAGAAGGCCGTTCAGGTGACAGGATCGTTATTCGGATTTGAGCAACCGTTGAGCGAACCCGTCACGCGCCGGCCGGACCTCAGTCGGGCATGAGGGTCTCGACGAGAGTTTCCTGGAGCGCGCCGAGCCACAGATAGGCCATCACCATCGGCTTGCGCGGATCACCGTCGGGGAGCCGGTAGAGCGAACCGCCCGTTCCCTCGTCCTCGTCGGACACCTCCAGGCGGGTGCCGATCGTGAGCCGGAGGTCGTTGAGGGACCCCAGCCAGCTGTGGCACTCGTCCGAGGTGAGGCGGAGCACCGCACCGCTGTCCGCGACGGGCGAGAGCGCGTCCAGCGTCCGCACGACGGCGAGGGCGTTCTCGCGCTTGCGGGTGCGCAGGTCGTTCTCGGTGAAGCGGCGGAATTCGGCGGACGCCTCACGGAGCTCCTTGTCCTCGTTCCCGTACGCCTCGGGGAAGAGCCGGGCCAGGGCAGGGTCCGAGGGCGGTTCGCTGGGGCCCTCGGCGAAGAGGGCGGCGAGCGGATCCTCGCCCGCGGCGGGTTCGTCGCCGGGCCCGATCAGTTCGAGCAGCTGGACGGCGAGGGAGCGCAGGATGGCGATCTCGACCTCGTCGAGCGCGACGGCCGCGCCGCCGCCTGGGGTGGCCTCGAAGTGGCCGGCCATGAATTCTCCGATGGTGGGTCGGACGGAGGGGCAGCGGTGGGTCAGTTGCGGTCCTGGGTCAGGGTCGCCCAGAGCCCGTAGCCGTGCATGGCCTGGACGTCGCGCTCCATCTCCTCGCGGCTGCCGCTGGAGACGACCGCGCGGCCCTTCTGGTGCACGTCGAGCATCAACTTGTGCGCTTTGTCCTTGGAGTAGCCGAAGTAGGCCTGGAAGACATACGTCACATAGCTCATGAGGTTCACCGGGTCGTTGTGCACCAGCGTCACCCAGGGGACATCGGGCTCAGGGACGGCGAAGGTCTCCTCGGCCGATTCGGGACGTTCGATCTCTACGGGGGCAGCAACGCTCACCTGCCCCATGCTGCCACCATGAAGGGTCCCGCGCATAAACGGAGGCCCCATCTCGTCACTTTGACGAATAGGGGGTAGCATCGCCGTCATGAACTCAGCGGACCTTGGGCGACGGGTCGGTGTCCCGTCGACCGCGCTCTTCACCGACCAGTACGAGCTCACGATGGTGCAGGCCGCACTGAAGGCCGGCACCGCGGACCGGCGCTCCGTCTTCGAGGCCTTCACCCGCCGTCTGCCCGAGGGGCGGCGCTACGGCGTCGTCGCGGGTGTCGGGCGCGTGCTGGACGCGGTGGAGAACTTCCACTTCGACGACGAGATGCTCGGCTTCCTGCGCGACCAGCACATCGTGGACGGGCCCACCGTCGACTGGCTGGCCGACTACCGGTTCAGCGGCGACATCTGGGGCTACCCGGAGGGCGAGGTGTACTTCCCGGGCTCGCCGCTCCTGCGGGTCGAGGGCTCCTTCGCCGAGTGCGTGCTGCTGGAGACCGTGATCCTGTCGATCCTCAACCACGACTCGGCGATCGCGGCGGCGGCCTCCCGGATGTCCGCCGCGGCGAGCGGCCGCCGGCTCATCGAGATGGGCGCGCGGCGCACGCACGAGCTGTCGGCGGTGGCATCGGCCCGCGCCGCGTACGTCGGCGGCTTCCACACCACCTCGGACCTGGCGGCCGGCTTCCGGTACAACATCCCGACCGTCGGGACGAGCGCGCACGCCTTCACCCTCCTCCACGACAGCGAGCGGGACGCCTTCCGGGCGCAGGTCGACTCGCTGGGCCGGGGCACCTCGCTGCTGGTCGACACGTACGACGTGACCGAGGCGGTCCGCACGGCGGTGGAGGTCGCGGGGCCGGAGCTCGGCGCCGTACGCATCGACTCGGGCGACCTGCTGCTCGTCGCGCACCGGGTCCGGCAGCAGCTGGACGAGCTCGGTGCCACGGACACGAAGATCGTGGTGACCTCCGACCTGGACGAGTACGCGATCGCCTCGCTGGCCGCCGCGCCCGTCGACGCCTACGGCGTGGGTACGCAGCTGGTCACCGGGAGCGGGCACCCGACGTGCTCCATGGTCTACAAGCTGGTGGCGCGTGCGCGGTCCGCCGATCCGGCCGATCCGCTGCTGCCGGTGGTGAAGAAGTCGCTGGGCGCGAAGACCTCGCGCGGCGGCCGCAAGTGGGCGGCGCGCCGTCCGGACGAGGCAGGGGTGGCCGAGGCCGAGGTGATCGGCACCGGTGACGTCCCGGCGGAGCTGGCCGGCCGGCAGCTCCAGGTGGAGCTGGTCAGGGGCGGCGAGGTGGTCGGCCGGGAGCCGCTGGAGGCCGCGCGGGAGCGCCACATCGCGGCGCGGGCCGGACTGCCGATGTCGGCGATGCAGCTGTCCCGGGGGGAGCCGGTGCTGCCCACGGAGTACGTGTGAGGGGGCGGCGGAACCGGTGCTGCCCGATCGGGCGTGTCGGAGGGAGAACCGACGTGCGCCCCCTCCCGCCGGGTACGTCCAGTCTCTAGGCTGAAAGACCGATGGCATCCCCACCGCCCGTCCGCGTAACCCGCCGAACCCCCACCGAAGGACAACCGTCATGCATCGCGCCTTGATCGTCGTTGACGTTCAGAACGACTTCTGCGAGGGCGGCAGCCTCGCGGTGGCGGGCGGCGCCGATGTCGCCGCCGCCATCACCGACCTGATCGGTGAGGCCCAGCCGGGCTACCGCCACGTCGTGGCCACCCGGGACCATCACGTCGACCCCGGTGACCACTTCTCCGCGGCACCCGACTTCGAGCACTCCTGGCCGCCGCACTGCGTCGCCGGCACGGAGGGCGTGGGCTTCCACCCCAATTTCGCCCCTGCCGTGGCCTCCGGCGCGATCGACACCGTCTTCGACAAGGGGGCGTACGCCGCGGCGTACAGCGGCTTCGAGGGCGTCGACGAGAACGGCACCGGGCTCGCTCAGTGGCTGCGGGAGCGGTCCGTCACCGCCGTCGACGTCGTCGGCATCGCCACGGACCACTGCGTGCGGGCCACCGCCCTGGACGCCGCCCGGGAGGGCTTCACCACGCACGTCCTGCTGGACCTGACCGCCGGTGTCGCCGAGGGGACCACGGAGCGGGCCCTCCTGGAGCTGCGGACCGCCGGTGTGGAGCTGTCGGGCAAGCCGGTCGTCTGACCGGGCTCCCGGACGGGGCCGTCGGGCTCCTCCCGGGCGCTCAGGCCGCCGGGCGGGCCGGCCCCGCGTAGCCGGTGGACCCGAGCAGCGCCCGTATCGGGTGCCAGAGCTCCTGGCCGGTCTGGGGCGCCGTACGCCAGACCAGCCCGTCCGGGTGGTGCAGGACCGCCGTGATCTCGTCCGGGGTGGGCGGCTGGGCGTTGCCCCTGAGGTAGACGGCACGCAGTCCGAGATTGCGCAGCCTGGTCAGGGCGCGCGCCCGGTTCACCGCGTGCACCAGCACCCGTACCGGTTCTTCGGGGCCGGATCCGCCGGCCGGGCCGTTCAGGGTCAGTGCCACCACCACGGTGCCGTTGGGCAACCTGTTGAAACCTCCGCCTGCCATGCTTCGAGCTCCCCCGTAAGACTTCGTGTCAATAAGGATCCGGTAGGACGCACCTAAACACGATCGGCCGCCGCCCGCTAGAGGGCGACGGCCGATCATGCTTCTACCTGCGGTTTTACCGACTACTTGGTCGAGGGGCCGACCTTCACGGTGATCGTCGAGCCGCTGAGGGGCTCGTTCACGATGGAGATCCGGGTGTTGGTGTCAGTGACATCGACACTTCCGGTCGGGTTCTCCTCGTACCAGTACGTGCCCTTGCGGTCGTCGAAGACCGGGACGCCCGGCGAGGGCTTGATCCTGAGCGGCACGTCGGCGTTGTGCAGCGTGAAGCCCTTGTTCGGGTACCGGCTGAACGGCGCGTCGAAGGGCTGGATCTTGTTGCGCAGGAGCGAGCCGTCCGTCCACTTCAGCGGCTCGGCGTGCGAGTCCACCGGCAGGATCAGGCCCTGGCCGGGGTGGACCGAGGTGTTGTTGTCCTTCTGGGAGGTGTCCCAGAGCCACACCATCAGACCGTTCTGGTAGGCGTAGTGCTCGACCCAGTCCGGGCGGGTGCTGGAGAAGCCGAAGTTGTACGGGCCGACCTCGAGGGTCTTGTCGTACGAGACGTACTGGCGGTTCTCGGCGATGTAGTACTGCGGGTAGTCGTCGGTGAACGACTCACCGATCCGGGAGAAGCCCTTGGCGGTCCAGCCGTTGTCGTCGCCCTCGGCGTCGTCCGTGAAGAGCGCGGCGCCGTCGGCGGTGACGGTGATGGCGTCGGCCGCGAAGCCCTTGCCGCCCGCGCCGCCGTCCGTCTGGTAGCGGAAGCGGACGTCGACCTTCTTGCCCGCGTAGGCGTCCAGCGGGAACGAGAGCTTCTTGTACGCGCCGGAGACGTCCGTCAGGGCCGGCTTGTCGCTGGCGTCACGCGGGATGGCCTGGCCGTCGGCCGTGCCGTCGAGCGCGGTCCAGCTGGTGCCGCCGTTCTCGGACACCTCGGTGTAGAGGTAGTCGTAGTCGGCCTCGATGTCGTACCAGCCGGAGAGGTCCAGCGAGGCGGACGTCGTGCCGGTGAGGTCGACCGAGCGGGTCAGGGTGTTCGACAGGTCGTCGCCCATGTCGCTCCACCACTGCTTCGAGCCCTCGGCGGGCTTCGTGACAGCCGTGGTGACGGCCTTCTCGGGCAGCTCGACGACGAGCGCCTGCTTGTTCTCGGTGTTGTACTCCGCGACACCCAGCTTGTGGGTCGACTTCGTGGCGGCCTTGGCCGTGTCGTAGTCGAGCCAGCCCAGCTGGAGCTTGTCCCAGGCGGTCATGTCGCCGGGGAGGTTGCCTATCTCGCCGTCGCCGGTTCCGAGCCAGGAACCCGCCGACATCAGGGACCAGAAGCCGACGGAGTTCTCGCCGCCGCCGGAGGTGTCGTACAGGTCCGGGAGGCCGAGGTCGTGCGCGTACTCGTGGGCGAAGACGCCCAGGCCGCCGTTCTCGGGCTGCGCGGTGTAGTCGCCGACCCAGATGCCCGTGTCGCCGATCTCGGCGCCACCGGCCTTGTTGCCCTCCGGACCGGTCGCGCCCGCGTCGGTGCCGTACGCGTACCAGCGGTGCGCCCAGAGGGCGTCGGTGCCCTGCGCGCCGCCGCCCGCCGACTCGTCCTCTCCGGCGTGGACCAGCTGGAAGTGGTCGATGTAGCCGTCGGGCTCGTTGAACTCGCCGTCACCGTCGAAGTCGTAACGGTCCCACGCGTCGTACTGCGCGAGGTCGGCCTTGATCTGGTCCAGGGTGCGGCCCTTGGCCTTCTGGTCCGTGACCCAGGCGTTCACACCGTCGCGGACGGTGTCCCAGACGTTGGCGCAGTTGGTGGAGCCGCAGTAGTTGGAACCGTAACGGGCCTCGTTGTAGGGGAGCTTGACCCAGTCCGAGACCTCGCCGTCGACGGAGTAGCGCCCGGAGGACGTCTTCTCGTAGTACGTCTTCAGCGATTCCTTGCCCTTGCCCTCACCGAAGTAGAGGTCCTGGAAGTGGGCCTGGTCGTAATCGGCCTGCCAGGCGGTGCTGTTGTCCTTCGCCGGGTCGGGCTCGGCTATCTCGTTGTGCAGCGGGCCGGCCGTGCCGCCGTACTTCTTGACGGGCGGCTTCGGGCCGTCGCCGTCGGGGTCGAACATCGTGGTGTCGTCGACCTGGTCGCCGAACTCCACGAGGATGGTGAAGATCTTGTCGGTCTTCTCGCGGCCGAGCTCGACGTACTTGCTTTTGCCGAGCTTGACGACCTTGGAACCGCCCTTGGCGGTCACCTTCTTGTCACCGGACAGGACCTGCTCCAGCGCCGCCTGACGCTGCGCGTCCTGCTCCTTGCTGAAGGGGCCTTCCAGGTCGTGCTCGTGCGCCTTGACCGGCGCGGGATCACGCCGGTCCACGACGGAGGCGCCGGATTCCGGCGCCCTGTCGTCCGCCTGCGCCGTGGCGAAGGCGGATGCCGTCGCGGCGGTGGCGGCCAGGCACACGGCCACGGCGGTGGCGCGTAGCGCTCGTCTCTGAGTGGTCACTTGATGCAGTCCTCCCCGGCGTTCGCGTCCGCGGCCAGGGGGTGGATACGGGGCCGCGCGCGTTCAACGCGTCACAAGTGACGACATTCGATCGGAGTTATGAGAGAAAAGACAGATCTTGACTTGCACATACCAAGTGCACTATGTGGGAGTCCTCTTCCGGTATCCGGACATCGGTCGCGCCGGCCGCACCGACCGGGCCGCCAACCGGCGCGCCGGCCACTCCTGTCGGCGGCAGCGTGACTCCGTGCGCCCCCTGTGCACCGGTACCGTGGGTTAGGTCACGCTTACTACCCGTTCCTCACGGGCATCCCCCGTCGTAGAGTCGATTGACCGTGCGAACGCGTCGAGAGACTTCCCTATCCGACACCCCGAGGACGGATACCGCCATGCCGCGTCCCACTGCCGCACAGTTCTCCTACGGTTCGGCCACCGTCGTCGTCTCCGCCCTCGCCATGCTGCTGCTGTTCCGCACGGAATCGGGTATCGGTGTCGCCGCCGTCTGCACCGTGGCGCTGGCGCTCGGCCTGCTGGTGGCCTCGGCCCTGCCGGCCCGCACGAAGCCGACCCGTCAGCAGACGGCCCGTAGGACGACGGCACCGCCCACCCCCGCCCGTACGCACCGCACGATCGAGGACATCGAGATCGCCGCCGCTCAGCGGGCACGCGTCGGCGAGCACTCGCTGCACCGCTGAACTCCCCCCGCTCAACGGGTGCTCACGACCACCGTCTTGCCCGCCTTGTCCTGCAGCCCCTGCCGGTAGGGCTTGTCCGTGAACATCAGCACGATGTTGATGAGCCACCACAGGCAGGGGCAGCACAGCAGCGCCGGAAGCCAGAGCACGACGGCCCGCATCAGCGAGGAGCTCGTATCGGGGACCGAGCCGTCGTTGAGCATCGCGACGCGCGTCTTCAGCAGCCGCTTGCCGAGTGTCCGGCCGTCCTTGTGGGTGAAGTACGTGTCGTAGGCGACGTAGACCACCAGGCCGATCAGCGACCACACCAGCTGATGACCGGAGTACGTGTTGCCGATTGTGTTGCCGAAGTCGTCGTTGCCGTCGCCCGACGAGACGTCGACCGCCCCGCCGAAGGGCAGCGAGATCAGATACAGCGGGATCGAGATGATCAGGAAATCGATCAACCGCGCCAGGATGCGCTTGCCCGGTTCGGCGAGCGGCGGCATCCCCGCCAGCGGATCCGCGCCACCGTAGGCCCCACCGCCACCGTACGGGTCGCGCGGCGGCGGGGGCGGAGGCGGCGGGCCGCCGCCGTAGGGCGAACCGCCGTGCGGAGGTGGAGGCCCCTGCGGCGGCCGCTTCGAGAACGGGTCGTCGTCCGGCGGCGGAGGCGGTGGTTCGTTGGTCATGGGGGCAGTGCACCCCGGCCCACGGAGGCCCGCAACGGCTGAGGTCCCTTCGAGGGACGGGGCGTCAGCACACGGGCGTACGAACCGCTTCCCGGCCTACCGGCGCTCCGCCTCCGCGAAGCGGTCCGGCCCGGGCACGGCGAGCACGCGCAGGCGTGATCCTCGCCCTGACGGGGCGGGACCGCGCTCTCACGCCCGCCCGGGACTCCGGGTCAGTTCTTCAGGGCGTAGAAGGCCATCGGGGAATTCGGTTCGAAACCGATGCGCGGGTACACGGGCGCGCCGGCGGCGGTGGCGTGCAGGGTCGCACGGGTCAGGCCGGTGGCCCGGCCTCCCTCGTACAGGGCCTTGCGTGTCACCGCTTCGCCGTAGCCCTTGCGCTCCCACGCCGGGGCCGTGGCGACGAGTACGACGAAGAGGCGGCCGGCCACCTCCACCGTCGCCGCGCACGTCACCGGCACGCCGTCCCGGACGCCCAGGTAGGCGTGGACCCCGTCCTTCCACAGCGCGGAGCCGACGAGTCCGTCGCGGCCGTCCTCCAGGGGAAAGCCGTAGGCCTGGGAGTTGAGGTCGGCGTAGGCCCGCAGGTGTTCGTCGGTGGTCACACGGATGAACGTCAGGTCGGGGTGGACCGGCTCGGGGAGAGGGAGCAGGTCTCCGGCCATGCCGGTGCCGGGAAAGGCGTGTTCGAGGCCCGCCTGCTCGGCTGCCGCACCGAGTGCCGCGCGTGCCTCGTCGGTGAGCAGGTCCTCGAAGACCCACAGGAACCCCGGCCGCTTCTTGGCGCGCATGATCTCCGCCGCCCGGCTCAGCCGCTGCCGCACGAGCTCCGGGTCCGCGCCGACGTCGGTCAGGGTGACGCAGTTCCAGAAGGCGAACCGGGAGTCGGCCCATCGCACGGCGATGCCCGGAAGGTCACGGACGTCCGCGGCCTCGTCCCGGTCGAGCACCATCCGACGCCAGCCCACGACGAGTTGCTCCAGCGACTCGGTCGCATCCGCGAGATCCTGCACCAGCGCTCCTGAGGGGCGTAGAACGAAAGGGGAACTGCCGGTCCGAGCAGAGGGCGCTCGCTCGACGGGAACGGCCGGCTCCCGACTCCCGGTTCACGCACTCCGTCAGCCGGCGACGAAGGTGCGTGCCGCCTTGTCGTGCCAGCACTGGCGCCACGGGCGGTCGATCAGGCACCAGAGCACGTTGAGCACACCGACGACGACCAGACCCAGCACCCCGTACACCAGCCAGCGGCGCAGTGCCGCGCCCAGGCTCGGGGTGTCGTGGGACTCGATGTCCCGCACGTCGAGACCGCACAGCTTCTTGCCCAGCGTGCGGCCCCACTTGGCGGTGGGCACGGCCTCCAGGACGAAACCGAGGATCAGGAAGGCGGCGAGCAGCCCGCCGAACAGTCCGGCCGTGGTGGAGTCCAGGAGCCAGACGGTGACCGTCTCGCCGGACGTCTTCGCCTCTTCGATCTTCTGGTCGACGTGGTCCATCGCCCGGGTGACCAGCGGGAAACCGATCGCGCCGACGAACACGCCGAGCACGACCGTGTCGAGGAGCCGGGCGGCCAGCCGCTTGCCGAGCCCGGCGGGCCTGGCGGAGGCCTGGGACCGCGCGAGCTGCTGGAAGGGGTCGTCCACCGGGGGCTTCCAGGGCACGACGGGCTGCTGCTGTTCGGGCCTGACACCCTGCTGCTGACCCGGCACAGGGCTCTGCTGCTGACCGGGCACAGGGCTCTGCTGCTGGGGCCTGGGCTGCTGCGGGCGGGCCGCCTGCTCGGGCTGGGCGAGCTGGTGGACCTGCTGCGGCCAGGGTGTGGAGCCGCCGCCCGGGCCCGGTGTCAGAGGCGTGCTCAGCCCCGGAGGCAGTGCCTGCGGCGGGAGGGGCGACGGCGCGGGGGCCGGGGGTTGCGGGGTGCCGCCGGGCGGCAGGGCCCGGATCGCCATCGTGCCGTCGGCGGGGGCGGGCCCCCCTTCGCGCGGACGCGGCGGGCGCGAGGCGGCGCCGGGGCCCACCGCGCGGATCGTGACCGTACCGTCGGTCGGCGGGCGGCCGGAGTCGCCGCCGCCGCCGGGCCGGTCGACGCGGATGGCGACGGTGCCGTCGGTGACCCCGTCGTCGCCGTCCCGCATACCGGGCAGGGCGCCGCGCGTCGGGTCCGGGGCGTCGGGCCGCCGGGGATCGGCGGGCGCGCCCTCCACCGGGGCCGAGGCGGCGGGTCGTCGCGTGGCCGGCACCGGGGCGGACGCGGCGGCCGGTGACGTGGACGGCGACGACGCTGCGGGTCCGGGCGTACGCGGGTCCGGGCCGCCCCAGGACACGCGGTGGTCGCGTTCACCGCCGAAGCCGGTCTGCCGGGAGGTGTCGGCCTGCCAGGCGGGCGCCGGCCCGGGCCGGCCGGGGGCCACGTCCGCCTCACCGGCGCCCGCTCCACCGTCCCTCCCGTCGGCCTCCTCCGCCTCGTCCAGGTACATCGGTCCGGTCTCGTCCACCGGAGCCGGGCGCGGAGGTTCCGCGTCGGCCGCCTGGGCGGGGGGCGTCGCTGGGGTCGTCGCGCCCTGCGGGGGCGCGGGCCGGCTCGTGCCGGGGACCCACGAAGCACCGTTCCAGAACCGGACGTATCCGGGAATGGACGGGTCGGGGTAGTAGCCCTCGCGGGGGCTTTCGTCACCGGGTGCCGGGGTTGGGGCGCTCATCACCGTGGTCCCGTATCTCTTCGAGGCCTCAATACAAGGGTCCACATCTATCAGACGGCCGAGCACCCCCGTGCCTGTCCTGCCGTTTGGACCACTTTCAGGGTCCGGGGAAGTTTTTCTGGGAAGTCGCGTCATAGACGCCCGGGAGGGCGCTCTCTCCTTGTGCGGACCGGTCACAGGACCGGCCCCTACGAGTATCGGAAGGTCGTGCACCCCATGCAGAACGCCGTGGAACGCGAGCTGGAAGTGAAGCTGGTCCTGTCGCCCGAGCGGTCCGTCCCCGTACCCGCCCGGCTCTCCTACTTCACCGACGACCCGTACGCCGTGCACATCACCTTCCACGTCGGCTCCGAGGCACCCGTGCACTGGACGTTCGCCCGTGAGCTGCTGGTGGAGGGGGTGTTCCGGCCCTGCGGGCACGGGGACGTACGGATCTGGCCGACCAACGTCGAGGACCAGGCCCTCATCTGTGTCGCGCTCACCTCGCCCGACGGCAACGCCCTCCTGGAGCTGCCGTCCACCGCCGTGGCCGCCTGGGCGGAACGCACCCTGCGGGTGGTGCCGCCGGGGACCGAGAGCACCCTGCTCGGACTGGACGGGGCCCTCGCCGAGCTGCTCACCCCGCTGCCGGCCGACGACCTGTGGCTGAGCGATCCCTGGTCGCAGGACGAACCGCAGGACGGCGAGGCCTGAGCGGTGGCGCGCGGCCGTCAGAACAGCTTGCCGGGGTTGAGCAGCCCGAGCGGGTCGAAGGCCGCCTTGATGCCGCGCTGCAACTCGACCCCCACCTCGCCCAGTTCGCGGGCGAGCCATTCCTTCTTCAGTACGCCGACGCCGTGTTCACCGGTGATGGTGCCGCCCAGTTCGAGGCCCAGCGCCATGATCTCGTCGAAGGACTCGCGGGCCCTGCGGGACTCGTCGGCGTCCGTGTGGTCGAAGCAGACGACGGGGTGGGTGTTGCCGTCGCCCGCGTGGGCGCAGACGCCGATGGTGAGCCCGAACTTATCGGCGATCGCGGCGGTCCCCTCGATCATCGCGCCCAGCCGGGAGCGCGGCACGCACACGTCGTCGATCATCGTGGCGGACTTGACGGTCTCCAGGGCGGGCAGGGAGAGCCGGCGCGCCTGCAGCAGGAGTTCGGACTCGGCCGCGTCGTCGGCGGGCACGACCTCGGTGGCGCCCGCCTCGGTGCACAGTTCCCCGACGGCGGCGAGGTCGGCCGCCGGGTCGGGTGTGTCGAAGGCGCAGAGCAGCAGCGCCTCGGTGGTCTCAGGCAGGCCCATGGACGCCATCGCGTTGACGGCGCGGACGGTTGTGCGGTCCATCAGTTCGAGGAGTGACGGAGTGTGTCCGCGCTCCATGATCCGGCACACCGCGTCGCAGGCGGCTGCCGCGGAGGGGAACTCGGCGGCGAGCACGAGCTGCTGTGGAGGCTGGGGCCGCAGCGCGAGGACGGCCTTGACCACGATGCCGAGGCTGCCTTCCGAACCGACGAAGAGCCGGGTGAGGTCGTATCCGGCGACGCCCTTCGCGGTGCGCCGACCGGTGTTCAGCAGCCGCCCGTCGGCCAGGACGACCTCCAGGCCCAGGACGTACTCTGCGGTGACGCCGTACTTGACGCAGCACAGCCCGCCGGACGCGGTGCCGATGTTGCCGCCGATCGTGCACATCTCCCAGCTGGACGGGTCCGGCGGGTAGTACAGCCCGTGTTCGTTGACGGCGCGGGACAGCGTGGCGTTGATGACGCCCGGCTCGACGACGGCGATCCGGTCGACCGGGCTGATCTCCAGGATCCGGTCCATCCGCACCAGGGAGAGCACGATGCACCCGTCGGAGGCGTTGGCCGCTCCCGAGAGGCCGGTCCGCGCACCCTGGGGGACGACGGGGATCCGCAGGGCGGTGGCGGTCCGCATGACGTGCTGGACCTCCTCGACCGTGCGCGGCAGCACCACCACGGCGGGTGCGCCCGCGTCGCAGAAGCTCGCCATGTCATGGGCGTACGAGGCGGTGACGTCCGGATCCGTGAGGAGCGCCTCGGCCGGAAGTCCCGCACGCAGTCGTTCGAGAAGATCGTCCATCTTCCCAGCGTGGCACCCAGGGCCAATGGTGTGAACCCGTCTGCGCCAGCGTTCGTGCAGCGCGATGCGATCTTCGTACTGACGCAGAGTGATGACCATGGATGCCAAGCCGCAGCAGAACCCGGAGCCGCCCTCCTCCACCCTGCCGCCCCAGGGTGCGACGTCCGTTCCACCGCCTCCCGCACCGATGCGCACGACCCTGCGCAGGGCGGCGTTCGGCGCGATCGCCGGCGCCGTGCTCGTGACCGGTGCGGTGATCATCGTGCCGGACGACACCGAGGAGGTTTCGCCTCCCGTGCCGGGGCCCGTGGCGCGGGCCGAGGCCGCGGCGGCTGCCGGTTCCCCCGCTTCCCTGTCCGACCTGACGGCCCTGATCGGCGACCGGCAGACGTGGGTGGAGACCCACCCTTCGGACGCCCCGTCCTGGGCGGTGCTCGGTACGGCGTACGTGGAGTGGGGGCGGCGGTCCGCGGACGCGGCGTACTACACCCGGGCCGAGCAGGCACTCCAGCGTTCGCTGGCCGCCCAGCCGGGTGAGCGCGGGAACGCGGAGGCCTGGGTGGGTCTCGGGGCGCTCGCCAACGCCCGGAACGACTTCCTCGCCGCGAAGAAGTGGGGCGAGACGGTCCGCGCGCGGGAGCCGAAGAACTGGACGGCGTACCCGGTGCTGATCGACGCCTACAACGGCCTCGGCGAGTACGCGGCGGCGGGCAGGGCGACGGAGAAGTTCGGCACCCTGCGCAAGGGAGCCCCCGCCCTGGCCAGGGCCTCCGAGATGTACCGCAACCAGGGCTGGCGCGAGGACGCCCTGGCCACCGCCCAGGAGGCGGCGGACCGCGCCACCGCTCCGGCCGCGAAGGCGGCGGCCCTGCACCGCCTCGGGGACCTCGCCGCGGAGCGCGGGGAGCCGGTGGAGGCCCTCGCGCAGTACGACGCGGCCCTGCGCACCGACCGCGGCCACCTCGCCTCCCTCGCGGGGCGGGCCCGCGCCCTGGTGGCCCTGGACCGCACGGACGAGGCGCTGGTGGACTACCGGACGGTGACGACGAAGCTGCCCCGCCCCGAGTACGTACTGGAACTGGGTGAGCTGTACGAGTCACTGGACCTGGACGGCGACGCACACACGCAGTACGCGCGACTCCGCGAGCTCCTCACGCGGGCGCGATCGGCCGGGGTCGACGAGTCGCTGACCGAGGCCCGCTTCGAGGCCGACCACGGCGACGCCGAGGCAGCGGTGGAGCTGATGCGCACCGAGTGGGCGGCGCAGCGCCGCAGTTCGGCGGTGGCGGACACGCTGGCCTGGGCGCTGCACCGGGCGGGCCGGAGCGAGGAGGCCGTGCAGTACGCGGAGCGGGCCGTGGAGAGCGGCGTACGGGACGCCTCGTACGCCTACCACCTGGGCGTGATCGAGAGCTCCCTAGGCCAGGACGGCCCGGCCCGTGGTCATCTGGAGGAGGCCCTCCGCACGAACCCTGACTTCTCACCGCTGGCCGCGCCGCTGGCGCGGGAGGCCCTGGACGCCCTGGGCGAACCGGCGGCGGGCGGGCCGGCGGACATGCAGCCGTCGGCTCCGGAGCCGTCCGCCGGGCCGGAGCCTGCCCCGGAGCCGTCCGCCGAGCCGGAGCCGTCGCCGGAGCCCTCGCCGGAGCCTGAGAAGAAGCCCCGGACGGAGCCCTCGCAGCCGGCGGCCCCGGCTCCACGGGCGAAGCCCGGCGCCACGGCGACCCCGTGACCGCGTGCGGAAGGGGCCCGTCTCCTGGAAACCGTCCGGGAGAGGGGCCCCTTCCGCGCGGTGGCTACAGGTTGCCGCGCTTCTCCTGCTCGCGCTCGATCGCTTCGAACAGGGCCTTGAAGTTGCCCTTGCCGAAGCCCATCGAGCCGTGCCGCTCGATCATCTCGAAGAAGACCGTCGGGCGGTCCTGGACCGGCTTGGTGAAGATCTGCAGCAGGTAGCCGTCCTCGTCCCGGTCGACAAGGATCTTCAGCTCGCGCAGCGTCTCCACGGGCACCCGGGTCTCGCCCGCCCACTCCCCCAGGGTGTCGTAGTACGAGTCCGGGGTGTCCAGGAACTTCACCCCGGCGGCCCGCATGGCCTTCACGGACGCGACGATGTCGTTCGTGGCGAGCGCGATGTGCTGGACGCCCGCGCCGCCGTAGAACTCCAGGTACTCGTCGATCTGCGACTTCTTCTTCGCGATCGCCGGCTCGTTGATGGGGAACTTCACCTTCAGCGTGCCGTCGGCGACGACCTTCGACATCAGGGCGGAGTACTCGGTGGCGATGTCGTCGCCCACGAACTCCTTCATGTTGGTGAAGCCCATGACCGTGTTGTAGAAGGCCACCCACTCGTTCATCCGGCCGAGCTCGACGTTGCCGACACAGTGGTCGACGGCCTGGAAGGTCCTCTTGGCGGCCGGCTCCACGATCGGGTCCGCGGCCGCGTAGCCGGGGAGGTACGGCCCGTCGTAGCCGCCGCGCTCGACCAGCGTGTGACGGGTCTTCCCGTAGGTGGCGATGGCGGCCAGGACGACCGTGCCGTGCTCGTCCTTGACCTCGTGCGGCTCGGTGACGCCCCGCGCGCCGTGCTCGACGGCGTAGGCGTAGGCCGCGCGGGCGTCGGGGACCTCGATCGCGAGGTCGACCACGCCGTCGCCGTGCGCGTGCACGTGGTCGGCGAGGAAGGTGCCCCATTCGGTGGACGCCTTGATGACGGAGGTGAGGACGAAGCGGGCGGAGCCGTTGGTCAGCACGTAACTCGCGGTCTCGCGGCTGCCGTTCTCCGGTCCGGAGTAGGCGACGAGCTTCATGCCGAAGGCGGTCGAGTAGTAGTGCGCCGCCTGCTTGGCGTTGCCCACCGCGAAGACCACCGCGTCCATTCCCTTGACCGGGAAGGGGTCGGCCTGCCGGGCGGTGTCGGGGGTGGTGTGCACAGTCTCAGTCATGTCCGAAGGTTCCCGCCGCTTCGCAAGGTGCGCAACAGTTCACTGGTCCGCTGGTCAATCTGTGCAGCACGGCGCCAGGATGGGCGGGCTGTCTGTACAGGCTGACCATCGGAAGGCGGATCATGGCGATCGATCGACTGGACGGCCGGCTCATCGTGCTGCTGGCCCGTGAGCCCCGTATCGGCGTACTCGAGGCGTCACGGCGGCTCGGAGTGGCGCGCGGGACGGTGCAGGCGAGGCTGGACCGTCTTCAGTCCAATGGCGTCATCCGCGGCTTCGGCCCGGACGTGGACCCGGCGGCGCTCGGCTACCCCGTCACCGCGTTCGCCACGCTGGAGATCAAACAGGGCCAAGGCACCGATGTGAGGGCCCATTTGCGTGGCGTGCCCGAGGTGCTGGAACTGCACACCACAACCGGCCACGGGGACATGCTCTGCCGGCTCGTCGCCCGCTCGAACGCCGATCTCCAGCGGGTGATCGACCTGGTCGTCGGCTTTGATGGCATCGTCCGGGCCTCCACGGCGATCGTCATGGAAAACCCGGTGCCACTGCGTATTATCCCGCTGGTTGAGCAGGCTGCAGAGAACATCGACTGAGCCTAGGGAGCACCATGTGAACTTCTGGGAGTATTTGGGCACCAGGCATCAACAGCTGCTCACCGACGCGTTCCAGCACGTCAGCGCCGTCTTCCAGTGCATGGTCATCGCCACGGTGCTCGGCGTCCTGATCGGTGTGGTCAGTTACCGCAGCGGCTGGGGCGGCGCACTGGCGATCACGTCCACCTCGGCGATCCTCACCATCCCCTCGCTCGCGGCGATCGGCCTGCTGATCCCACTGGTCGGCCTCGGGGTCCCACCCACGGTGATCATCCTGACCCTGTACGGGCTGCTTCCCATCGTCCGTAACTGCATCGTCGGGCTGCGCGGGGTCGACCCGTCCCTCGTCGACGCGGCGAAGGGCATCGGGATGTCCCGGACCAGGCGGCTGCTCAAGGTGGAGCTGCCGCTCGCCTGGCCGCCCATCCTCACCGGCATCCGGGTCGCCACCCAGATGCTGATGGGCATCGCCGCCATCGCCGCGTACGCATCGGGCCCCGGTCTCGGCAACGAGATCTTCCGCGGGCTCGCCTCACTCGGAAGTGCCAACGCCATCAATCAGGTCCTCGCCGGCACGATCGGCATCGTCATCCTCGCCCTGCTCTTCGACGCCGCGTACGTACTGCTCGGGCGGCTCACCATCCCTAGGGGGATCCGTGCCTGAGACCGCCACCGGATCGCCGGAGGCGGCTCCGCCCCGCCCCGCCACCTCGGGCGCCACCATCCAGCTGGAGAACCTCAGCAAGTCCTATCCCGGCAGTCCCGCTCCCGCCGTGGACAACGTGTCCATGGACATCAAGGCCGGTGAGACCGTGATTCTCGTGGGCCCCTCCGGCTGCGGGAAGTCCACCACGCTGAAGATGATCAACCGCCTGATCGAGCCGACGTCCGGGCGGATCAGGATCAACGACGAGGACGTCACCGACATGGACCCGGTGAAGCTGCGCCGCAAGATCGGCTACGCCATCCAGTCCTCCGGTCTCTTCCCGCACATGACGGTCGCGGAGAACATCGCCCTCGTGCCGAAGATGACCGGCTGGTCGAAGTCCGGGGTGAAGGACCGGGTCGAGGAGATGCTCGATCTGGTCGGTCTCGACCCCCGGGAGTTCCACGGTCGGTACCCCCGCCAGCTCTCCGGTGGCCAGCAGCAGCGTGTGGGGGTGGCGCGGGCACTGGCCGCGGACCCGCCGGTGCTGCTGATGGACGAGCCGTTCGGGGCGGTCGACCCGATCACCCGCGATCACCTCCAGGACGAGCTGATCCGGCTCCAGCACGAGCTGCACAAGACGATCGTCTTCGTCACCCATGACTTCGACGAGGCGATCAAGCTGGGCGACCGGATCGCGGTGCTGCGGGAGCGTTCGCACATCGCGCAGTTCGACACCCCGGAGGCCATCCTCACCAATCCGACGGACGACTTCGTCTCCGGTTTCGTGGGGGCGGGCGCGGCCCTGAAGCGGCTCAACCTCACCCGCGTACGGGACGTGGGGATCGCCGACTTCCCCACGGTGACCGTCGAGGACCCGCTCCAGTCGATCTTCAACAAGCTGCGCGACGGCCAGCACAACGAGTTGCTGATGCTGGACCGCCGCAACCGTCCGTACAAGTGGCTGCGGCGCGGCGACCTGATGCGGGCCAAGGGCTCGCTCGCCAGGGCCGGGCAGCTGGTGCACGACACGGTGACCCGGGACGCGACGCTGCACGACGCGCTGGAGGCGGTGCTGACCGACAGCGGCGGGCGGGTCGCCGTGACGGGGCGGCGCGGTGAGTTCATCGGCGTCGTCGACATGCACACCCTGATGAATTCCGTACAGGAACTCCTGGAGGACGACCGGCTCACCGCGATGGAGCACGAGCACGATCTGGAGGTGCTGCGTGCCCACCGGACGGAGCAGGAGCTGGAGGGCGGTGGCAGCGGGCTATGACCCCCAGTCATCACGCGCCCCCCAAGGGCGCACGGCCCCCCGGAGAGCACGACGTGGGAGGCCACGCCTTCCGTGACGAGGAGGCCGAGCCCTCTCCGCCGCCGTCCGGCCCGGCGCGCCGGATCACCTGGAAGAAGCTCGCGCTGGTGCCGGCCGTCCTCGCGGTCGTCCTCGTGGCGACGTATCTGTGGATCACCCACGTCGACCTCGACTCGATCGCGCAGAACTCGCTGGCCGGCGACAACGTCGAAGTGCGCTGGTGGCAGCACGTCAGGCTGACGGCGATCTCCACGTTCTGGGTGCTGATCATCGCCATCCCGCTCGGCATCGCGCTGACCCGGCGCCGCCTCAAGAAGGCCGCCCCCTGGGTCACGGCCCTCGCCAACATCGGCCAGGCGACGCCCGCGATCGGGCTGCTGGCCCTGCTGGTGATCTGGCTGGGCATCGGCCCCTCCACGGCGATCATCGGCATGGTGATCTACGCGGTCCTGCCGGTGCTCTCCAACACGGTGGCGGGACTGAACTCGATCGAACCGACCCTCGTGGAGGCCTCCCGGGGCATCGGGATGTCGGCGATGGGCACCCTCACCAAGGTCGAACTGCCGCTCGCCGTCCCGCTGATCCTCGCGGGCGTACGCACGGCGCTGGTGCTCAACGTCGGTACGGCGACCCTCGCCACCTTCGGTGGCGGTGGCGGGCTGGGCGACCTGATCACCTCGGGGATCCAGACGCAGCGCATGCCCGTGCTGGTGCTCGGATCCGTACTGACGGTGGTGCTGGCCCTGCTGGTGGACTGGCTGGCCTCGCTGGTCGAACTGTGGCTGACGCCGCGCGGACTGGAGGAAGCGTGAGGGTACGTACGGGCCTGGCATCGGCGGCCGCGCTCGCCCTCCTGCTCACGGGGTGCGGGCTGAAGAGCGGATCGCCGCTGGTGGACGAGGTGGAACCGGGATCGGTCGGGAAGGGGAAGCCGCTCAAGGGCGCGTCCCTGACCGTGACCTCGAAGAACTTCAGCGAGAACATCATCCTCGGGCAGATCCTGGGCCTGGTCTTCAAGGCGGCCGGCGCCGAGGTCCTGGACCGGACGAACCTGCCTGGTTCGATCAGCGCGCGCGAGGCCGTCGTCAAGGGCGAGGCCGACGCGCTGTACGACTACACGGGTACGGCGTGGATCACCTATCTGGGCCATGCCGAGCCGATCGTCGACCCGCAGAAGCAGTGGAAGGCGGTCCGCGACGAGGACCTGGGCCACGGGGTGACCTGGCTGGCACCGGCCACCCTCGACAACACGTACGCCCTGGCCATCAGCAAGAAGAACAACGCCACGTACAAGCTGAAGACGCTCTCGGACGTGGCCGCGCTCGCGAAGAAGGACCCGAAGGCCGTCACGGTCTGCGTGGAGAACGAGTTCGCGTCACGTGACGACGGACTGCCGGGCATGCAGAAGAAGTACGGGATGAAGCTGCCGGCCTCGAACATCCAGAAGATGGACGCCGGGATCATCTACACCCAGGTGTCGGAGTCCGACTCCTGCCTGCTGGGTGAGGTGTACACCACCGACGGCCGCATCAAGGCGATGAACCTGGACGTCATGGAGGACGACAAGCAGTTCTTCCCCAACTACAACGCCGCCCCCGCCATCCACACGGCGACCCTCGACAAGTATCCCGAGATGACCGAGTTGCTGGCGCCGGTCACGAAGAAGCTGACGACGCAGCTCGCGCAGGAGCTGAATTCGAAGGTCGACGTGGACGGGCAGGACCCGCACGAGGTGGCGAAGGACTGGCTGGTGAAGGAAGGATTCATCAAGGAGGGCTGAGCGGAGGGCCGAGCGGAACCAGGAGTTCCAAAGAAGTCGTTGCAAAAAATGTGTTGCAAAGCAGTCTTTGCAACTCTATGGTCGTGGCATGCCACCGAACGAGCCCGAACGCCGGCCGACCCCGTACGCCGACGACCCGAGGATCCACCACGTCGACACCCGCAGCCTGCGTGGCCTCGCCCACCCTCTGCGCATCCGGCTGCTGAACGCCCTCAGGGAGTTCGGTCCGGCCACTGCCTCTGGACTCGCCGACCGGCTCGGCGAGTCCAGCGGGGCCACCAGCTACCACCTGCGCCAACTCGCGGCGTACGGCTTCGTCGAGGACGACCCGGAGCGCGGCAAGGGGCGCGAGCGGTGGTGGAAGGCCGTCCACATCGGCAACACCTTCAGCACCAGCAGCTTCCTGGAACACCCGGACGCCGAGGTGCGTGGCGCCGTCGGAGTGGTGCTCCACGAGATCGCGACCACGCACGGCCAGGAACTGAACACCTGGCTGGGGACGATGCACGAATGGCCCGAGGAATGGCGCCGGGCCTGGGAGCTCAGTGACTTCAAGCTGCGCCTCACGCCCGAACTCTCGCAGGAGCTCGCGGAGAAGATGCACGAGCTGGTCCACAGCTACCAGAACCGCGTCCCCGACGACGCCGAGGGATCGGCCGTCGTCCGCACCCACCTGCACATGTTCCCGCGTCCCACCGACTGAGGGGATCACCGCCATGCACAGCGACGTCCACTTGCTGCTCCACACCTACCGCTCCGCCGAACTCCGGCGCGAAGCAGCCGACTTCACCCCTGCCCGCGCCGGGCTGCGCCAGCGGATGGGCTGGAGGCTGGTCGAACTGGGCCTGCGCCTGGCACAGGCCGGGCCCGCCCCCGCCCGCGCCGCACGAACGGCCTGACCGTGGGCGGGGGGGGAGACCGGTCCGGCACCGCACACCGCCGGCCGCCGTCCTGGCGGCCAACTCCATATCCACGGCGGGCACTTCGCTCATCCTCATCGGCGTACCGTGGTTCGTCCTGGAGACGACGGGGAGCGCCGGCCGGGGGGCTTCGCAGCAGGGTGTCCGGGGCGCTCACCGCGGGCTGCGAGCTCGCCATGCCGGTGGGCGGACTGGCCGCGGGTCTCCTGGTCGAGGGCGCGGGGGCGACGGGGGCGCTGCTCGCCATGGGCGGGGTGTACTTCCTGGCCACGCCGAGTCCGCTGATCTTCCCCGCGTGGCGCGGTATGGAGGGACCGGAGCCGCAGGTCAGCAGCTCGGGACCTTGCCCCCCTGGTCGAGAGCCCGCAGCGAGGACACCGCGCTCTTCAGCGTCGTGACGGGGATCAGCCGCAGACCGTCGGGCCGCTCGGCCTTCGCCTGCGTGCATTCGGCCTTCGGCACCAGGAAGACGGTCGCGCCGTCGCGCCGGGCGGCCTGCGTCTTCAGGGAGACCCCGCCGACCGCGCCGACCGCGCCGTCGGCCTTGATCGTCCCCGTACCGGCGACGCTGCGGCCGCCGGTCAGATCGCCGCCGGAGCCGTTGCCGGCCAGCTTGTCGATGATGCCGAGCGAGAAGAACAGCCCCGCGCTGGGCCCTCCGACATCGGCGAGGTTCAGGGTGATGTCCACCGAACCGGGCTTCCTGTCCAGGTAGTTCAGGGCCGCGTCGACGGCGACGTTCTGCGACTCCTTCATGTCCTGGAGGTTGTGCCGCTCGATCTCCTTCTCGGAGCCGCCGGTCGGGTAGACGGAGTCGCGCGGCATGACCGCCCGGTCCGTCCGGAACCAGCTGTCCACCACGTCCCCGACCCGGATGTCAGCCGTCGGCGCCGTCGCGAGGATCGTCGTCATCCGCAGCTCACCATCGGTGCTGCGAGTCGGCGCGCCCTTGATCGTGATGACCGGCTTCCCCTTGTCGTCCCCCAGGACGTCGGCGGTACTGCCGGGCTGCGCCACGGTGAACGGCAGCGGCGCGAAGGCTGCCGTGCCGAACAGCGCGAGGACGGGCAGCGCGCAGAGGGCGAGAGTGCGGGGGCGGGAGAGACGAATGGCCACCCGTCCAATCTATCCGCCGCCCGCCTCCGGCCCCGACCGCCCCGGCGTGACCAGGGCGGCGGGCCTGAGCCACTGGAGCGGCCCGGTCCTCACCGCAGCGCGTCGGCGACCTCACGGGCAGCGTCGAGGACCCTCGGCCCGACGCGTTCCGGTACGGCGTCCGCGAGCATCACCACGCCCACGCTGCCCTCCACGCCCGAGACCCCGACCAGCGGGGCCGCAGCCCCGCAGGCACCGGCTTCGAGCTCGCCCTGGGTGAGCGTGTAGCCCGGATGATCGGCCGTCTTCTGCCGGGCGGTGAGGATGGCCCGGCCCGCGGCGCCCCTGTCCAGGGAGTGACGGAAGCCGGCCCGGTAGGCCACGTGGTAGTCGGTCCAGGTGGGCTCGACGACGGCGACCGCGAGCGCGTCCGCACCGTCGACGAGGGTGAGGTGCGCGGTGGCCCCGATGTCCTCGGCCAGCGAACGCAGCGCGGGAAGTGCCGCCTCCCTGACGAGGGGGTGCACCTGCCGGCCCAGACGCAGCACGCCCAGACCCACTCGGGCCCGGCCGCCCAGGTCACGCCGGACGAGCGCGTGCTGTTCCAGGGTGGCGAGCAGTCGGTAGACCACGGTGCGGTTGACGCCGAGTTTGTTCGACAACTCGGTGACGGTCAGGCCGTGGTCGGTATCGGCGAGCAGTTTGAGGACACGCAGTCCCCGGTCGAGCGTCTGAGAAGTCTCCGCGGTCACGACGCCCTCTCCCTCGTGATGAGCGGGGCGGTTGTCTCTCCGGGTGCCGACGCCGGTCCCGCGGCGACGCACCGAGAGGCCGCCGACTGGCCATGGCACCGGCTGCGCTCCGCGGCCACACTGCCACGGGGCGTTCATTGTTTCGGGGACATTAGCGAGGGAGTCCGCTCAGCGGAAGACCTCGTCCAGAATCCGGTCTCCGCCCGGGGCGGCGTGACATAACCGCCGGTCAGCGGCGGACCGTCCGGAACGCGAACATCTACGCGCGTTCAAGTCGGGTGACGCGATGACAACGCTCCGTGCATGACGAGTGAACGATTGTTAACACAGCGTAAATAATTGTCCCAAAAAATTTCCCGGCCCGGCGGCCGCCACGCCCTCACGCGCCCCCTCGGCACCGGCGCGCGCCCCACCGCCGCCGCCGGGGCAGGCATCCACGCCGGACGTCACCCCTCCCGGACCGTAGCGGGAGGCATATCAAGACTTCTCATACCGAACCCCACCACTCCGGGTGTCGCAAATTCACCGCACATCAGGAGTTGATCCTGCGATTCATGGTCGACTCGCGAGGTAACTGTCGGACTCGACAGGTAGACCATTCCTCTGCATACCCACCACAAGAGGGACATGCGGGAATTATCGTCACCAGGGGAGGCTTCACCGCCAATGGCGTGGGACGAATGGGAGCAGCTGAAATCAGAGGCGGCGGGGAAGCACGCAGAGCGCATGCGATTGAACCGCCCATGAGGAAGAGACTGCTCCGGGCCTTGACCGGTGTGCTGCTGGTGACCAGCGGTGCGACAGCCTGCGGGGGCGACGACGGTACGGAGAAGCCGGACGCGCTCTCAGCCTCCCAGGTGTGCGACGGAACGCTGGACACGGCCGCGGCGGCCGCGCTGGAAAGCCTCGGCGGCACGGACCGGTTCGCCGAAAGCCAGGGGACCAAGCGATCCGGCATTCCGAACACGTTCTCTCTGGAAAGGGCAGCGGAAACCCTGCACGCCAAGCCGACCGAGAAGAACGACTGTGTCATCTACAAGGCTGATGACGGGAGCGACTTCCCCCTTCTCGACATCAGCTTCCAGTCACAGAAGAGTCATCCCGACACGGTCGAAGAGGACAGAGCGAGCGACTCGGGCGAACTGTTCTTTCCTCTCGGGCTGTTCGCTTCCGCGAAGGGCGACAAGGGCTCCACGCTCTACTTCGCATGCCTAACGGAAGGACCCACAGGAACGATGCCCTACGTGAAAGCGGACATGTACTCCGCGCGGGACCAGGTCAATCCCGACGGACGTGGACGCCTGACCGTCCTCAACTCCGTGTCCCGCGCCCTTGCCGACAAACTCGGCTGCGCCGCTGAGGCCAACCTTCCCACCAACGTGCCCGACGCCCTGCCCGAATAACACAGCGGGCCCCGGTGCGAGGCGGATCGCTCCGCCCCGCACCGGGGCCCGTCAGGGCGGGGTCACCGCATCCGGGTGGCCCACTCCTGGACCTTCTTGATCCGGTCCTGGATCTGCCCCGCCGTCGCCTCCGCGCTGGGCGGCCCGCCGCACACCCTCCGCAGCTCGGTGTGGATCACCCCGTGCGGCTTGCCGCTCTGGTGTGTGTAGGCCGACACCATGGTGTTGAGCTGCTTGCGCAGCTCCAGCAGCTTCTTGTGCGTGACCACCGGCCGGTCCTCGGCCGCCTTCTCCAAAAGGTCGGCCTCCGAAGCCGGCTTCTGGCGGCTGTGCGCGATCTGCCGGGTCTGCCGCTTCTGGAGCAGCAGTTGCACCTGGTCGGGTTCGAGGAGACCGGGGATACCCAGGTAGTCCTGCTCCTCCTCGCTCCCCGGGTGCGCCTGCATGCCGAACTCGGCGCCGTCGTACAGCACCCGGTCGAAGACCGCGTCGGACTCGAGCGCCTCGAAGGGCAGCTGCTCCTCGGTCTCCTCGTCCTCGAGCTTCTCCGCGTCCGCGAGGAGCTGGTCCTCCTCGGCGAACGGGTTCTCCTCGTCGCTGCCCTTCTTCGGCTTGTCGAGCACGTGGTCGCGCTCGACCTCCATCTCGTTCGCGAAGTCGAGGAGCATCGGGATGGTCGGCACGAAGACGGAGGCGGTCTCGCCCCGGCGCCGCGACCGTACGAAACGGCCGACGGCCTGGGCGAAGAAGAGCGGGGTCGAGATGGTCGTGGCGTACACGCCGACCGCGAGACGCGGGACGTCGACGCCCTCGGACACCATCCGCACCGCGACCATCCAGCGCGAGTCGTCCTGGCTGAACTTGTCGATGTTCTTGGACGCGGCCTTCTCGTCGGAGAGAACCACCGTGGGCTTCTCCCCGGTGACCGACTTGAGGATCTTGGCGTAGGCGCGCGCCGACTCCTGGTCCGTCGCGATGACGAGCCCGCCCGCGTCCGGGATGCCCTTGCGCACCTCGGTCAGCCGCTTGTCGGCGGCGGACAGCACGTTGGGGATCCAGTCGCCGGTGGGCGAGAGCGCGGTGCGCCAGGCCTGCCCGATGGCGTCCTTGGTCATCGGCTCACCGAGGCGCGCGGCGATCTCGTCCCCGGCCTTGGTGCGCCAGCGCATGTTGCCGCTGTAGCTGAGGAAGATCACGGGCCGGACGACGCCGTCGGCGAGGGCGTTGCCGTAGCCGTACGTGTAGTCGGCCGAGGAGCGGCGGATGCCGTCGTTGCCCTCCTCGTACGCGACGAAGGGGATCGGGTTGGTGTCGGAGCGGAACGGCGTACCGGTGAGCGCCAGCCGCCGCGTCGCCGGGTCGAACGCCTCCTGGCAGGCCTCGCCCCAGGACTTCGAGTCACCGGCGTGGTGGATCTCGTCGAGGATCACGAGCGTCTTGCGCTGCTCGCACCGGTTGCGGTGCAGCATGGGGCGCACGCCGACACCGGCGTACGTGATCGCGACCCCGTGGTACTCCTTGCTCACGGGGCCGGCGCTGTACTCCGGGTCGAGCTTGATGCCTATGCGGGCGGCGGCCTCCGCCCACTGCTTCTTGAGGTGCTCGGTGGGCGCCACGACGGTGATCTGCTGCACCACGTGGTGGTGCAGCAGCCATGAGGCGAGGGTCAGCGCGAAGGTGGTCTTCCCGGCGCCGGGGGTCGCGACCGCGAGGAAGTCGCGCGGCTGGTCCTGGATGTACTTCTCCATGGCACCCTGCTGCCAGGCGCGCAGCTTCCCGGCCGTCCCCCAGGGGGCGCGGCCGGGAAAGGCGGGTGAGAGGTGGTGGGAGGCGGTAGTAGTCACGGTCTCCGGTTCGGGGCACTCGGGTACGTGGGGCGCTGTCCGTGCGGGCCGTCGCCGGCCCGTACGCGATACGACAACCGGGCCACCCTACCGGCGGGCGGGACGGAACCCCGTACGCATCAGCTGTGGCTCGGCAGTGCTGAGACCCGCTTCACAGGGGACGGCTATCTGGCGAAGCCGGGCAGCCGCTCCGCGATCTTGGCCATGTCCAGCGTTCCTTGACACCCATCCAGCACGAACCGCTCGGCCTCGTCCACGTCGAAGCCCGCGTCGAGCGGATGCCCGTTCATGTGCAGGAAAACCCAGGTCGCGTACCAGGCGATGCGCTTGTTGCCATCGACAAGCGCGTGGTTACGCGCCAGGGATCCATGAGCGCCGCGGCTTTCTGCCACACGTCCGGATAAGCGTCCTGGCCGAATACGCTCGCCTGCGGGCGCGCCAGTGCCGATTCGAGCAGCCCGTAGTCACGTACCTCGGACGCCCCCAGCCGTGCCGCGAGGTTCAGCAGCTCGGGCAGTGTCAGGTACCGCATCAGGCCAGCCTCCGGTTCAGCTCCCCGCTGACCTTGAGTACATGATCCGCTGCCTCGTTGAAGAGGCGCGAGTGTTCGTTTATGGCGCTGATCACCGCATTGTGGGCGAAGGACTGCATACTGCGTCCCTCTGCCTCGGCACGCGCGCGCAGGGCGTCGAGCTCTTCCTCGGTAAACCTCAGATTCAGACCAGCCATGGACGAACGGTACCCGCGTGGTACCGCACAGTCCTAAGGAACTGTCCGCACCCGAGTAGCCACCCACACCCCCACCAGCGCCACCGCTGCCATCGGCAGGAACACCACCGTGAACGCCCCGGGGTGGGCCGTGGCCGTACCGCTGCCCACAGCCCCGTGGGCGGCCGTACCCACCGCGCCGCCGCCGAGAGCGGCGAACGCCGCGCCGCTCGCGGCGAGCAGCAGCGCGTTGGACAGGCCGTCCGAGATCTGCAGGGCGGCCGAATTGGCCCCCGCCTCCTGCGGCGCCGACAGCTTCAGCAGCAGCACGCTCGTCGACGCGATCACCATGCCCATGCCGAAGCAGCCGAAGCCCCAGACCACGGCCAGTGTCCACACCGGTACGGACTCGATCAGCACGGCGGGCGCGGCGAGGATCGACAGCGTCACGAGCACCATGCCCGCCACCATGAGAGCCCCCCGGTGCGGCTCCAGACGGGGCCTGGCCAGGACGTACGAGCCGAGCGCCCAGGTCAGACCGCCGGCGGCCAGCGAGAGGCCGGCCAGGGTCGGGGACAGGCCGCGCTGGGTCACGAGCATCAGCGGGACGAAGGACTCGGCGACGATGAACGAGCCGGCCGATATCCCCCGCAGCAGGATCACGGCGGGCAGCCCTCGCGCGGCCCGCACGGTCCCTGCGGGCAGCAGCCCGCGCACGGCGGGGACGAGCAGCGCGGCACCGGCCAGCGCCGGGACCAGTGAGGCCCACCCGATCTCCTGCCCCGCGTACTGGAGCAGCCCGGCGCCCGCCGAGATCCCGAGCGCGAGCCGGATACGGCGCCGGTCGAACGGCTCCGCTGCGGCCTCGGCGTCGGCGGGCCCGCCCGCCATCCGCCGGATCGCGGGCAGCGCGAGGCCGAGCGGCAGGAGGATGAGGACCGGGATGCCGACGAAGACCCAACGCCACCCGAGGTGTTCCGTCACGGTCCCCGAGGCCAGTGGCCCGACGACGGACGGAACGATCCAGGCCGCCGAGAAGCCGGCCATGATGCTCGGCCGGATCCGCTCCGGGTAGGCCCGCCCGATGACCACGTACAGCGCCACGATCACGAGCCCGCCGCCGATGCCCTGGACGGCCCGCCCCAGGATGAACGTCCACATGTTCGCCGCGGTCCCGGAGAGCACCAGCCCGGCCCCGAAGGCACCGATACCCGTGGCGAGCGGGGCGAGCGGCCCGCGCCGGTCGGCCCACTGCCCGGACAGCACCATGGCGAAGAGGCTGGTGGTGAAGTAGGCGGAGAAGGCGAACGCGTAGAGCGGGATGCCGTGCAGCTCCCGGGCCGCGACCGGCATCGCCGTGCCGACGGCGGTCGCCTCGAAGGCGATGAGCAGGACGACGGAGACGATGCCGATACTGAGCGCCCGGTAGGTCCGCCCGAGGACGCCCTCCGCCGGTTCGGCGACGGAGGGCTCGGTCTCCACGAGGGCGGCGGTGACCTCGGCGTCACGGGGTTCCAGGGCAGTCATGAGCCCCAGAGTAAGGGCCACACCATCGGGTGACCCCTGTCGATGGTCGGTATCCGGCTGGTCCCTTCGTCGTACGACCATGATCACGCCCGGACCCGCCGTTCATGAACGCGGTATGGCAGTCACGTTGCTGCCCGCCCGGACCCCTTGGCCCACTCCCCCGGGGCCCGTACGGTCGACAGCAGATCAGGAAGACGCACGGCCGTGTGCCCGAGTGGTTCAGGGGCTCGACTGCAACTCGAGTTACACCGGTTCGAATCCGGTCACGGCCTCCAGTGGAATGCGACGGCCGCCCCCATGGCGTGGGGGCGCCTGTTTCTGCTCGCGCGGGCCTGCCACCACCTCAGGATTTTGACTGCGCCTTCCGCCGGGCTCGCTCTTCGGCCTCCTGATATCTCCAGGATCCGGAAGACATAGGCACTCGCCCGCTTGCGCGCGCTCACGCTCGTGAACAGTGAGGCTCTTCTCTGGCTGATTCCGGGCTTTCCGGGGAACGTGCCGACTTGGCACTGACTCTTGAAGAGGGTTCCGGACCGGGATCGCGGGAGGTCAGACGGTGCGCACGACGGGGGCGGGCTTGATGTCCAGGGCATCGATGAGGGCGTGGATGTCGTCCGGATCGGAGGTCCAGATGATCGCGCCGAGACTGGACGCCATGACGACGACGGTGGCGTCGACGACGTCGGCCGTGCCTGCCTTGCCGCACAGGACGCCTGTGGCCTTGGCGGTTTCCAGGCCGACCGGCCTGATGTCGCATCCGGCGAGGAACTTGCCGAGCCTCACCTGGCGGCGGGCGTCCCGCCACGCCTGGCTGACGACGACGGAGGGGACGTAGATGTCCCGGCCGTCGTCGAGGGCCAGGCCGTGGCGGGCCCACATCCGCCGGTCGTTGTTGTCGATGGCGATGAGCGCCCCGGCGTCGTAGAGGTACGGGATATTCACGCGGCGGAGGCCCCCGAACCGTCGAGGTACTCCGCGTCGGCAGCCGCCATGTCCGCTCGCGCGGCGGCGAGCTCCTCCGGGGTGAAGCCGCCCTGTTCATCCTGCCACTCCCTGATGACGGCTCGGCCTGCGCGCAGCCGCAGTTCGCGCTCGGCCGCTCCGGCGACGAGCCGGGAGAGAGGGATGCCCTCCTCCTCGGCGGCGTCCGCCAGTGCCTCGACCAGGGATTCGTCAAGGGTGATGGTTACCTTCTTGCTGGCCATACAAACACCATACCGCGATATGGCGCCCGGGTGCGGGAGATCGCGGGGCGCGGTGGACGTACTTCCTGCTGGAACCCGGCGCGAGCCAGGACTTCGACTGGCCGCCCGGCGCGCAGCGCTTCGGCCCGGCGGCACGCGACCAGTACGTGGGAATTCCCGCCGCTCACGGCAACACCTATCCGCTGAGCTGGCGGTGCGGACCTCCGCAGGAAGGGGAGTTCGTGGACGCGGAGCTGCTGTACGGGCTGGTGATGGCCCAACTCGGCCTGGAGCCCGACTGCTCAGGGGGTGCGCATCAGGTTGCGGAGGCTGGCGACGAGGGCCGGGACGTCGCGTTCGATCTCGGCCGGGGCTGCGGCCCCTGACGGCTCCGCCGACTGGTGCGCGGTCGCACACGGGCGGCAGAGGCCGTCCGGGAGTGCTTCGGCCGGGCCGGGGCGGCCGCAGTCGGTGCACTCGACCAGAAGTCCGCGCGCAGGACGAGCGGCGGGCGGGCCCTGGGTCGGTGCGGGCAGGTGGGGCGGCATCTTGTCGGTGAGGCGGCGGCGTACGAGGGCGACGGGTGAGCCGACGCGTTCGGGGAGCCCGGCCGTGAGCGCCGAGGTCAGGTGGTCGGCAGTGACGCCTCGCGCGAACCATGCGGCGGCGAGCGGTTCCAGCGCGGCGCAGTCGGCGGCGGAGAGCGTCAGGCGGGGTTCGCTGCGGCCGAGTTCGGCGAGGGCGAGGTAGGCGGGGGACGGGGCCGCGGCGGCCGTGGGCGCGTTCACTGCGGGTCGCTCCGCCGTGCGCTGCTGGGGTACGGGCACCGGTTCGGCGGAGGGTGCGGGGGTGGCCGGATCGCCTGCGAGCCTGGCGGTCCACCACTCGTTGTCGTGGGCGGTGCGGGACCAGTAGGTGAGCGTCACCCACCGGCACTGCCCGGCCCCTTCGACCCGGCAGCGGACACGGCGCAGGTGTCCGGCCACGGCGAGTGCGCGCAACGCGGCGCCGATGGCCATCTGGCCATACAGCGGCAGGTCCTTGGCCAGCGACTTGATGTCCATGGCCGCGCCGTCGGGCAGGTGGTCGACATACGCGGCGACGTAGCGTTCCCGCTCGGGGAGGAAGGCGAAGGCGCCTGCGGTGGAGGGGCCTCGGGCCGGGATCGTCTGCTTGCCGTAACCGGTGTGGGCCTTGCGGTACGGGCGCGAGGCTGCGGGGGCGGGCGGGGCGGAGCTAAGGTGCTGGATAGCCACAGGATCGTCTTTCTAGGTGGATCGATCTTGGGTCAGACCCCGGCCGGTGCGCCAAACACCGTGTCGGGGTCGTCTCGTTGTGGGCACCGTAAGCAGCCGCGACTCTCCGCCGCAACTCGGTCACGATTAGTCATACTTGCTGGCCGTGACGGGGTGGGAGGGAGGGGAGGTTTCCCCAAAAGCCCTTACCTACCCCCCGGATGCACAACACGTCTCGAACCTCGGCCCTCGCGTCTCAGCTCTCGAAGCCCGAAGCTCAAGCGTCGGCCCCGCAGGCATCCCCCGACCCTCGAACGAGTGACAGGCCCGCACCCGGCGCTCGGACCCCGAGACTCGGGACCCGAGCGCCGGGGTCAGGCGGCGTCCAGGGCCGGCTGGGGCTTCAGGCCGCCGTCGTTCTCGCAGCCCAGCTCCTTCGCCATGGACAGGGCGAAGGAGTGCGCGACGGTCGCGTAGGCGTCCTTCAGCTCCTCGACGTCGCCTTCGGGTTCCGTGGGTATGGCCCCGTAATTGACGTGGACGTCGATGTGGGCCGGCGCGACGCCTGGCAGTTCACCGCTCCGACAGGCGAAGGTGACGAACGCGCGGTCCGGTGCCGTACCGGCCAGTTCCCCCATCCTCAGCCCTGTGTATCTCGGATCCAGTCCCCCCTTCGGGGCGCTTCCGGACAGACGCCAGGTGATCCGCGTATCGACGTCCGGCACGCCGACGGGGGTGAAGACGCGGCAGATGTCCCCATGGGCCGTGACGGAGGACGTGAACTGGTCGCTCAGGTCCTTCGCGGCGTAGGCGACCGTGGACGTCCGTCCCGACGCCTCGAACCGCGAAGAACCGGTGATCGTCTCCAGCGCCTCACCTGCCTGGGCTGACACCGCGGCACCTCCGCACAGCCGCTCGGGGGACACCGACTGCTCCCAGGCTTCTTCGGCGCGGCTCTTCTCCTCACCGCAGCCGACGACACCGGCCAGCAGCAAAACGGTCGCCGCCAAGCCGACAATCGCCCTACGCATGGAAGCACCTCAGGAACTGTGCGTGCTCTTCATCATCCGCCACACACCCGTCCCCCAGGGACACCGCCAGCCCAGCAGTTGTAAGCCATCGCTTGACCACGCGCCTACTTACCTCGCTCATCGTCTATGTGGCCGCAGGCAGTGCGGAGGGAATGACAGGAGGCGTCGCACACCCCATCTCCTCCGTCACCGACTGAGCGAACGCCCTCAGCAACTCCCACCGGAGTTCCGCTCCGAGACGCACACCCGACACCTCGAACTGGAGAGGCAGACCGGATGACTGTGCGGCGGTCGCTCCGGGCACCGCGCACGCCGCGATCAACTGCATCCGGACCGGGCCAGGTTCCGGTGCCACGTACACCGACTCGTTCACCTGACGCCATGTCCGGCTGTTCTTCGGGTCATCCATCAACCCGAGCGAGAGAGAGGACCACTTCACCGACAAATCAACCGTTCCGCTGAGCTGGTCTCCGTCGAACGCATCCATGCGGCAGCCGGTGTAAGAGTTATGCAGCAGGTCCGACTCCTGCCACTGCTTCGCCTCCTTTGCCAGGCCCGTTGCCAGGACATCAGCCTGAGGCGTTCCGCTCACCTCGACGTCACTTCCGCCCGTCGTCTTGACGGCAGCCTCCACGTTCGCGGCGCCGAGCAAGGACTTGCACCGATCCAGCTTCGGGGATCCCACCTCTGCACGATCTTCGCCCCCGGAACATCCAGCAAGAAGTCCGCCGATGACCAGGACCGCGGTGACGGTCAACCTGTGCGCGTTATGCCGCACCATCACTTGACCCTCCCCTGATCACTGGCGGCAGTTTTGCCGTTCCCGTAATAGGTCTCGATGTCCAACGCAAGCTGCTGCTTTTCGTGTGCCGACATGCCGACCTCGTCGGCGTAGTTAAGCAGGGGCGTAACAGCACCTTGCTCCCCCACAGCCTTGAATTTATCAATCCCCGTCAGAGCGTCGTCGTTATTGTCGTATTCACGCTCCTTCAGGTAGTCCATTGTCTCACATTCTTGCCGAGGTCCGCAGCTCCGCCCTTCGGGGTGCCGTCCTCGTTATAGGCCGTGGGTTCGGCGGAGAAGAACTTCTTCTTGGCGCCCTCGTATCCGCGATCCAGGTTGACGTTGACGGTGTCGGGCATCGCGCCGATCTGGGTGCCGACGGCTTTCAGGGTGGGGCCGAGCAGAGGCGAATCGTGTCGGTTGGCTCCGTCGGAGACCATGCCAAGTGGGACGCCGCAGGCATCGGAGGCGACTGAGCGCTTCAGCCCCTGCTTGCCTCGGTCCACCGGTGAGCGCCCCGCCTTCTCGCCGCCGGACGGGGCCTTGGTGATGCAGCCGTCGACCGAGATCTCGGTCAGTCCCAGTCCGATCAAGCGGTCGTAGGCTTCGAGGGCCAGAGCGTGCACTCTCTGCGCTATTCCCAGCTCAGCCCACTGCTTGACCCGACGTCGGATCGTTCGGTCCGAGCATCCAGTACTTGCGATGCGTTCGTATCCCGATCCGTGGACCAGAGCCAGCACGACGTGCTCGAACACCACGCGGTCCGGGACTCGACGACGGTGACACCCCAGCGGATGACTCGCCGAGAACCCCTGCCGCGTCGGCAGGAGAGCGGCGAACTGGTCCCACAGGGGTTCGAGCAGGCAAGATGGCACCGCAGGCACGGGTCCTCCGTGTGATCACTGAGCGTCGAGAACTCCATGATCACGCAGAGCCCGTGCCTGTCTCACGTCCGGGACCCCGCACCGACTCCCAGCCTCACCATTTGCCGGTCGGTCTGAGGTGTTCGATCTTGGGTCAGACCCCGGCCGGTGCGCCAAACACCGTGTCGGGGTCGTCTCGTTGTGGGCACCGTAAGCAGCCGCGACTCCACGCTGCAACTCGATCACGATTAGTCATACTTGCTGGCCCGGACGGGGCGGGTGGGAGGGGAGGTTTCCCCAAAAGCCTTTACCTACCCCCCGGATGAACAACACCGCTCGAACCTCGGCCCTCGCGTCTCAGCCCTCGAAGCCCGAAGCTCAAGCGTCGGCCCGCGAGCATCGCTCGATTCCCCGAACGAGTGACAGCGCCACACCTGGCGCTCGGGCCCCGAGACTCGGTGCCCGAGCGCCGGGGCCACCGGCCCGCTAAGCATCTACTTCGCCGTGAGATCAGGGGCTTCGGGCAGCCCCGCGTTGTTCTCACAACCGAGTTCCTTCACCACGGAGAGAGCCCCGGTGTGAAGGATCTCCAGATTGGCGTCACGGGTCTCAGGCGTGTCCGGGGCATCGCTCTCCCCCACCGTGAAGCTCCCGTAGATGCGCAGAGGTTCGGTCTCCGAGCCCTTGAGCTGCGGACTCACGCACTCGACGTAGAGCGAGGCTCCGGTAGCCCTCGCCTCGGACCTCTTGCCCATCGTGTAGAACACCGTGCCGGCATCGACCCTCAGGTCCTTCACGTCCTGCGGGGCGTACATGGAGAACTTGATCTTCGCTCCGTCGCCGGCTCCGCCGCCCTTGGGGCTGAGCTCGCACAAGGCCGCCCCGGTGGCCCAGCTACGCCCGGACCCGTATCCGTCCGTCAGGCCCTCCACCACGGTCTTCAGGCCCTCGTCGCTCCGGTAGAAGAACTCCGAGTCCGCCGTGACCGTCTCGACCTTCTTCGCCAACGACGCGCCGAACATACCGCCGCAGACCTTGTCGGCCCCCACGAAGGTCTCCTCGGCGCCCTTGTCCGCCTCCGCGTCCGAGCCGCAGGCCGCCAGGCCTACGCCCGCGGCCATGACCAGGCCGACGACGGCTGCCAGGCGCCCTGCCCCTGCCAGTCCCACGATCTTCATCCCTCCACCGGTACCCGTACCCATGTTCTCGTCAGCCCGTTTCCGGATCCTGGCCCTGCTGGTTCTCCCGCTCATTACCGGTCGAATAGCCGTTCCGCATGGACTCCTTCATGTCCTGACGGAATTCCTTGTCCTCCTTCGTGTCCCCGGTGTTGCGGTCGAGGAAGTCCTCCATGGGTGCTTCGGCCGTGGACTCGCCGGCCCGATAGATCTTGTTCCATTCCTCCCTGGTCAGCTCCTCGGCCTTCTCCTTGCTCGCGTCGACCGAGTTGTCCGACACATCACCGATGAACTGCCCCGCGAGCTGCTCCAGCCCACCGCTGGCCGTGTCGGTGGCCAGGGGGATGAGCACGGCCGCCGTCCCGACCGCCGCGGTGGCCGGCAGGAAGGCGACGCCCGCGGCGATGCCCGCCGCTGCGCCGAACTCGACCCACCCGGAGCGCTTGGCGACAGCCTTCTCGTAGTCCTCGTGGCTCTTCATGTTGTCGGCCTGGACCTGGTCGGCCCGGGACTGGTCGAGCATGCCCTGGACCTCCGCACCGACGTGCACGGCATTCCGGGCGCTGCCCTTGTCGATCACCCCGTTGGAGTCGACCTGGTTCTCCAGCACACTCCGCGTGTACACCTCTTCCGCGGCCGAGACCGTCGCGTAGGCGTCCGGGTGCTGACCGAGGGCGCTGAGGAAGCCGCGAGTGATGCTCCTGCCCTCCGTGTCATCCTCGAAGTCGATATGACCCTCCGAGTCCTTCGGGGCGAACACACTGTCCGGGTCACCCTTGTCCAGGGCCCAGTTGATGTCGTCGATGTAGCCGGCGCCCATGGTGCCCAGGCTGTCGGACATCGCCTCCTGCTCCTTGAGCAGGCCGGCGTCCGAGCCGTACTTCTCCATGACCTGCTGCATGACGGCTGCGTTGTCGGCGTCCCGCACCACGTTCGCGTCCGGGTGCCCGGCCGGGTAGCCGAGGGTGGCCGACTCCAGTGCGTGGCCCAGCGCGTCGGGCATCTGGTTGAGGGAGTTCTTGAGCTCGTCCTCGTCCAGCGAGTTGACGTCGGGGAAGGACTCCCACTTCTCGTTGCCGAAGAAGTCGAGGTAGTTCTCGATCGGCGTGTCGCCGTTCTTGCCGAGGTCGGCCGTGGCGCCCTTGTTGACCGTGCCGTCCTCGTTGTACGCGGTCGGCGGGTCGTTGAAGAAGTGCTTGGCCGCGTCCGGGCTGTTGCCGAGCGCTTCCAGCATCGCGGTCGCCGGGTCGTAGCCGGCCCCGTTCACACCGGACGGGTTGAACGGGTTCTTGAACGGGCTGTTCACCACCTTGTTGTCGGCGAACATGTACGGGTCCTTCTGGTGCAGCTGCGCCACGTGCTCGGCGATCGGATTGAGGAACGACTTGTCGTAGTTCCCGTACCGCATGATTCCGCCGAGCAGCTGGTAGCCGTACGGCCCGTTGTAGTCGTGCTTGGCCAGCGGGATGCGCTCCGTGCCCATCTTGCGGAGCTCCGGGCCCCACTCAGCGGCGAACGCCTTGTCGTGGGAGGCGGTGGCCAGGTTGAGGCCCAGGTTCTTCTGCAGCTCCTGGACGTCCTTGAGCCGTTCCTTGTCGACCTTGCCGTACTCGTACGTGTCCGTGGAGAGCTGACCGAAGAACGCGAGCGACTTCTCCGGGCCGAGCTTCTCGTAGAAGTTCCTGGAGAACTCCACCGACGTGCTGTTGTCCTTCAGCAGCTCGTTGAGCGCCTGGAGTTCGGTGTGCGTGATGTCGCGGCCCTTGGCTGCCAGGCCGGCGGCCCGGGCGGCCTCCTCCTGGTCCATCTTCGTGTACTTCGGGGCGCTGAAGTCCTTGCGGTCGGTGACGTTGGCCTCGAGGGAGTTCTTGAAGGAGACGTCTGTGTCGTTGCAGTTGTCGACGATCAGATCGATCTTCTTCTGCCAGGCGGCGATGTTCTCCTTCTGCTGACGCACCAGCTCGGGATAGTCGGGGTCGTGGTGACGCTGGGCGGGAGGGATGTCCTCGACCGGGTGACGTGCGAAGACCTTGCCCTGACCGTTCACACGGATGCCGGCTGCGGGGCCTTCGTGATCCCTGATGTCGATCAGGTCGTCCTTGGCCTTCTTGATGGCCGCGTGACCCTCTTCGAGGATCTGCTTCACACCCTTGGCCTCGGCCGCGGCGTCCGCGAACTCCTTGGCCGTCTTCCCGACGAACGCCTTGGTGACACCCGCGTTGAGACCCTCCCAGGACGCCTTGTCCGCCTTGACCTTCATCCCGTCGGCGGCGTCGGTGGCGAGCTTGTCCAGCTTGCCCGCCATTTCCGACCAGTCGTCGGCCGCCGCCTTCAGCTTCGCCACCGGGGCGTCGACTATGTCCTCGTACTTCAGCATGTGCGTACTCCCCCGAGCCCTACTTCATGTATTCTGTGAGCTTGGAGATCGGCGCCAGATCTCCCTCGATCTTCGCTTCGTCCTTCGCATGCTGGGCCTTGGTGTAATCCAGGTGATTCGAGATGTGCGCGCAGGAATCCAGCAGCGTCTTCAGATGGGTCTGCCAGAAATCGTGCACCTTGAGCACCGCCGCACCACTCGCGAAGTTACCGTTGGTGAGCGCGATCGCCGCGTCGAAGGTGGAAGGACGGGCGAGGTCACCCTCCTTCGACAACCTCACCCTCAGGCCGTAGGCATCATTCCCGATAGCGCCGAGGTCATCCCGGTTGACCACCAGATCGCCTCCGCCACCCCCGCCTCCGCCACCCTCAGCAGGAAGGCTGTTGAGGCGCATGGCGCTCCGCTGGGCCGCAGCCGCGCGTAGTTCGGCCCATTCTTGCTCGAACGTCACGAATTCCCCCAAGTCCCTCTGGGCAGGCCGTTCCGCCTTGGACACACGGCCATCGACCTACTCACCGTATCGCTTGCATCTTCACCGACGCCCGGGCGGACGACAACGGTTTCTCCGCACTCGGACGAAGGCGGCCGAGTGCCGACATCCCGGCCCCCGCACGGTCACGGCTCAGCGCCGCCTCCACGCATGAACGGCCCGTGTCAGTCACATCGAGGCAAGCCCCCGCCCTTTTGAGGGCGCCCACGCCGCAGCCGTACGGCCGTGAGCACGGGATGCGACGCCACCCGGCCGTGTACCCGAGTGGTTGACCTCGGGCTTGCACGAGGTGGGTTGTCCGACGCTTGACCAAATGAGCGGAGAGTGCTCCTGACCTGCAACGATGGGACTTGTCTAGGGTCCGGTCAGCCGCAGGGAAGAAGCACTCTCCAGGTGAGTGGGCGTATCGGGTTGTACCTGCGGGTCAGGGTCAGTGGCAGTGGGTCGGTCTCGCAGGTCGGTGCGGTGCTGTTGGTTCGAGACGGTCCGCAAGGTGGGTCCGGGCGCCGCGATATCGACGGCGTCGGCGCCATGGCGCAAGCCGCGGGCGGTGCATGATCCGGGCAAGATCCTGCTGGATGTCGCGCTCGGAGTCGCTCTGGGCGGGGACTGCCTCGCCGATGTCGTCCTGCTGTGGGCCGAGCCGGCCGTGTTCGGGCCGGTGGCCTCCGACCCGACGGTTTCACGGCTCATTGACGGACGTACCACCTCACCGGCCGACCGACGGCGACCTGAGCCGTCCGGTGCCGGTGGTCCGACGGCCCCGGCCGCGATGTCAGTGGGCGTCTCTAGCATGAACGACGCCAGGGTGTCGGGCCGAGTGAACTGAACAGGCCCAAAGACCCCGGCGCGTTCAGCGACCACACGGGCATCGGGACATCAGGACGTCAGGAGTGCTGTGCGATCAATCTTCGGGAATTCCGCCGCCGACCCGGTAACCGGGACAGCCGCGGAGCAGCTCAGGACCGTCGAACAGTGGCGCTCCTACCTGACTGAGTACGGTGCCGACGTTCTGCGGGTGTCGGCCGAGCGCGAGTTGTTCAACGTCAGCGACGAGCAGCGGGCCACCGGATGGCTGGGCTACGAGGGCGCGGGCGAGCAGCGGATCGCGGCTCTGGAGGACCGGCTCGGCACCCGGCTCCCGCCCAGCTATCGCTCGTTCCTGGGCGCCTCCGACGGCTGGTCACACCTCGGCCCGTTCATGTATGAGATGCGTACGACCGGCGCCCTCGACTGGCTCGACGACGATGACGCCGACATGTACATGGACACCTATGACGATGAGCCGGACGACGCGAGCAAGCCCGTCAGGGCCCCCGTCCTGCTCATCGCGGACGAGGGCGACGCCCAGTTGTGGCTGCTGGACTCCGGGGACGTGTCGCAGGACGGGGAGTGGGCCGCGTACACCTGGTCGAGTTGGCAACCGGGTCTGAGCGACCGGTACGGGTCCTTCGCCGAGTTGGTCGCGGCGGAGCGCGACTCGTTCCAGGAGCTCAAGGGCTACGAAGGCAACGCCGTCAATCCAGATGGTGCCGAGCAACTGGTGGCCGAGGGCCGCGCGCAGGCCCTGCGGGGCGAGGCCGAGAGGGCGGCGGCCACCTTCGAGCAGGCCGCCGTCAAGGGATCGGGGGCCGGTGCCTACCTGGCCGTCATCCTGGGCGCCTTCCTCGACCTGGCCTACGCGCATCACCATGTCCGCAACGGCATCCTCGCGCGCCCGCATGTCATCGAGGCTGTCGGCCTCGAACAGGTACGTGCGGAGGCCGTGCCGCTGTATCTGCGTCGCACGATGGAGGAGTACGGACCTGGGAGGGACTTCTCGTCGGTGCTCGTGCCAGAGCTCCGTATGTCCGAGGGCAAGCCCGTCACGGACTGGATCCCCCACACTGCCGCGTCCACCCCGCCGACGCTTCCCGAATCCCCCGCCTTCCAGAAGGCCCTGGACGCGGCCCGGGCGATCGCCCTGTCCGGCGCCACCGACGACGCCTGGACCGTCATCGAGACCGCGCTGTCCCACTGGCACTCCGAGTCGCCGCACCGTATAGCCCCGGTCGTGCTCCTTACCGACCCGGCCTTCCGGGAGGTGATCACCGCACCCCGGGCCCGTCTCGTCGTCACCACGCCACGGGGCGAGGTGCCCGGGCGGCAACAGCCCGGGTGACGGCGAGAGAACCCGTGGTCGTCGCGACGAGACGTCCGTTCCGCGTCGAGCCGACACGGCATCCTGGACCGACGGTGCCTACGGCGGCGGACGACCTGCATGACAGCGAGATGGTCAGCCGGATCGTCGGGCAGGCCCCGGAGCGGGTGCCCCGCCCCGTGCGGCCGGCCGGCCCATACATTGCAGGTCGGCATGTCCAGGTTCTCGGCCGGCACGAACGCGCGTGTGCGGAGAGTGGTCTCGTCGCCGATCGACAGCAGCGGGGCTACCGAGTCGGCGGCGAAGATACCTCCAGCAGAGCCTCTCAGAGGTTCGGGAGTCCTGGAACGGCCTTGGCCTCCCCGGAGCACCCGGCCAGGAGCGCTGGAGCTGCGGCGGCCCTCCTCAGTTGTGGGCACGACTGATCAAGGCGGGCGGCATGAAGGCCGGCGAGGAGCAGGGCCCCCGTATGACATCGCCGTGGAACGGGTCGGGGAGGACACGACCTCGAGATATCGGCGGACGGATCGGGTGCCACCGCCTGCATGCACGTCACCGAGGAGAAGTCCTCGGAGGACGGAGTCTTCGTCCCAGGAGCGGACGGCGGCAGCAGCAGCAGCAACTACATTCCGGAGTACGAGTTGACCGCCACCGTCGACGACGGCGCCTGCTGAGCTGACAGGCGCCGCGATGACAGGACTTGGGCGAGGCCAAGGCCCCACGGAGGCGAATCGGTGTCCGACGTGTCCAGTAGCGGAACCTGGCTGCGACGGACGTTGCGGCACCGATGAGCATGACTGCCCCGGCGCCCAGCCGATCCGGAATGTAGTTGCTGCTGACGCCGTCCGCCGCCGCGCCCAGAGGCGGGCATCAGGCGGGGGGTCAACCCGTGACCGTACCCGCCAGGAAGGCGGTCCAGGCGGCGGCGGCGACGGCGAAGGTGGGGCCGTCGGTGACCTTGGAGTCGCGCACGTGGACGGTATGGGGGCAGGTGGCGACTTCGACGCAGGCCGCACCCTCGTTGTTGCTGTAGCTGGACTTGTGCCAGTCGTAGGCGACTTCGATACAGGCGCCGCCCTCATTGCCGCTATAGCTGGACTTGAACCAGGAGAGCTCCGGCCCGACGGTCATAGTCGCCTCACCTTCGTTTCGATGATCTCAGCCGACTTCCAGGGATTGAGCGCCTGCGCACGCAGGATGCCGAACAGATCGAACATGTCGCCCACCTGCTCCGGCCTGGAGATCAACCTATCGCCGCCCTGCGCCTCCACGTACACCAGATTGCGGCCTTTCGCCGTACACATCAACTGCATCGGGCCCATCAACCCCGCGTGCGTGTGCTGATCGGAGGGCATCACCTGCACGGTGAGGTGGTTCATCCGCCGTATGAAGTCGAGGAGACGCAACAGCTGCTCCTTCAACACCTCCGCACCGCCGAGCGTCCGGTCCAGGACCGACTCCTCGATGACGTACCCGACATACGGCGGAGGCGTGCGCATCAGCACCGCCTGCCGCTCCAGCCGCGCCTCGACGTGCCGGACGATCTCGTCCTCGGTGTACGCGGGTTTACGCGCCCGGTAGAGCGCGTACGCGTACGCCTCCGTCTGGAGCAGCCCCGGCATCAGCATCGTCTCGTACGCGCTGATGACGCGCGCCTGCCGTTCCAGCCGTGCCCAGTCCAGGAACTTCGCCGGGTACTTCTCCTCGTCGATCAGCTCGATGCACGCCTTCAGCGCACCGTCCGCGCCGAAGACCCGGTCCGCGTCGGCCAGCAACTCCAGCCCCGGGATGCGCTCCGCCCGCTCGACCGCGCCCATCAGCGACTCCGAGATCAACAGCTGCTCCGAGGCCTCCTTCTGCGTAAGCCCGGCCCGCGTCCGATGGATACGGATCAGGTCACCCACCAGCCTCCGCACCCGCGACGGCTCACCACTCGTCCCCACAGCCACCACCACTCTCACCACACCCCGTCGATGTGTACTACTTCCTCCTGGTCACGCTACGCAGCGTTCGGAATGCTGAGGGTCATGACGAGCAAGAAGCGCCCCGATTGGGTACCTGCCGCAGGGCACCAGCTCCACCTGACCGGCATCCACTTCGACGCCATCCGGCTGCGGGGCGTACGGGGCGAGGCGGTGCTGCACCACCTCGGGACGCTCACCGACGGCGAACCGGGCCCCGTCGTGCGCGAGATCGCGGGCGGCCGGTGGACCTACTTCCTGATCCCGCCCGGTTCGAGCAAGGACCACGACTGGCCACCGGGCGCCCGGTGCTTCGGCCCGGCAGCCCGCGACCAGTACATCGGCATCCCCGCCCCGGACGGCAACACGTATCCCCTGAGCTGGCGTTGCGGGGCGCCGGAGGAGGGCGAGTTCGTGGACGCGGAGTTGCTGTACGGGCTGGTGATGGCCCAACTGGCCCCGGAGGGCGGGTGAGACAGGGCCGTCAACCACCGATCCGGGGATGGACCGCATCCATGGTCATGGCTGCCTCCTCCGAGTCTGCGCATGCGGCTACTTCGGGCTGAGTACGGGAGACTCCAGAAGGCCGCCGTTGTTCTCACAACCACGCGTCGTACTGCGTGATGCGGTGGGTCAAGGAACGAGCCGGGCGGGCACAGCGGGGTCGTTGGTACAGGCCAGTTCGTCCACCAGGGTGCGCGAGAGCGTGGCCAACAAGGCCTGACGCTGCTCGGCCTTAAGGCCGGGATCAGCTACCTCCAACTGGAGGGGGGCGTCCGCCTGCTGTCCTGCCGGCGCGCCATGGACGCCACATGGGACGAGGAGCCTCATGCCCGAGTGCCCGGTCTCCGGCTCGACGAAGACCTGATCATTCAATTGCTTCCAGGACTTCGCATATTTCGACTCCCTCAGCATATCGAGGGTGAGGACGGACTACTTCACCGTCGCCTCGATCACAGCGGTACCGTCCTCCATGGGGAAGTCGATCCGGCAGACGGTGTACTGATTGTGCAGCAAATTGCCCTCGGACCACTCTTCGGCCTCACGCGTCAAACGCCCCACCAGGTGCACCGAGGACTCAGTCGCAGAGACGCGCCTCTCGCCACTGCTCACAGAATCGACCGCCCCCTCCAGGTTCGCTTCTCCCAGGTACTGCTCGCACACCTGGAGGCTCTTGGAAACAGGCGCCCCCTTCTCGGCCACGGCACCGTCCGAGCACCCGGCCAGCATCAGGGCGCCCAGAACAGCCCCGGACATCATTGACGCCAGGAATACACGCTTCGTCATCAGTTGACCTTCATCGGCTGGCGTGCGGCTGTCACGCCGTGGGTGTAGTTTGCCTCGATATCGGACAGGAGGTCGCGCTTCTCCTCCTCCGTCATTCCCATGGAATCAGGCGGGTCAGCATTGTTCTCGCACTCAAGTTCATCCGCAACCATGAGCGACATGACGTGCACGATAACCATCTTCACATCATGACACTCAGGCGCGTCCGGCACGCCATCCTTTCCCCGACTGAAGTCGCCAGCAATCCTCAGGGGAGATCCTTCGGAACCCTTCAATTTTGAGCTTGTACACTCGAAATGAAGCGAGGCGCCACCTGATCCGGACGTTGCGATCTCACCAATGAAATCCGCCGGTGTCGCACCCTTCGGACTCAAATTACAGAGAGGCACTCTCCGCGGCCCATGAATCTCTCGAGTTACACCGGTCCGAATCCGGTCACGGCCTCCAGCGGGAGAGGCTTGAAAGGGAACGGCCGCCCTCATGGTGTGGGGGCGACCGTTTCTGCGTACGCAGCTACTTCGGGGTGAGTGCGGGAGACCTCGGCAGGCCGCCGTTGTTCTCACAACCGAGTTCACGCACCAGTTTGAGCGAAACGGCGTGCAGGATGGTCATGTTCAGGTTGCGATACTCACGTGAGTCCGGCGCATCGCTCTCACCACGCCCGAAGCCGCCATGAATGCGCAGCGGGGTCGCATCCGAGCCTTTCAGTTGGGGGGAGACGCACTCGAAATAGAGTGAAGCATTCCCGCGCCCGACAGAGGATTGCACGCCCATGGTGTACAATTCTTGGCCGGCCGGAAGTCCTTCGTCCTCCACGTCCTGCGGGGCGTACATGGAGAACTTCACTCCCCCCTCATCCGTCTGCTTCGCACCCTTCGGGCGCAACAGGCAAAGTATGTCGCCCGCAGCCCACGGACGTCCGGACTCATAGCCCTCCTTGAGGGCCGCGACCACCCTTTCCATGCCCTTCGGGCTCTTCGCGAAGAAGACCTTGTCCCCAGTCACCTTCTCGACCATCTCCGCCAAGGGGCCGGCGAACACGTCGCCGCAGACCTCGGCGGCCCCGACGAATACCTTCTCCTCCTTATCCTTATCCTCCGAAGCGCATGCCACGCTCCCGACCCCCATGGTCATCACCAAACCCGTGGAAATCAGCCATCGCCTCACCCGTACACGCCTACTTCGGTCATCCCGGCAACCTCTCTCGTCATCAACTAATGAGTTGACCGCGTGCCGACAAGTGTGGCAACGCTCGCACTCTCTGGCCTAACCCACTGCGCCGCGAAATAACCAGAGGACCACTGCTACCTGTCCAGCGCCTCCGCGCCCCAGCTTCGTCACGAAAAATTAGGACGCCGGTCCCACTCCCTGGACGCGCGCGCGGAGATTGCCATCCCCGTAGCCAAGCATCCGCGAGTCGTCCAGGTCCTCGGCCAGGTCTTGGCCGGTCCTGGCGTCGAGCTTTTCGATCTCCGCCTTGTGGCGAGCGACGAAATCTTCGACTGGGGTCTCTGTATAGCGCTCTCCTGCCGTGTAGATAGCCGCTTGCTGGTCAGCCGTAAGATCGGCGACCTTCTTTTCATTCTCCTCGATCGCGTCCTTCCCCATACCGCCGACCACATCTCCGATGACCTGTTCAGCGGCCCCGGTCGCCACATCGGTAAACATCGGCACCAGGAGCGCACCGGCACCTATGACCGGCGCTGCGGGCAGGAAGAAGGCAGCCGTCGCCACGCCAGCCCCGAGAGCGGCGGTGCCGCCGAACTCAGCCCAGCCGGCCCGTGTTTCCGCCGCCTTCTCGTACTCCTTGTGCTTTTGGACACCATCTTCCACAACTTGGTCTGCGCGCGACTGATCCAGCATTCCCTGAACCTCGGCTCCGATTTTTACCGTCCGCCGAACGTCACCCGAGTCGATTTCTCCGTTCTTACCCACCTGAGCCTCAAGCGCACTACTCGTGTATACCTGCTCGGCGGCACTCAAAGATGCGTAGGCGTCCGAGTAATGCCCCAGAGCACCAAGGAATTTTCTGGTGGTCTCACGACCGTTGAAATCGAAGGCGTCAGAGAAATCGAGACGTCCTTCCCGACTTCCAGCAGGCGCAAAGACACTATCCTCCTTGTTCTTGTCCATCGCCCAGTTGATTTCATCAATGTATCCGGCGCCCATCGCCCCCAGACTGTCAGACAACGAGCTCTGGGTCTTGAGCAGGTCAGCGTCCGAGTACTTCTCCATCACTTTCCGCATGATTTCGGCATTATCACCGTCCCTCACGACCCTTGCGTCGGGGTCACCTGCGGGATACCCGAGCGTCGCTGCTTCCAAAGCATGCCCGAGAGCGTCCGGCATGTAGTTATCGTCTGCCTCCTCCTCCTCCTTGCCCAGCGAGTTGACGTCCCCGAAGGACTCCCATTTCTCGTTCCCAAAGAAATCGAGATAGCTCTCAATCTTCTTCCCGTCCTTATCCTCCCCAAGTTTGGCCGTGGCGCCCTGATTGACGGTTCCATCCTCGTTGTACGCGGTCGGTTCAACGTGAAAGAATTGCTTCGCCGCGTCCGGGCTGTTGCCGAGCGCCTCCAACATGGCGGTGGTCGGGTCGTATCCAGCCCCATTCACGCCAGAGGGATTGTATGGGTTCTTGTAGAGACTTTTCACCGACTTACTCTCGGCGAACATGTCCGGATCCTTTTGTCGCAGTTGTGCCACGTGTTCGGCAATCGGATTTCAGGAACTTCGCGTCGTAGTTCCCGTACCGCATGATGCCGCCGAGCAACTGGTAACCGAGTGGCCCGCCATAATCATTCTTCGCCAGCGGGATGCGCTCCGTGCCCATCTTGCGGAGCTCCGGGCCCCACTCAGCGGTGAAGGCCTTGTCCTGCGAAGCTGTGGCCAAACTGAGGCCCAGGTTCTTCTGGAGCTCCTGGACATCCTTGAGGCGCTCCCTGTCGACGTTCCCGTACGGGTACGTGGTCCCCGAGACCTGGCCGAAGAACGCGAGCGACTTCTCCGGGCCGAGCTTCTCGTAGAAGGTCTTCGAAAACTCCACCGAGTTCCTGTTGTCATGCATCAGCTCGTTAAAGGCCTGGAGCTCCGTGTGCGTGATCCCGCTGCCCTTCAAGGCGTACGCGGCTGCCCGGTGGGCCTCTTCCTGGTCCATCTTCGTGTACTTCGGGGCGCTGAAGTCCTTGCGGTCGGTGACGTTGGCCTCGAGGGAGTTCTTGAAGGAGACGTCTGTGTCGTTGCAGTTGTCGACGATCAGATCGATCTTCTTCTGCCAGGCGGCGATGTTCTCCTTCTGCTGACGCACCAGCTCGGGATAGTCGGGGTCGTGGTGACGCTGGGCGGGAGGGATGTCCTCGACCGGGTGACGTGCGAAGACCTTGCCCTGGCCGTTCACACGGATGCCGGCTGCGGGGCCTTCGTGATCCCTGATGTCGATCAGGTCATCCTTGGCCTTCTTGATGGCCGCGTGACCCTCTTCGAGGATCTGCTTCACACCCTTGGCCTCGGCCGCGGCGTCCGCGAACTCCTTGGCCGTCTTCCCGACGAACGCCTTGGTGACACCCGCGTTGAGACCCTCCCAGGACGCCTTGTCCGCCTTGACCTTCATCCCGTCGGCGGCGTCGGTGGCGAGCTTGTCCAGCTTGCCCGCCATTTCCGACCAGTCGTCGGCCGCCGCCTTCAGCTTCGCCACCGGGGCGTCGACTATGTCCTCGTACTTCAGCATGTGCGTACTCCCCCGAGCCCTACTTCATGTATTCCGTGAGCTTGGAGATCGGCGCCAGATCTCCCTCGATCTTCGCTTCGTCCTTCGCATGCTGGGCCTTGGTGTAATCCAGGTGATTCGAGATGTGCGCGCAGGAATCCAGCAGCGTCTTCAGATGGGTCTGCCAGAAATCGTGCACCTTGAGCACCGCCGCACCACTCGCGAAGTTACCGTTGGTGAGCGCGATCGCCGCGTCGAAGGTGGAAGGACGGGCGAGGTCACCCTCCTTCGACAACCTCACCCTCAGGCCGTAGGCATCATTCCCGATAGCGCCGAGGTCATCCCGGTTGACCACCAGATCGCCTCCACCACCCCCGCCTCCGCCACCCTCAGCAGGAAGGCTGTTGAGGCGCATGGCGCTCCGCTGGGCCGCAGCCGCACGCAGTTCGGCCCATTCTTGCTCGAACGTCACGAATTCCCCCAAGTCCATCCGCATGGACCGCTCCACACCATTCGCGCGGCCAGCGACCTACTCACCGTATCGCTTGCATCTCCACCGAATCCCGAGCGGCCGAAAATATGCCCCAATTAAGAGGCTCAGGGGCTCGACTACAACTCGATCCACACCAGTTCATCTCCGGCCCCGGCCTACGCTTACGGCCGTTGCCGACGCAAGGCAGGTGAGTGGGATCTGGTCTTCTTGTCCGGGCACGGATTCAGCGGGATCACGGGGAGCACCTGCATGACTGTCATTGTCTTCTTGTTTGTCATAGCCGCCGCGTTTCTCGTCGTGGCGTTGGTCGGCCCGTACCAGCTGTACTGGCGGGCCCGGCCGCATGCGGCACGACAGCCGCCGGACGGGGCTCTGGCCATGGGGCGGGTCGCCGCGTTCGGGGTCGCCGGAATGTTCGCCTTCGGTGGCTGCCAGGTCCAGGCCGGCATCGACAAGGGTTCCTGGAGCGCGAGCGAGGTACGGGAAGCCGCCGAGGACGCGGCCGAGTCCATGGCCGACGACACGCAGATCCGCCGCGATCCGACGGATGGCTATGCCTCACTGATCAAGGCGGACATCATGAGGGCGGGCGAGGGTCAGGGGCCCCTGTATCGCGTCTCCGTGCAGCGGGCCGGGGACGGGCACGATTACGAAGTATCCGGGGGCGGCACCGGCACCACCGTCTGCATGCACGTCACGGAGGAGGAGTCCTCGGAGGGCGGGGTCTTCGTCCCAGGAGCGGACGACGGTAGCAGCAACTCCATTCCCGAGTACGACTTGACCGCAACCGTCGACGACGGCGCCTGCTGACGCCGCCGGTTCGGCTGCGATGCGAGCTACTGCGCAGTCAGAGTCCGGTGAATACCTGCAGTACCTTCGAACGTTTACCCCGCGGCGCTCTTGCGGCCTTCAGGAGGCAGGCTCCGACTGGTCGGCAACGAACGACCCCAGCCCGACTTCGGTACGAATGAGCCCTTCCCGCTTGAGGTGCGTCAACGCCTTCTGGGCCGTCGAGGCGGCGATTCCGAACTCCGTCGACAGCTCGACGACACTCGGGACCTTCTCACCCACGGGATAGGCACCCTCCTTGATCCGGGCAGCGATCACGGCTGACACCTGGGCCCACAGGGGACGGGTGCGATCAAGGTGCTCACTCATGCTCTTGACGCTAGACAGCTGCGGTAGACCGCGCGACCGCGGTAGACTGCGGTAGACCGACCAGATGGAGGTCCCCGCAACCGTGCGAACGGCCCGGGGGAATGGTCACCACCTACCGAGGAGCTGAGACATGACCCGGATCAGCCACCCGCGACTGCTGCCCTGGTGCGGGGAGGACGGGCAACCCGCCCTCCTCTTCACCGACGGCACGCATAGCCGGCTTTCGCGCCTGGCCGACAGCCTCGAAGCCACGCAGCTCGACACGGGCAGGGAGGTTCTCACGCTTTCCCGCTCCATGCTCCGAAGCCTCGAACGTCCCACGGCGGATGAGCTGTTCTACGTGACTCAGCGGCTTGCGGAGTGCTTGACCGATGCTCTCCGTGTGGCCGACAGCCGGGGCATGCGGCTTCCCCCGTCCGGAACCTGACGGGCGACAGCCCATGCGGACTCAGGCGGAAGGGCCACCCTGGCTCGGAGGGCCGCCGTACGGTGCTCCGGGTCCAGGGCCACCGGAGGGAGGCCCGTAGGACGGGTACGGCGGTTGCGGTTGCTGCTGGTACGCGTGCGGGGGCTGGTACGGGTACGCGGGCGGGGGCGGGACAGCCTGGGCGGCGCTCCGGCGGCGGGAGCGAATGGTCATGACGGCCACCGCCGCACCGATGAGGGCGACGGCGCCGATGCCCAGGCCGATCCAGAGCGCGGTGTTGCCGCTGTCGTCGGTGGCGGCCGGGGCTGCGGCCGCCGGCCCATCGCTCTCTTCCGAGCCGCCCGTGGCCTTGGACGGTTCCGCGGGTGTCGGGGACTCGGCCGCAGCGAGGTCCGGGAGCGGGTACTCATCGGCGGGGCCAGGGTCGCCGGGACTCGTCAGCGCGATGCGGGGGCGGACGATGCCGTGACCGATGTCGTCCACACGCTCCTCGCCGGTCGTGGGCCCACCTGCCGTGTTGAGCAGCACCCGCAGCACCTGGTTGTTGGTCCAGTCCGGGTGCTTGGACCAGATCAAGGCGGCGGAGGCGGAAGCAAGGGCCGTGGCATCACTGGTCCCGTGCGACTCACAGAAGCCTGTTGCTTCACCACAAGCATGAATCATTTCCTCGCCGGGTGCAGCGAGATCCACTTGCGGACCGAACTGGGATTCCTCAGTTCTCTGAAGGTCCTGCCCAATGGCACCCACACCAACTACGCCAGGCGTACCTGCCGGATACTCGATCGAGTTTGCACCATCACCACTGTTTCCGGCAGCTGCGAAAACGAGCGCACCGGCACTCAGAGCATATTTGACCGCATCTTCCAACTGCGGCGATTCGGCCGTTACCCCCAAGGAGATATTGATGACCTTGGCGTCATGCTCAACGGCATACCGAATGGCTTTGGGGATGTTCTCATGGAAACGTGCGTGCGCAGCATCTCGGTTGGCAGCCTTGGTGGCATCCGGCATGCGAATAGGGAGGATTTTCACTCCGGGCGCCAACCCGAACGCTCCATATCCTCCTTCAGCCTCTCCTGTTCCAGCGATGAGGCCAGCCATTCCCGTCCCATGACCGCTGTAGTCTTCGAGTTCATTTCCAGGCACCTCGGGCTCCAAATTCAGCCCGCTGAGTACCCGCCCGCGCAGGTCAGGATTCGTCGCGTCCACGCCTGAGTCAATGACGGCAACGGTGATCCCCTCCCCCGTGCTCGTTTCCCACATCTCCTCGGCCTTCATCGCGTCGAGGTGCCATTGCTCGGAACGGGCCGAATCGGAATGCGCAGGCGCCGCGAGGCCTCCGACCAGCGACAGCCCCAGCAGGGCAGGGACGACGATACGGCGGGTGACTCTCGCATTACTGCTGCTGGTAAGCATCCGATTCCTTAGCCGTTTCCTTCAACTCAGTCGATGACAGGTGGAACTACCCGGCGACCACCCTGCAGCCACGTCTCCTCATCCTCGACGAGGTAGTCGGGCCGCTCACCCCCATCACGACGTGGATCTCCTGGCCTCTGGGGAGTACCGGCTCCCCCGCGTCCCGCCTGGACGGCTCGATCACCGTCAGCCGGTGGCGTACCCCGGACCAGGCCGGTGCCTCCAGGCGTGAATGGGCGACCGGATGAGCGGTTTGTCTGCTGTGGGCGGCCTCCCACCACCCCACCGGCCTCGCCTGCGAGACGGCGGCCGGCGACATTGCCGCTTCGGGCGCCTCCAGGGCCTCCCGTTCCCATGCCCTGCCCCATCGGCGCACGACCGGCATGCGTCCCTTCGCCACCGACCACGGTGCCGCGAGCAATGCCTTCGCGGCCTGGAACCTGTGCGGCGGGTCGGCCGCCTACGATTCCGCTGTCACGGGGAGGCCGGTTGATCCCTCCAGTGCCGGTACTTGCCCCACTCGCAGTCGGTATGGGTGGACGCACGCTTCCCACTGGCTTGCCACCACCTGTCACAGGTGAGACGGCGGAACGGCTACCGCCAAGACCAGGCGGAAGGGCATGGGCTGTCGACGGCGGACCAGGTTCGCTCTTACCCCCGCTCATAACAGGTGGAGTCACTGAGGGGTTCGACGGAGCATCTGGTAGTGCTGCAGCTCCGGCAATCTCCATTCCTACAGCCTGCGGCACGGAGGCATTCCCCAGGTGAGGGGGAGTGGGAACAGGGGCTCTGTGTTCTGGGGATACGGCGGTCCCCTCTGCCGTACCTCCGCCGCCCGGCCCGACCGCCGGAGTATTCATCGGCGGGCCGTCGGCAGAAGGCGGTTTCCCGAACTCCCGCCCGACGCCCTTGTACCTCGCGTCTTCGGACGGCACGATCTCCCCCGGCGGAGGCGGGAACGTCGGCCTCTCCAAGCCGTCCATCTGCGAGGCCGACAACGCGTACGACTGCGCCAGCTTCCGCATCTCCGCCGCGGCCTCCTGGCGGTTCGCCTCCTTCGCGGCGATCAGCGTTTCTGCCGACTTCTGCGCCACCGCCGACGCGTCCGGGTCGTTCCGTGCCTCCAGCGCGGCGTCCAGGTTCGCCTGGGCCCCCGCGTGTGTGCGCGGGATGGACACCTGGGCAGAGGCGAGCGAGTCGGAGGCGCGGGCCAGCCACTTCGCCGCGCCCTCGCTGTAATCCCCCAGTCGCAGCGTCGAGTTCACCAGGTCCGCGCTCCAGGTGCGGAACGCGTCCGCGCCCTCGCCCTTCCACTCGACCGTCTGCGGACGGCCCCTGAGCTCTTCCGCGATCTCGCGGATCTTCTTCGCCGCGCTCACCAGCCGGTCCGACGCACCCTGGATCGCCCCGCTGTTGGCCACATCCAGCCACGCGAGCATCTCCTCGTGCGACATGCTGTCGAACGGCGTGCCCTGCCCTGCTTCCCCGTGGTCCATCCTTAGCCCCCGTCTGTCCGCCGTGCCGTTCTCGTGCACGTCGTCGTCATCAGATCGCCCCGGTGGTCGGCTTCGGCTTGGGCACGTCCTGGGGCGCCTGCCCGTTTCGCTGCCCTGCCGGGTCGTACTCCCCGCCGTAGTGTTCTTCCACCCCGTCGCTGATCGCGAGCATGCGGCGGCGGAGGTCCTCGTCGATGTTCGCGTAGCCGTTGTGGGAGGCGAGCACCGCGATGCTCATGCCCTCGATGCAGTCCGAGAGCAGCTTCGAGAGTGACTCCAGCTCCGTGATCACCGTCTCGTACGACATGAACAGCGAGGCTGCCTCTGCCCACCGGTTGTCACCCCCGCCGAACTGCCGGCGCGACATGGGGTCTTCCGCCAGCTGCCTGGGTCCCGCCGGGGACTCCTTCAGGTCGCGCAGGACTTCTTCTATGTGGTTACGGAACTTCGTGAACGACGTGAGCTCCGTGACCAGGGACGCCACCGCGATGCCCGCCATGAATCCCGGCATCGCCACCGGTCCCGCTCCACCCTCGCTCGGCAGCACAGTGCCCTCCCCCGGATACGGACTGCTACAGCTTCCGGGTCACTGTAGCCAGCATCGGTGACACACCGCGCCCCCGGGTCACGCGTACATACGTATCTGTACCCGGAGCGTTACGCCTTGGGCGTCGCCACCGCCGCCTGCGGCCGGATCGGGAGACGGTTGACCGGGCGGCCCGTCGCGGCGCGGACCGCCGAGGCCACCGCCGCGGGGGAGGTCACCACCGGGGCCGCCGAGGCCGGCTTGGCGCCGAAGGGGGCGACCACGTCGCGTTCCTCGATGAGTTTGACGATGTGGATGTCCGGCGCGTCCAGGGACGTCGGGAGGGCGTAGCCGGTGAGGTCCGGGTGGCGGATCAGGCCGCGCGCCGTGCGGAGGTTCTCCGTGAGGGCCGCGCCGATGCCCTGGGTGACGCCCGCCTCGATGCGGGTCGCGAGCTGGGACGGGTTGAGGACGCGGCCGACGTCCTGGGCGACGGCCATCTCGACCACCCGGACCGAGCCGAGTTCGATGTCGACGTCGACCACCGCGCGGACCGCGCAGAAGGCCAGGCCCACGAACGCGTCGCCCTGGCCCGACTCGTCCAGGGGCTCGGTGGGGTGGGGGCGGCACTGGGCGGTGGCCCAGAGCTCCTTGCCCTCCATCGCCTCCATGACCGTCGTGGACAGCACACCGTCGTACGAGGTGATCTTGCCGTCGGCGATCTGGAGGAGCTCCGTGGACATGCCGAACTTGTGGGCCAGGGGCTGGAGCAGCTGGGTGCGGACCATCTTGGCGGCGCGCTCGATGGCGCCGCCGGAGACCCAGGTGTGACGGCCGTGCGTCGCCGGGCCCGCGGGGGGCTGGTCGGTGTCCACAGCCGCCACGTGGACCTCTTCGACGCCCAGGGTCTCCTGGACGATCTGGCGGGCGAGCGTGGTGAAGCCCTGGCCGGTCTCGACGGCCGCGCAGATGACGGTGGCGACGCCGTCGTGGACCCGGACCGTGGCCGTGGAGACCTCGTCGGCGCCCTCGGCGCCGAGCATGTGGACCATGCCGAGGGCGTAGCCGACGCCCCTGCGCACGGCACCGGGTTCACCGGCGCCCTCCGGGCCCCCGGGGAGCAGCCAGTCATCCTCCGGGGCGTCCTTGGGGAGCGCGGGCAGCGGGAAGTCACGGAGCTCGCCGAGGAGTTCGGCGACGGGGGCCGGGCAGGTCACGGTCTGGCTGGTGGGCAGTATGTCGCCCGTGGAGAGGACGTTGCGCAGGCGGAGTTCGACCGGGTCGACGCCCAGCTTCGCCGCCAGCTTGTCCATCTGACCCTCGTAGGCGGCGCAGACCTGCATCGCGCCCTCGCCCCGCACATGCCCGGAGGGCGGGTTGTTCGTACGGACCGCCCAGCCCTCGATGAAGGCGTGCGGGATGACGTACGGACCGCAGGCGAAGGCCACGGCGGCGGCCAGGGATTCGGACGAGGAGTCGGCGTACGCGCCCGCGTCGAGGAGGATCTGCGCCTCGACCTTGACCAGCCGGCCCTCGGCGTCCGCGTGGTGGCGGTAGCGCAGCAGGGTCGGGTGGCGGTGGGCATGCCCGAGGAAGGACTCCTCGCGGGTGGCGGCCAGTTTGACGGGGCAGCCGGTGCGCAGGGCGAGCAGGCCGAGCGGGATCTGGAAGCCGGGGTCCTCCCGGTCGCCGGTGGCCCCGGGGACACCGGTCACGACGACCTTGACCCGGTCGGGGTCCAGGCCGAAGCAGGCGGCGGCCAGGTCGCGGTCGGTGTGCGGGTCGGTGGACGCCGTGTACAGCTCGACGCCGCCGTCGGGGCGGGGCACGGCGAGGCCGGCCTCCGCGCCGATCGGGGCGGGGTCCTGACGGCCGATCCGGTACAGGCCCTCGACGATGACCTCGCCCACGGTGTCCGGGTCGCCGTAGCGCAGCGGGATGTGGCGGATGAGGTTGCCGTCGGGGTGCAGGGGTTCGGCGGCGAAGGCCTTCTCGGGGTCGGTGACCGGTTCGAGGACCTCGTACTCGACGGCGATCGCCGCGGCGGCGAGCCGGGCGGTGTCGGGGTGGTCCGCGGCGACGGCGGCGATCGCCTCGCCGTGGTGGCGTACGAGCTCGGAGGCGAACACGGGGCGGTCGACGACCCGGCGGCCGTACGAGCCGTCCCCGGGGATGTCCTCGTGCGTGACGACGGCGTGTACGCCCGGCATGGCGACGGCGGCCGTCGTGTCGATCGACAGGATGCGCGCGTGCGGGTGCGGGGATCGCAGCACCGCGGCCCACAGCAGCCCCTCGGCCCACAGGTCGGCCGCGTACGGGAAGGTGCCCTCGGTCTTGGCACGGGCGTCGGCGGGCGGCAGCGAGGTGCCGAGGCCGAGCGCGGGCAGCTCCTGGTCCGGTTCGGGGCCCTCGGGCTGTGGTGCCGTGCGCGGGGTGCTGGTCGCGGTGGCTGCGTCGCTGGTCACGCCGCCTCCTTGTCGTTCGCTCCGCCAAGGCGGCTGGTGGTGGGGATGACCGGTGGTGCGGGAGACGACGCGGTGTTCACCGGACGTCTCCCTCGTGTGCCTGGACGCTGCCCGCGCCGGGGGCGGCCTGGTGCGGGATGCGCGGTGCGTCGTCGTCCGGGGCGGTGGCCGCCGCCTCCGCGGTCGCCTCCCGGCCCGCGACGACGTCCCGTACGGCGTCGAGCACACCCCGGTAGCCGGAACACCGGCAGAGGTTGCCGCACAGGGCCTGCCGGGTCTCCAGCTCGCTGGGGGCGTGGTTGCCCTCCAGGAGGTCGTGGACGGTCATGGCCATCCCGGGGATGCAGAAGCCGCACTGGACGGCCCCGCACTCGGCCAGGGCCCGCTGGACGTCGGACGGTTCGCCGTCCACCGCCAGGCCCTCGACCGTACGGACCTCGCTGCCCGCCGTCGTGGCGGCGGGCACCAGGCAGGAGGCGACGAGGCGGCCGTCGACCTGGACGTTGCAGGCACCGCATTCGCCCTGCGAGCAGCCGTCCTTGGCGCCGGCGAGGCCGAGGCGCTCCCGGAGCACGTACAGGAGCGACTCGCCGATCCAGGAGTCGCTGACGGGGCGGTCCACGCCGTTCACATGGAGGACGTACGAGGCCGAGGGGTGCTCACTGGGGCCGCTCGGAACGGCGGCGGCAGCGGGCTCCTCCGTGGCCATGAGCCCCTGCTCGAGCCCGTGTTCGAGCACGGGGCCGGAGGCTTGTCCGGGGGCGGGCTCGAAGCCGGACTCGATGCCGGGCTCGAAGCCGGGCTCGGTGCCGGACTCGAAGCCGGGCTCGGTTCCGGGTTCGAGCCCCGCTCCTGCCTCGGCTTCGGGCACCTCGGCCTCGGACACCTCGACCACTGCCGGGACTTCGGCTTCGGGCGCCTCCGGCGCCTCGGCCTCCGCGGGCCCCTCCGGCTCGCTGACGGGCTCCGTGACGTCCTCGGCGACCGCAGGGGTCCCCTCCGTCTCCTCCGTCGTCGCGGGGGCCGCTGCGGCCTCCTGGGCTTCCACAGGCTCCGAGGGCCCGGGCGGGGCCTCCTCCGCAGCAGGCTCGGGCTCGGGCTCGGGCACCGGCTCCTGCGTCGCCCACGGTGCGGGCGCTCCGCCGGGCAGCGTGGCCGGGGGCGTGTCCGCGTACCACTGGGACGCGATCGCCGACGCGGCGAACTCACCGGACTCGTCCGGAAGGTCGCCGCTCGCCACCGGAATCGTCCACTGGCCGGTGTGCCCGGCGGGCTCGGGCGCCGGCTCGGGCTCGACGGGGACCGACTCGGTGAAGTTCCACTGGGCCGTCGTGGACGACGTCTGCGCGTACTGCGACGTGTCCGGGTACGGCTGCTGGTACGCATCCTGCTGGTACGGGTCCTGCCGGTACGGGTCCTGCCGGTACGAGTCCTGCCGGTACGGATCCGGCTGCTGGTTCGGGTCGGGCCAGTGCACCGCCTCCGGCGCGGCCTCCGCGCCCGTGGAGTGACCGGCCGCCCTCTCCTGCTGGTTCTGCGTCTGCAGGACCCAGCTGCCCGTCGCGGCGGGGTCGAGCCCCGCGGCCGGGGTCAGCGGCAGGATCATCGGCGGCACGTAGCTGTGGCCGGGGGCGGCCAGCGGGTCGGCGCCGAGGTCCGCGAGGTCCTCGGGCGGCAGATGCACGAAGGCGGTCGCCTCCGCGTCGTACTCACCACCCTGCGGGGTCGGCTGCCAGCCGGTGTACGGGGCGGGCTGCCCGTGCTGCTGCTCGGGGTTCTCTTCATTGCTCACGACAGTGCCCTCCCCAGCGCGCGTCGGGCGAGCGCGGCGACCGTACGCCGCAGGTGCAGGATTGCGGGCGACAGCGGAGGGGCCTCTCCCCCGTCGTCCGGTGGGGCGTGGTCCGGGATGCAGGCCGCCGCGACGTACTCGCCGAAGGCGGCCAGCGCGTCGGGGGCCAGGCCGCGTTCGCCGTCCCAGTCGATCAGGGAGGCGATCCAGTGTTCGGCCTCCAGGGGCCGCAGCGGCATCGGGGCGATCGCGCCGACCGCGCAGCGCACCCCGCGCCGGGCCGGGTCCAGGACGATCGCGACGGAGGCGGTGGCGCGGCCGGGGCCGGTGCGGCCGGTCGCCTTGAGGAACACCTGGGGGGCGTGCAGCAGCGGTACGCGGACGAAGCCGATGAGCTCGGCGGGTTCGAGCATCTCGCGGCCCGCCAGCAGGTGCGAGACGGGGATCTCGCGGCGGGAGCCCTCGGTGCCCACGATGACCAGCTCGGCCTCCAGCGCGGCCAGGACCGGCAGGGCGTCACCGGTCGGGGCCGCGGTGGCGATGTTGCCGCCGAGCGTCCCGGCGTTACGGATCTGGGGCGGGCCCGCGGCACGCGCGGAGGCGGCCAGCGCGGGGATGAGGGCGGCGAAGTCGGGCCGCCCCATGCGTGCGTGGGTGAGACCGGCGCCGAGCAGCGCGTGGCCGTCCTGGTAGTGCCAGCCGCGCAGCTCGCTGATCCGGCCGAGGCCGACGAGCCCCGAGGGGCGCAGCAGCCCCTTGTTGACGGCCGACATGAGGTCTGTGCCGCCGGCCACGGGAACGGCGGCGGGCATGGCGCCGAGAGCCGCCACGGCCTCGTCGAGCGAGGCCGGCAGCGTCACCCACTGCGTCGCCTGCGGTGCGTGCGTGGTCAACCCAGCTGCCCCTTCCCGGTGTCCCGGCAGTCCCGCCTGTCCGCCGTACGGTACGTGCTCACGGCCGGGACGTGGCAACTCTGGCACATCTTCCGGACGGTCCGACGCGAGGGTCCACGAAGGGTGTTTCCCACCGCGACCAGGGGAAAAGTCACCTTTGGCAGACCTTCTGCCCGACGCACGAATTGCCACTCTTCGGCGAGTTCGTACGACTTGTTCGGCTCCCCTGGCCGACGGATGGAGCAGCAGTCACACGGTCGGGGGCGGTCCCTCGATCGGGCGACCCAGGACGCCGGGCCGGCGTTGCCGAGGCCGTGGGCCCGCGGGTGGCCGGTAGTCGACACCCAGGGCGTCGAGCCGGGTGTAGTGACTGTTCATCCTGCGTTCAAAATCGGCGAAGTCCCGCTCATCGGAAGCCGGGAGCGGTGACCAGGCGACCTCGGCGAAGGCGGCGAGTCTCGGGAACACCTGGTAGTCGACTCGGCCCTGATTCTGCATGACCTCGGTCCAGACGTTGGCCTGGGTGCCCATGATGTGTCCGGCCGCCGCCTCGGAGAGGCCCGGGGGCACGGGTTCGAAACGGTAGACGTCCTCGAGGGTGCGGACGTACCCGATGGGCATCGGCTCGTCGGGCCCGCCGTCCTGACGGTGGTCCAGGTACACCTGCTGCTCGGGGCACATCACGACGTCGTGCCCGGCCTCGGCGGCGGCGATCCCGCCCGCGTAGCCCCGCCACGACGTCACGGCCGCGCCCTCGGCGAGGCCGCCCTCCAGGATCTCGTCCCAGCCGATGAGGCGGCGGCCCCGGGCGGTGAGCCAGCGGTCGAAGTGGCGGATGAACCAGGACTGGAGCTCGTCCTCGTCGGCCAGGCCGGCTTCGGCCATGCGGGCCTGCGCCGTCGCCGACGCCTTCCACTGGTCCTTGGGGCATTCGTCACCGCCGATGTGGATGAACGGTGAGGTGTCGGCCGGGAAAAGGTCGAGCACCTCTTCGAGGACCCCTTCGAAGAAGCGCAGGGTGTTGTCAGTGGGGGCGAGTACGTTCGGATTGACGCCCCAGGTGTCCCACACGGAAAGCGCGGAGGTATCGATGACATCGGTGTTGCCCAGTTCCGGATACGCGCTGATCGCTGCCTGCGAGTGGCCCGGGATGTCGATCTCGGGGACGACGCGGATATGCCGCTCGGCGGCGTACGCGACGATTTCGCGGATGTCGTCCTGCGTGTAGAAACCGCCGTGCGGTGTCTCGTCCCACAGTTCCGAGGCGCGGTGGCCGTATTTGGTGCGTGCGCGCCAGGCGCCGGTCTCCGTGAGCCGGGGATGGCGCTTGATCTCGATGCGCCATCCCTGGTCGTCGGTGAGGTGGAAATGGAAGACGTTCAGTTTGTGCGCGGCCAGCAGGTCGAGCATGCGCAGCACGCCGTCCTTGGGCATGAAGTGGCGTGCCACGTCGAGCATCAGACCGCGCCAGCCGAGGCGCGGGCCGTCCTCGATGTCCGTGAAGGGGATGCCTCTCGGCGCACCCGGGCCGACGGGCGCGCGGCGGAACGCCTCGGGACCGAGGAGCTGGCGGAGGGTCTGCGCGCCCCAGAAGACACCGGCGGCGCTGCCCCCGGTGATCCTTGCACCCCAGGTGGGAGCCACACCCAGCCGGTAGCTCTCGGGCTCCAGCGACGGGTCGATGCGCAGCTCGACGGTGTTCGGGCCCTCCTCGGCTCCGGCGGCCGCCGGAGCGAGCGACAGGCCGAAGGCGGCCCCGAGCGTGGTGCGCAGCCAGCGTTCCGTGCTCTCGGTTCCGGGGCCCGCCGTGAGCGTCGTGGCCGCGTCGAGGAGGAATCCGCAGCGGCCGTCACCGTCGGCGCGTACCGGCGCCGGAATCAGGTCGTGCATGTCAGTCCTTCACCGCTCCGCCGAGTCCCGAGACCAGACGTCGCTGTACGAGGACGAAGAAGACCAGCACGGGAATGGTCATCACCGTCGAGGCCGCCATGATCCCTCCCCAGTCGTTCTCGTCGGGTTTGAAGAAGACCAGCAACGCCATGGGGAGCGTCGACTGTGAGGTGTCGCTGATGATGAACGATTTCGCGAACAGGAAGTCGTTCCAGGTCGAGATGAAGGAGAAGACGCTGGTCGCCACGAGCCCGGGGAAGACCAGCGGGAAGAGGATCTGCCACAGGAAACGGGTGCGGCTCGCCCCGTCGATATAAGCGGCCTCCTCCAGCGCTTCCGGGACGGCTTTGACGAAACCGCGCAGCATCCAGATCGCGAACGGCAGCGAGAACGCCAGGTGCGGCAGGATCAGCGCGCCCAGGGTGTTCAGCTGGCCGAAGTCCCGCATCAGGAAGAACAGCGGGATGGTCAGCGCCTCGACCGGCACCATCTGCGCCACGAGGAACATGATGAGGAGGGTCGTGCGGAATTTGAAGCGGAAACGCGTCACGGCCGTCGCGGCCAGGAAGGCGATCAGCGCCGAGGCGATGACGACCGTGCCGGCGACGACCAGGCTGTTGAGGAAGTAACGGCCGAATTCCTGCTGTTCGAAAACCCGGCGGAACGAGTCGAGGGACGGGGACAGGGTCCAGGGGTGGGCGTCGGTGGACTGGATCTCGCCCGCCGGCTTGAAGGCGGAGAGCACCATCCAGTACAGCGGGAAGGCGACCGCCGCGGCGATGACGAGGGCCGCCGCCTCCGCCGCCAGCCTCCCGGGCCTGCGTACCCGCAGAAGAGCGCGTGTGCTCACAGTTCCTCCCCCTGGCGCCGTACGAGGCGCAGATAGACCAGCGTCACGGCCAGCAGGATCACCAGCATCACGACGCCGATGGCCGACCCGAGGCTGTACTGCGAGGACGCGAACGCCTTCTGGTAGGCGTACACGTTGAGCACCAGGTTCTGGCCGGCGATGCCGCCGCCGTTGGTCATGACGTAGATCTGGGTGAAGACCTTGAAGTCCCAGATGACCGACTGGATGGTGACGACGATCAGGATCGGCCGCAGCATCGGTGCCATGACCGACCGCCAGATCCGCCACTGCGAGGCGCCGTCCAGGGAGGCCGCTTCCAGCACTTCGGTGGGGATCGCGCGGATGCCCGCGTACACGGTCACCATCACGAACGGGAAAGAGCACCAGAGCACTTCGAGGAGCACCAGGGCGAAGGCGCTGTAGCGCCCGTACGTCCAGGAGAAGTCGCCGAGCCCCAGCACCCTGTTGACCGGGCCGAAGTCCGGGTCGAAGAGGAAGACCCAGACGGTCGAGCCGGTGATCGCGGGCGTGGCCCAGGCGCCCAGCGCGGCCATCATCAGCGCGAGCCGGGGCAGGGCGCGGATCCGGGTCAGCAGGACGGCCAGGGCGCAGCCGACGAACAGGGTGGCGAGCACGCAGGCCGTGGCGAAGAGCACGGTCGCGAGGAGCACCTGCCAGAACTGGCTGTCACCGAAGAGCGTGGCGTAGTTGCCGAAGCCCTTGAAGGTGGTCGGTTCGCCGCCGCTGACCTGGGCCTGGGTGTACTCCAGGAAGGAGATCAGGCCCAGCTGGTAGATCGGGTAGACGAGGAGTCCGCCGAGCAGGACCAGCGCGGGCAGCAGATAGAGCCAGGGCGTCCAGCCGGAGCGCCGCGCGGGTGATGCCGGGCGGCGCCGGGGCGCGCGGGCCGGAGCACCGCCCGCCCCGGGCGCGGCGGAGGCCTTGTGCAGGATGGTGTCCGCGGTCATCGTCAGCCCGCTTCGGCGAACGCCGCGTCCATCTTCTTCGCCGCGTCGTCCGAGGCGGCGGCCACGTCCTTACGGCCGCTGACGATCTCCTGGAACATGGTCGGCAGGACCAGGGAGGCGTCGATCTGGCCCCAGGCAGGGGAGGCCGGGACGAACTTCGCGCCCGCGCCGAGTGTGTCGACGAAGGGGCCGACGAAGGGCTCCTTCTCCGCGGCGGTGTCCAGCACGTCCGTGTAGGTCGGCAGGAAGCCCATGGCGTCGAACATCTTCGCCTGCGTCTTCTTGCCGGTCAGCGACTTCATCAGGTCGACCGCGAGGGTGCGGTGCGAACTGCTCTTGAGTACGCCGATGTTGTTGCCGCCGGCGAAGGCCGGGGCGATCGAGCCCTTCTTCACGCCGGGGAGCGGCACGACGGCGTACTTGCCCTTCACGGCACCCGCCTCGACCGCGGCGTGGCTGAAGTCACCGCCGATCGCCATGGCCGCCTTGCCGGACGCGAAAGCCGTGACGGTCGCGTTGCCGCCCATGGCCGCGCACTTGGCCGCCGGGCAGTTCGCGTCGCCGAACAGCGAGGTGTAGGCCTCGATGCCCTTGCGGGCCTTCTCGCTGTTGATGGCGGACTCGTAACTCACCCCGGTCTCGTCGGCCAGTTCCCCGCCGTGCGCCCAGATGAAGGGCATCGCGCCGTAGGTGTACGCGCCGCCGACCGCGAGGCCGTACAGGTCGGGCTTCTCCTGGTGGATCTTCTTCGCGGTGGAGATCAGCTCGTCCTGGGACTTCGGGGGCTCGATGCCCAGGTCCTCGAAGACGTCGGTGCGGTAGTACAGCGCCCGTACGCCGACGAAGAGCGGCGCCCCGTACACCTGGCCGCCCACCGTCACGGACTGCTTGGCGATCGGGTCGGTGTCCTTGGCCTCGTCCCAGGCCGCGAACTCCTTGCTGACATCGGCCAGGCCGCCGTCCTTCACGTATCCGGCGGTGTCCGTGTTGCCGTACTCGATGAGGTCGGGAGCGCTCTTCGGGTCGTTGAAGGCGGCCTTGATGCGCTGGGCCCGGGTGTCGACGGGTATGTACTCGATCTCGACCTCGGCCCCCTCGTGGGACTTCTCGAAGTCGGCGACCGCGGCGTCGACGACCTTTTCCTTGGGCTTGTTGCCGACCTCCTGGAAGAGCCAGACGCGGAGCGTCCCGGTCTTCTCGTCGCCCTCGGCGCCGGTGTCGGAGGTCTGCGGCGCACAGCCGGTGGCGGTGAGACCGGCCAGCACAAGAGCTGCGGCCGGGGCGGCAATTCGGGCAGAAAACTTCATCCGTGACCCCTACCGGTCGATCGTTGCATTCCATGCAACGTGCGTTTCGTTCTGCACAACTTGCAGGAGACTAAGGGCGGCCCAGCACGCCGACAAGTGGTCTCAACCACTCTGTGACCACGCGGTGCGGCCCGCGCGACGCACCCACCGGCTCAGGGCACGCGAACGGCCCCCGGGGTACGCGTCACCGCGCACCCCGGGGGCCAGGGTCGAAAGCAGGGAAAATCAGGAAAAAGGAAACGGGACAAGAGGCCTGCGGCTACTTCTTGCCGCTGTTGTCCTTGCCGCCCTTGCCCTTGTCCTTGTCGCCGCCGGCGCCCATGGACTCGTAGATCTCCTTGCACATGGGACAGACCGGATACTTCTTGGGGTCACGCCCCGGGACCCAGACCTTGCCGCACAGCGCCACCACGGGAGTGCCCTCGAGGGCACTCGCCATGATCTTGTCCTTCTGGACGTAATGGGCGTAGCGCTCGTGGTCGCCGTCGCCGTTCGACACCTGCGGCGTCGGCTCTACGAGGGTCCCCGTACCTGCCCCGCGCTCGGGCTCAAGAGTGCTCATAACTGCCAAGCGTACTGAAAGCTCCGTGCATCAGTTCAGCGAAGGGTCGTCCGGATACGTCGCGATCATCGCCAGTTCGCTGCGCTGCCGCCGCAGAACCGCCCGCCAGAGGTTTTCCGGGCGCGGCGACGAGACGTCGCCGGGCTCCGACTCGACCACGTACCAGGCGCCGTCCGTCAGCTCCGTCTCCAGCTGGCCGGGCCCCCAGCCCGCGTATCCGGCGAAGATCCGCAGCGAACCGAGTGCCGCCGCCAGCAGCTCCGGCGGGGCCTCCAGATCCACCAGGCAGATCGCCCCGTGCACCCGCCGGCAGCCAATGGGGTCTCCCCCGCTCGAACGGGACCGAGAGCTCGGGGAAGGCCCCTCGTCCCCGGGGATCACGGCCACGCCCAACGCCGAGTCGAGCGACACCGGGCCGCCCTGGAAGACCACGTCCGGCTCGCCGGTCAGACCGGCCCAGGACTCCAGGATGTCCCCGACGCCGACCGGGGTCGGCCGGTTCAGGACCACGCCCAGCGAGCCCTCCTCGTCGTGGTCGAGGAGCAGCACCACCGCGCGGTCGAAATTCGGGTCCGCCAGGGCGGGTGCGGCCACGAGCAGCCGTCCTGTGAGCGAGGACACCTCCGTCATGGCACAGATGATCCCGCATCTTCGTCCTCCGCGGGGGCCAAGTGGCCCGACCGGTTCCGGACGGCGTCCGTCCGCAGCTCAGGGCGCACGGACGCCGCACGGGCGCACGGGGAGCGCGTGAGCGCGGGGCGGCCGGACGGGCCGCGCGGACGGTGACCCTCCGCAAGGCTCCGGGAGCAGAACGTGTTGTGGCGAATTCATGACGTACGTATGCCCCCCGGTGCCTTACTGAAGGGGGGCCTGCGGCCATTACCCTTTTGATGGCCCCCTGCCCGACCACTCCGGAACGCGAGATACATGACCGGCACAGACGATGTCCTGCTTGTCCACGGCGGCACCCCGCTGGAGGGCGAGATCCGCGTCCGAGGCGCCAAGAACCTGGTGCCGAAGGCAATGGTCGCCGCGCTGCTCGGCAGCGGGCCCAGCCGGCTCCGCAACGTGCCCGACATCCGCGATGTGCGGGTGGTCCGGGGGCTGCTGCAGCTGCACGGCGTGACCGTCCGCCCCGGCGACGAGCCGGGCGAACTCATCCTCGACCCGTCGCACGTCGAAAGCGCGAACGTCGCCGACATCGACGCCCACGCGGGCTCGTCGCGCATCCCGATCCTCTTCTGCGGCCCGCTGCTGCACCGGCTGGGCCATGCCTTCATCCCGGGTCTCGGCGGCTGCGACATCGGCGGCCGGCCGATCGACTTCCACTTCGAGGTGCTCCGCCAGTTCGGCGCGACCATCGAGAAGCGGGCGGACGGCCAGTACCTGGAGGCCCCGCAGCGGCTGCGGGGTACGAAGATCCGGCTGCCGTACCCGTCGGTGGGCTCCACCGAGCAGGTGCTGCTGACCGCCGTCCTCGCCGAGGGCGTCACCGAGCTGTCCAACGCGGCGGTCGAGCCGGAGATCGAGGACCTCATCTGCGTACTGCAGAAGATGGGCGCGATCATCTCCATGGACACCGACCGGACCATCCGGATCACGGGTGTCGACCGGCTCGACGGTTACACCCACCGGGCGATCCCGGACCGCCTGGAGGCCGCCTCCTGGGCGTCCGCGGCGCTGGCGACCGAGGGCAACATCTACGTGCGCGGCGCCCAGCAGCGCTCGATGATGACCTTCCTCAACACCTTCCGCCGGGTCGGAGGCGCCTTCGAGATCGACGACGAGGGCATCCGCTTCTGGCACCCGGGCGGCGCGCTGAACGCCATCGCCCTGGAGACGGACGTGCACCCCGGCTTCCAGACCGACTGGCAGCAGCCGCTCGTCGTGGCCCTGACGCAGGCCGCCGGCCTGTCGATCGTCCACGAGACGGTGTACGAGTCCCGGCTCGGCTTCACCTCGGCGCTCAACCAGATGGGTGCGCACATCCAGCTCTACCGTGAGTGCCTCGGAGGCTCCGACTGCCGTTTCGGCCAGCGGAACTTCCTGCACTCGGCGGTCGTGTCCGGGCCCACGAAGCTCCAGGGCGCGGATCTGGTCATCCCCGACCTGCGCGGCGGGTTCTCGTACCTGATCGCCGCTCTGGCGGCCCAGGGAACGTCCCGGGTGCACGGCATCGACCTGATCAACCGCGGCTACGAGAACTTCATGGACAAGCTCGAGAAGCTCGGCGCGAAGGTCGAACTGCCGGGCGGCTCACTCGTCTGACACACCGCCCGACGCGCACCGGCGCACGCACAGTGCTGCCGCACACGGCATTGCGCGCCTCCGCACCACAGTCCGCCGCCCCGGCCCCCGCGAGGGACCGGGGCGGCGGACTTTACCGTTGCCCGTTCCCCCGCTGCCGGTTCCCCCGCGTTCACGCCGACGCCGCAGAAGGCCCGTACAGGGCCGCACCGGGCGGGTGGCCCTCCCCGGGGCCACCCGAGAGTGCCGGAGCCCCGCAGCCCGCCTCACAGCGCCCGCACGGGCGGTGTGCGCGGGGCTGCGAGGCTCCGGGTACGCCGAAGGGCGGCCGTCCTGTCCAGGACGGCCGCCCTTCTTGCTGCCTTGGGGGCCTTACTTGCCCTTGGCGGCTTCCTTGAGCTTGGAGCCCGCGGAGACCTTCACGCTGTAGCCGGCCGGGATGTTGATCGGGTCGCCGGTCTGCGGGTTACGAGCGGTGCGAGCGGCACGGTGGGTGCGCTCGAAGGTCAGGAAGCCGGGGATGGTGACCTTCTCGTCGCCCTTGGCGACGATCTCGCCGACGGTCTCGGCGAGGGCGGCCAGAACGGCGTCGGCGTCCTTGCGGGTCACCTCGGCACGGTCGGCCAGGGCGGCCACCAGCTCACTGCGGTTCATGTTTGTACTCCCGTGTTCTTCTTGCCTGTGAGGCGTGAGATCGAAGCCGATGCTGCCAGGGCCCTCTGACAGTCCCCGGACCCGGGTCTGATGTCAGACCCTCGCGCCCGAATACGCATCCTGCCCCCACCTGCGGCGCTAACGCCAATCCGGAACCCCTCGACGTCATACGAAAAGCACCACCGCATGCCCGTGATGACGTTCCGTCGACTTGCTGGAGCGGTCCGCAGCGGATGCCGGGCCTGTGGGGCTCGCTGCCCGCCCACCCTAAAGGGGCGTTTGGGACGCCGCGACCCGCGACGCGCCGTACGGGGCGCCCGGACGTGAGCTACGGCACCGTCCGCGGGAGTCGTGGCCGACCCCCGCGGACGGCGTGTGGCGGGCCGTCCGGAGGAAGGTCCTACGCGGGGTCGGACGCCGCCTCGGCGATTCCGGCCGCCTTCGCGGCCTCCCGGACGGCACCCGCGACGGCACCCGCGACCTTGTCGTTGAAGACCGACGGGATGATGTAGTTCGCGTTCACCTCGTCCTCCGCGACGACGTCGGCGAGGGCGCGCGCCGCGGCGAGCATCATCTCCGTGTTGACGGTGCGGGACTGGGCGTCCAGCAGACCGCGGAAGACACCCGGGAAGACCAGCACGTTGTTGATCTGGTTCGGGAAGTCGGAGCGTCCGGTGGCGACAACGGCCGCTGTCTCGCGGGCGATTGCCGGGTCGACCTCGGGGTCCGGATTCGCGAGCGCGAACACGATCGCGCCCTCCGCCATGGCGGCGACGTCGGCGCCGTCCAGGACGTTGGGGGCGGAGACCCCGATGAAGACGTCGGAGCCGGCGACGGCCTCCTTGAGCGTGCCGGTGACGCCCTCCGGGTTGGTGTTGTCGGCGATCCAGCGCAGCGGCGATTCCGGGGTGGCGTCCACCAGGTCCTCGCGGTCCGCGTGCACCACACCGTGGATGTCGGCGACCACCGCGTGCTTGACGCCCGCGGCGATGAGCAGCTTCAGGATGGCCGTGCCGGCCGCGCCGGCGCCGGACATGACGACCCGTACGTCACCGATCGACTTGCCCACCACGCGCAGCGCGTTGGTCAGCGCGGCCAGGACGACGATCGCGGTGCCGTGCTGGTCGTCGTGGAAGACGGGGATGTCCAGGGCCTCGCGCAGCCGTGCCTCGATCTCGAAGCAGCGGGGGGCGGAGATGTCCTCCAGGTTGATGCCCGCGAAGCCGGGGGCGATCGCCTTGACGATCTGGACGATCTCGTCCGTGTCCTGCGTGTCCAGGCAGATCGGCCAGGCGTCGATGCCGGCGAAGCGCTTGAAGAGGGCGGCCTTGCCCTCCATGACGGGGAGCGACGCCATCGGGCCGATGTTGCCGAGGCCGAGCACCGCCGATCCGTCGGTGACGACCGCGACGGAGTTCCGCTTGATGGTCAGGCGGCGGGCGTCCTCCGGGTTCTCGGCGATCGCCATGCAGACCCGCGCCACACCCGGGGTGTAGATCATCGAGAGGTCGTCACGGTTGCGGATGGGGTGTTTGGACGCCATCTCGATCTTGCCGCCGAGGTGCATCAGGAACGTACGGTCGGAGACCTTGCCGAGGACGACGCCCTCGATGTCCCGCAGACCTTCGACGATCTCGTCCGCGTGCGAGGTCGAGGAGGCCGCGATCGTGACGTCGATCCGCAGCTTCTCGTGGCCGGAAGCAGTGACGTCGAGGCCGGTGACCGATCCTCCGGAGGACTCCACGGCCGTGGTGAGCTGGGAGACCGCTGTGCCGCTCGCGGGCACCTCCAGCCTGACCGTCATCGAGTACGAGACGCTGGGCGCCGTTGCCATGGCCGAGTCCTTCGCTTTCCTGAGCTTCATTGCCGCACGCAGATGGGGCCGGAGCCCGTACGTGCGTTCCGATCGTCGCACCTACCGGCCGGTAGCCGGTAATGAGTGCCACTTTTCGGAAACTTGTTTCCACCATACGAGAAGTAAGCCTGCCGCGTAACCCTGAGCGGCACCCTGGACGGCCCGGGCGGTCCCGGAAACACAAACAGACCCGCGCCACCATCAGGTGACGCGGGTCTGTCTTCTTCCAGTCAAGTGACACCGGCCCGCCATGCTCGCCTCGCGGCAAGTGGTCGCTCGTAGCGACGAAGGTTGGGCCCGGGGGCTTGGATCGAGCCGGTGCCGACTCCAGGCTAACAAAGACCCCGGAAAAGTGATTCCCGCGCGACGGGCCGACTCGGAAAAGTCTCCGCACGCGGGTTCCGGCCGCCGCCCCCTCAGTCCCTCAGCAGGTCCGGGACACCGTCCTCGTCCGGCATGTCGCGCTCCCCCGAGACCACGGTGAGCTGCTGCGTAGCACGGGTGAGTGCCACGTACAGCACCCGCAGTCCCGCCGGGGACTCGTCGGCGATCTCCGCGGGAGAGACCACCACCGTGGCGTCGTACTCCAGACCCTTCGCCTCCAGGCTCCCCAGCGCCACGACCCGCTCGCCGAGCTCCTCCAGCCAGGCACGGGCCTCGGCACGGCGGTTCATCGCGACGACCACGCCGACGGTGCCGTCCACCTCCGCGAGCAGCCTGCGGGCCTCCTCGCGGACGGTCGAGGCGAGGTCCCCGTCCCGCACCGTCTCGAAGCGCGGCTCGACGCCCGTCGAGCGGACCGCCGCCGGGGACTCCATCCCCGGCATGGCCAGCGCCAGCACCTTGGCCGCGAGCTCGGCGATCTCCGCCGGGTTGCGATAGTTCACGGTGAGGGTGAACTGACGCCGCGGCCGGTTGCCGAGCGCCTCGTCACGAGCGGCGGCCGCCTCGTCCGGGTCCGACCAGGAGGACTGCGCCGCGTCACCGACGATCGTCCACGTGGCGTGCCGGCCGCGGCGGCCGACCATCCGCCACTGCATCGGCGTCAGGTCCTGGGCCTCGTCGACGATGACGTGGGCGTACTCGGTACGCTCCGCCGCCAGCCGCTCGGCCCGCTCCCACTGCGTCTCCTCACGCTGCGGCATGAGCTCCTCCAGACCCGTGAGCTGGTCCAGCGGGCCGGCCTCCCGCTTCCGCTTCGGGCGGGCCGGAGTGCCCAGCAGGGTCTGCAGCTCGTCCAGGAGCGCCACGTCGTGGACGGAGAGCGGGCCCTTGCCGTCCTCGTCCAGCCGTCTCAGCGAACGGGCGAGGCGGCGCGTCTCGCCCTGGTTGAGGATCCGGCGCGCCCACCGGTTCAACCGGCGCTCGTCGGACATCGCGGCCAGCACCCGGCGAGGAGTGAGTTCCGGCCACCAGGCGTTCAGGAAGGCCAGGAACGGGGTCTCGGTGGACACGTCCTCGTCGAACGAGGAACGCAGCTCCGCGACCAGCTCGGGGTCGGTGTAGCGGCCCCGGCCCGACGACTTGTTCCACAGGGCGTCCAGGAGCAGTTTGCGGGCGCGCGGGCGCAGCAGGTTGACCGGTGCGGTGCCACCGAGGACGTTGTGCCGGATCCGCCGGAGCTCGTCCGCCTCCAGCTCGACGCGGGCGCCGAAGGCCACCACCCGCAGCCGGGTGGGGGTGCCCCCCTCGGCGGGTGCCTCTCCGAACTCCAGCTGGCCCTCCTGGGGGGCGGGCCGGGGCGCGGGCTGCTCCAGCGCCCCGCGGGCCGCCTTGCGCAGCACGTGGAGCATCCGGGACGAGCCCTTGATCCGGGCGACGGCGGGCTCGTCGTACGTGGTCGCCCCCTCCACCCCCGCGGCCTCGTCGGACAGTGAGCCGACCGCGCGGATCGCGACCTGGCCCTCCTCACCGAGCGAGGGCAGCACGCCTTCGGTGTACGCGACCAGGAGCGGGGTCGGCGAGACGACGAGGATGCCGCCCGCGTACCGCCGCCGGTCCTGGTAGAGGAGGTACGCGGCCCGGTGGAGGGCCACCGCCGTCTTGCCGGTACCGGGGCCGCCCGACACCTCGGTGACGGAGGCGGCGGGCGCGCGGATCACCAGATCCTGCTCGGCCTGGATCGACGAGACGATGTCCCGCATCGTGTGGCTGCGGGCCTGCCCCAGCGCGGCCATCAGCGCGCCGTCACCGATCACGGGCAGCTCGTCGCCCTTGAGCCGGGCGGTCAGCTCCGGGCGCATCAGGTCGTCCTCGACCCCGAGAACCCTGCGGCCCTTGGAGCGGACGACCCGTCGGCGTACGACCCTGCCGGGCTCCTTCGGCGTCGAACGGTAGAACGGCGCGGCGGCCGGCGCCCGCCAGTCGATCACCAGCGGCGCGTAGTCGGAGTCGAGTACTCCTATGCGGCCGATGTGAAGGGTCTCCGCGATCTCGGCGGTGCTGTCCTCCCCCACGGCGTCGTCGGCCGCCTCCACGGAGGTGAAGGCGCCGTCCGGGCCGCGTTCGCCGTCCTTGCCGCGCAGCAGATCGATCCGCCCGAAGAGGAAGTCCTCGAACTCGTTGTTCAGCCGGTTGAGGTGGACTCCGGCGCGGAACACCTGCGCGTCCCGTTCGGCGAGAGCCCCGGGGGTGCCTACCTGGCCCCGTTCACTGGCGTCCTGCATGAGAAATTCCGCCTCGTCGATCTTCTCTTCGAGACGGCGGTAGACCCGGTCCAGATGTTCTTGTTCGACTCCGATTTCCCGGTCCCGCAACGAATCGACAGCGGCATCCTGCGCGGCCACCGAGGCCCCTTTCTGACGTGCATCGGGCAGCCGTCAACCGTACGCGAAAGGGGGGCCCGAGCGCACCTGCCGCCCGGGGCGCGTTTTGTGTTTCTCACACGTCCGGTTCGGACCGTCCTACGGGCGCTGCTTTCTCCCGCGCCCGCGTGGGTGAGTCCGTTCACGGCGCCGGCACAGCCCTCACACGGCGCCGGTGCCGGGCCACCCGCTCCCGGTTGCCGCAGACCTCGCTGGAGCACCAGCGGCGCCGTCTCCCCCGCGAGGTGTCCAGGTAGAGCCGTCGGCAGGCGTCGCCCTCGCACCGGCGCAGCCCCGCCCGCGCGGCCGGGTCCGTCAGCAGGTCCACCGCGTCCCGGGCCACCGCGGCGAGCAGCGCCCCGCACGCGGGCTCGGCGCTCAGCGCCCGTACGAGCGCCCCGCCCTGCCCCCGCACGGCCCGCAGGCCCGGTGGGGCGCCCGCGGCAAGGGTGTTGACCCGCTCCAGTGCGCTGTCGGCGTCTCCGCCCGCCAGTTGAGCCGACATCAGCCGGTCGATGCCCGTACGCAACTGCCGGAAGCGCGCCACCCAGGTGTCGTCGACGGCTGCCAGCGGCGTCCCGCACGGGACCAGGCGCGAGGCCAGCAGCCATTCGGCGAGACGTGCGGGAGAGCCGAGCTGTTCGCACGCGCCGGAAGCCTCCGGCGCGGTCGCCACCAGGTCCAGACAGACGCGTCCGGAGTCGAACCGCCGTCCCTGTGCGCCCGTGCCCGCCGCCATGAGCCTGTCACCGCCTCGGGGTCCTCTGTGGGGAGGGAGTCATCCCCAGAGTGCCCGCATCCGGCCCGGCCCGGAACCCCTCCTGCCGGTCCGGCCCGGAGCCCCGGCCACCGTCGTATCGTCTCGGGGTGAAGACGCAGACGGTCACACTGACGGCCGGCCCCCTCGTCCTGCGGCCCTGGCGGCCGGACGACATACCGGCGCTGCTCGCGGCGTACGACGACCCGGCGATGCGGCGGTGGCTGCGGACCCAGGTCCCCGACGCGGGAGCGGCGGAGCGCTGGATGACGGTCCAGGAGGAGGGGTGGGCGTCCGGCCGCCGGTTCAGTTTCGCCGTGACCGATACGGCGCGGCAGGGGGAACTCGTCGGCAACCTCGCGCTGAACCGCACCGTCCCCGGCGCCGGGAGCGCCCAGGCGGGCTACTGGACGACGGCGTCGGCGCGCGGCCGGGGCGTGGCCCCGCGCGCTCTCGGGGCACTCACCGACTGGGCGTTCGCCGCCTTCGCCGAGGACGGCCTGCGGAGTCTGGAACTGCTCCACGAGGCGGGTAACGAGGCCTCCTGCCGGGTCGCCGAGAAGTCCGGCTTCGCGCTCGCCGAGGTCGTCCCCGCCCTGCCCCCGCGTCATCCCCTGGGCGGCCACCGGCACGCCCGGCAGGCGCCGCTCAGCTCTGCGGCGGGCCGTCGTGCAGGATGCGCTGGAACAACCGGTGGTCCTGCCACGCGCCGTTGATGTGGAGATAGCGCGGCGCCGTGCCGCAGAGCTCGAATCCGGACTTCGCCAGGACCCGCTGCGAGGCCACGTTGTCCAGGACCGTCCCGGCTTCGATCCGGTGCAGGCCGAGGTCGTCCCGTGCCGCCTCGCAGACCCGGATGACGGCGGCCGTGGCCAGTCCTCGGCCCGCGCGGTCCACGGCGACCCAGTAGCCGAGCCGGGCGTTGCGGAACGGCCCTCGCTCGATGCGGGCGAGCGTCATCGCCCCCACGACGCGGTCCTCGTCGTCGGCCAGCGCCCAGGGCATCGCCCGCCCCGCGTCCCGCTCCGCCAGCAGGCCCGTCAGCCGCTGGACCTGGCCCTCGGGGGTGTAGAAGAGCTCGGGGCGCACGGGCTCCCAGCGCCGCATGTACGCGCGACTGCGGGTCAGGGCCTCGGCGAACGCCCCGGCGTCGTCCAGGGTCACGGGCCTCAGCCGCACCCCGCCGGTCAGGGAATGGATGTCATCGATCACCCCCTGACCGTAAACCGCCGGTCAGGAAGCGTCGTACTTGGTGTCGGCCGAGGGGTCCAGCGCCAGCCGGTAGCCCCGCTTGACGACGGTCTGGATCAGCCGCGGGAACCCCAGCGCCGTACGCAGCCGGGCCATCGCCGTCTCCACGGCGTGTTCGTCCGAGCCGCTGCCGGGCAGCGCCCGCAGCAGGTCGGCGCGGGAGACCACCCAGCCCGGCTTGCGGGCCAGGGTGTGCAGCAGGGCCATGCCGGCCGGGGGAACCGGGCGCAGGGCGCCGTCGACCAGCACGGCGTGGCCCCGGATCTCGACCATGTGGCCTGCGACCGGGAGCGTACGGGCCCGGGCGGGCAGCTGGGCGCAGAGCACCTGGACGAGCGGCCCCAGCCGGAAGCGTTCCGGCTGGACGGTGTCGATGCCCTTGGCCTGCAGGGGCAGGGCCGTGACCGGCCCGACGCAGGCGGTGACGACGTCGTGGCTCAGGGCGGACAGCACCTCCGGGAGCATGCCGCGGGTCTCCGCCCGGTTCAGGTAGGAGGCGGCGGCGGGGGCGCTGGTGAAGGTGAGGGCGTCCAGGCCCCGTGCGACGGTGAGGTCGAGCATGCGGTCGAGCGGGGCGATGTCCTCCGGTGGCATCCACCGGTAGACGGGTACGCCGACGACCTCGGCGCCCGCCGCCCGGAGCGACTCGACGAAGCCGGGCAGTGGTTCGCCGTGCAGCTGGAGGGCGATCCGGCGGCCCGCGACGCCCTCGCCCAGCAGCCGGTCCAGCACCTCGGCCATCGACTCCGACTGCGGCGACCACGCCTCGGTGAGCCCGGCCGCCCGGATGGCGCCCTTGACCTTGGGACCACGGGCGAGCAGCTCTATACCGCGCAGCAGTTCGAGGAGTCGGTCACCGATGCCCCAGCCGTCGGCCGCCTCCACCCAGCCCCTGAAACCGATGGCGGTGGTCGCGATCACGACGTCAGGTGCGTGGTCGATCAGTTCCTTGGTGGCGGCCAGGAGTTCACTGTCGTCCGCGAGCGGCACGATCCGCAGCGCGGGGGCGTGCAGGACCGCCGCGCCCCGGCGCGTGAGGAGCGTCCCCAGCTCCTCCGCGCGACGGGCCGCGGTCACCCCGACAGTGAAGCCCGACAGGGGCCCGTGCTGTGCGTCGTCGTCGTGCATGGCGTGATACCCGGCTCTCGTCCCGCTGGTGCTCGATGATGCGGAGGACCGAGACTGTCAACCCTGCGTGACAGTCTCGGTCCTCCTTTATTTCCCGCCCGTTACGTCCTGCGACGCGCTGTGGTCACCCTCACACCTCGGCATAGCTGAGCTGGGGCTTCGCGGCCACCGCTTCGGTACGCCGAAGGTATACCGCCCATGTGAGGGTGAAGCAGACGGCGTAGAAGACGAGGAAGCACCAGAAAGCGGCCGTCCCGGCGCCCGAGGTCGCGAAGGACTGACGGAACGCGAGGTTGATCGCGAGACCGCCCAGGGCGCCGATCGCCCCGATGAGCCCCATGGCCGCGCCGGAGAGCCGTCGTCCGTACGCCGCGGCCTCCTCGCCGCGCAGGCCCTTGGCGACGCCCTGGGCGTGGAAGATGCCCGGGATCATCTTGAACGTCGAGCCGTTGCCCAGGCCCGTCAGCACGAACAGCGCGATGAAGCCGACGAGGAAGACCGGCAGCGACTCGATCCCGGAGGCGTAGACGACGACACCGGTCGCCGCGGCCATGGCCGCGAAGTTCCACAGGGTGATCCGGGCGCCGCCGTAACGGTCGGCGAGCCAGCCGCCCGCGGGCCGGATCAGGGAGCCGAGCAGGGGGCCGATGAAGGTGAGCGAGGCGGCCTGCAGCGGAGTCCGGCCGAACTGGGTCTGCAGGACGAGGCCGAAGGCGAAGCTGTAACCGATGAACGAGCCGAAGGTACCGATGTAGAGCACCGACATGATCCAGGTGTGCGGCTCGCGCACGGCCTGGAGCGCCGCCCCGGTGTCGTTCTGGACGGGCCGGAGGTTGTCCATCTTGAGCGCGGCGCCCAGCGCGGCGACGACGATCAGCGGTACGTACACCCCGAGCACGATCCGCGGGTGCGCGGCGCCGGCCGTGCCGATCACCAGCAGGCCGATGAGCTGGATGACCGGTACGCCGATGTTGCCGCCGCCCGCGTTGAGCCCGAGCGCCCAGCCCTTCTTGCGCAGCGGGAAGAAGGCGTTGATGTTCGTCATCGACGAGGCGAAGTTGCCGCCGCCGATGCCGGTGAGCGCGGCGACGACGAGCAACGTGGTGTACGAGGTGCCTGGCTCCATCACCCAGAAGGCCACGACGGTCGGCACCAGGAGCGACAGCGCGCTGAAGATGGTCCAGTTCCGTCCGCCGAACATGGCGACCGCGAAGGTGTACGGCACCCGCACGATGGCGCCGACCAGGGTGGCCGTGGAGATCAGGAAGAACTTCCCGGCCGGGTCGACTCCGTACTCCGGGCCCATGAACAGCACCATGACGGACCACAGGGACCAGATGGAGAACCCGATGTGCTCCGAGAGCACGGAGAACCACAGGTTCCGCCGGGCGACCTTCTCACCCGTCTCTCGCCAGAAGGTCTCGTCCTCCGGCTCCCACTGCTCGATCCAACGACCGGCCATCACGCGCCTCCACAGGGGTCAGGGTGTTGTCCTGCCGACGCTAGGGAGTCCGCGTTTCGGTGCGGTGCCGTGAGGTGACCGGTGCGCAACCTTGCTCTCACTCGGCCTCCGGGGGTGCGGTGAGCCGATTCAGCCGCACCCCCCGTGGCCGGTCAGGCCCGGCGCTTCCGGTCCGCCCCGTTCGGCCACAGGCGCGGCCGGCGCCCGGCGGCGACGTCCTCCACCCAGCCGAACGCCAGGATCGCCAGGCCTGTGAGCGGCCAGATCGCGATCAGGACCAGCACCTCGTACGACTGCTCTATGTACGTATCGAACGTGTCGCCGAACCACGGCACGGACCAGAGCTGGTCCACGAGGCGCGCGGCGGCCATCAGCAGCAGGTTGTGCCACAGGTAGATCGTCACGGCCCTGTTGTTGGCCAGGGTGACCAGGCTGTCCCACCCGGCGATCCTGCCGGGAAGCTTCTGCCAGGACGGGGCGTAGACCAGAAGGACCGCGCAGAAGCCGAGGGACCAGGTGGCCTGGGCGAGCGGGATCTCGTCCAGGTTCCAGCCCTCCTCGGTGAGGTGCCCGGACGCCCACCACAGGCCGAAGCCCATGACGATCGCGGCGGACGACACCGCCAGATAGCGCGGGACCTCCTTCAGCAGTCCGTCGTTGTGGGCGAAGCCCAGGACCCAGCAGGATCCGAACACGGCGAAGTCGACGAGCCCCTCGCCGAAGGTTCCGGGAACCGTCACGAGGCCGGTGCCGATCACGGCGGTGAGGGCGATCGGGGCGAGCAGCGTGACCCACGGCAGTCTGCGGAAGGCCCTGAGCAGCAGCGGCGAGGCGAGCACGAACCAGAGGTAGGCCCGGATGTACCAGAGCGGTCCGGCCGCCTGGTCCGCCCAGGTCAGCTCCAGCCATCCGCCGGCCGAACCGCTCTCCTCGGGATACGGGGGCGAGCCCACCGGGAAGAGGTAGCTGCCGATCCTGATGAACCACCACAGCCCCTCCTCCCGGACGGGCTTCCAGCTCAGCGCGAACATCATCGGCACGACGATCAGCGAGAACGCCCACATCGGGGGGAGCAGCCTGCGCAGCCGGCCGCGGATCACGCTCCCCGCCGGCCGGGCCAGCGAGCGGGCCATCAGCGAACCGGCCAGGGCGAACATCACGCCCATGGACGGGAAGAGGACGGTCAGCCAGGCCCAGCCGAAGAGGTGGAAGACGACGACCCGGACCAGGGCCACGGCCCTGAGCAGGTCCAGGTAGCGGTCGCGTCCGGGCCTGGCCCGGGGTGCGGGGGCCTCGACGGCGGTGTCCGGGGCGGCAGTGTCCGGGGCGGCGGGTGCCTGCGCCGGATACGCCGCCGGGGCGGTGTGCGGGGCGTCGGGGTAGGTCATGCCACCGGTCTCCGGTCCTTGTCCGTGTCCTTACGGCGGTTCTGCGTGCCGCCCGGCGCCTCCACCACGCCGGTGCGCCGCAGCTTCTGCCAGCGCAGCCGGCCACCGGTGAGAGCGGTGATCCACGACTGGAGCAGCACGACGTACATCAGCTGCCGGTAGAGGATCTGCTGGAGCGGCAGCGAGATCAGATGGGTCATGCGCTCCCGGTCGAGCCGGAAGGCGTACGCGGCGCAGACGGCCTGCACCAGCAGGACCCCGAACCAGGCCGCGACCGTCTTCCCCGTCGGGCCGAAGACCAGTCCGTACAGCAGGAAGACGTCGATGAGCGGCGCCAGCAGCGGGGCGACGACCATGAACAGGGAGACGAACGGCAGCCCCACCCGACCGAAGCGGCCCGAGGGCCCCCGCTCGATGACCGCGCGGCGGTGCTTCCAGATGGCCTGCATCGTGCCGTACGACCACCGGTAGCGCTGCGACCACAGCTGCTGCACGGACTCGGGGGCCTCCGTCCAGGCCCGGGCGTTCTCGGCGTAGACGACGCGCCAGCCGTCGCGGTGCAGCGCCATGGTCACGTCGGTGTCCTCGGCGAGGGTGTCCTCGCTCATACCGCCGATCCGGTCAAGCGCGTCCCGGCGGAAGGCGCCGACCGCGCCGGGGATGGTGGGCATGCAGCCCAGGAGGTCGTACATCCTGCGGTCGAGGTTGAAGCCCATCACGTATTCGATGTGCTGCCAGGCGCCGATCAGTGAGTCACGGTTGCCCACCTTGGCGTTGCCCGCGACCGCTCCGACCCGGGGGTCGGCGAACGGCTGCACGAGCTCGCGCACGGTCGAGGGTTCGAAGACCGTGTCGCCGTCCATCATCACGACGATGTCGTAACGGGCGTGCGCGATGCCGTTGTTGAGGGCTGCGGGCTTGCCGGCGTTGCGCCGGCGTACGACCCTGACGTTCGGGATCCGCATCGCTTCGACGAGGTCGGCCGTGCCGTCCGTCGAACCGTCGTCGATGACGACGACCTCGATCGGATGGTCACTGGACACCAGCGACCGCACGGTGGCCTCGATGCACTCGCGCTCGTTGTAGGCGGGGACGAGGACCGACACGGGCCGGGTGAAGGGATCGCCCCAGCTGAAGCCCTTGCGGCGCACCTTCCTGGCGTGCAGGAAGGAGAGCAGCAGCATCAGCCCGAAGCGGACCATGACCAGGACGCCGATGACCGCGAGGCCTGCCACGAGGACGCCGGTGACGTGCTCGGAGACCCCCACCGCTCCGACGAACGCCTTGCCCTTCCAGAGCGCGAACCCGGTGGCCGGGGTGTGCGCGCTGGGGGCGCCGAGCGCCGAGGTGAGGCTGGTGAAGTCGTAGCCCCGCTCCTGCATCTGCGGCAGGAACTTCCCCAGGGCGGCCACGGTCTGGGACCGGTCGCCGCCGGAGTCGTGCATCAGGATGACGGCGCCCTCGCCATGCTCGGGCGTGGCACGCTCGATGATCGCGTGGACACCGGGTCGCTTCCAGTCCTCGCTGTCGGTGTCGTTCACGACGGTGAGGTAGCCACGGCTGCCGATGTACTGCGTGACCGGCCAGGACTTGTTGTCCATGGCGTCGGAGAACGAGGAGTACGGCGGCCGGAACAGGGACGTACGGATGCCGGCCGCGCCCGCCAGCACCAGCTGGTTCTGGGAGAGTTCCCAGTCGACGCGGCTGGTGGTCTGGAAGGAGAGGTCGGGGTGATTGAAGGTGTGGAGCCCGATCTCGTGCCCCTCGTCGACCATCCGCCGCACGAGGTCCGGGTAGCGGGAGGCCATGGTGCCGGTGACGAAGAAGACGCCGTGGGCGTGGTGCTTCCTGAGCTCGTCCAGGACCCGTGGGGTCCAGACCGGGTCGGGGCCGTCGTCGAAGGTCAGGACGATCTTGTGGTCGGGTATCCGGAGCGTCCTGGCGTCCTCGCCCGCCGTGCGGGCGTCGATGACCGGACCGCCTTCGAGCACGTCGTCCGGCACCTGGGTGGTGGCGGCCGGGGCCTGGACACGGTGGTCGGCGAGGATCTCGCTGTGCACGTATCCGCGCAGCATGAGCATGGCGAGCAGGGCCACGAGAAGGACTGACGGAAGCAGGTGGCGCATGGGAGGTCTGCGCCGGACGGTCCGCTTCTTCTTCCTCGTGTGGTGCCTGCCCCGCGCAACGGGGGTCGTCATCTACTGAGCGCCTTCTTGCGGTTGCACCGGTGATTCCGAGGGGTCCGGGGACGCCGGCGGACTCTCCTCGACGGGCGGCTCCGGGGTGGCCGACTCCGACGGCTCGACGGCCGGCTCATCGGGGACCGGGGCGTCGGGAGCGGGGTCCGAAGAGGGGATGTCCCGGGGCGGCCTGCTGGACGCGGACGCCGAGACGCTCGCACCGGGTCCGGCCGGGCCGGACGCGGAGGCGCTGTCCGACGGAGAGAGCAGGACGGCGCCCGGGGCCGGGGCGGAGGCGCTGGCCACGGCCGCGGGGCTCTCGGCCACCACGTCACCGCTCGGGGCGGGCCGCACCTCGACCTCTTCCGCGTGCTTCTCCTCCGGCCCGGAGAGCGGCAGCCAGGGAGCGCTGGAATTCCCGCCGAGCACGGAGACCACGAGCGTCACGGCGTACACCGCGCAGATCGTGGCGAGCGCCCAGCCCGCACGCCGGTACGTCTTGCTGCGACGGCCGCTCTCGTCGACGAATACCGGACCGTCGGAAGGATCGGGAGGGCCGGGTTCAACGGCTAGTTCGGAGAGCTGACGGCCCAGTCCGTCCAGCGGGACGGTGACGTCGTTCGGCTCATGCGTGTGCCCGGTTCGGGTACCTTCGCGCCAATTTTCCACAGGTGTCTGCACTTCCCCCACTCAATGAAACAGGTGCGCGGGAAATGACTGGAATCCTGCTGGCGGACCGGGCCCCCACCCTGTCCGCGCGCCATCTGCCACCGTGCGCCTGAGCCCTGAAGGTAGCGCACGACGGCGACGGAAAGAGGTCGGTATCACCCGTTGCTCATGAGCAGCGATCCATGAGTGATGCATCGACTTCCGGTAGCCACGATGTCGGTGGTCGCACCATCCATCCCTCCGTCTGCGCGATTTCGGCGACGGCTGAACGCAATGCGGCCAGTCCGGGATGGTCGAGTCCCTTACGCCACACCATCAGCAGCGGCGACAGCGGCACCGGCCGTACGAGCGGGCGCAACACCGTCCCAGGCAGCGGAGGGAAGCCCGCGACGGCCAGTACGGGGTTCCCCGTCTTCGCCATGACCCGCTGAAATTCGGCCACTCCGACGGCGAGCGGAGCCGGCGGAGCCAGGACGATGTCCCACTCCGCGAAGAGCGCGGTCGCCAGATCCGTCCACTCGGTCGTGCGCGTATTGCCCGCCCCGGCATAGACGGTTTCGCCGGTCAGATCACTCAGGGCGACCTCCTCGCGCCCGGCAAGGGGGTGAGCGCACGGCAGGAGAACAGCCATCGGCTCGTACCGCACCGGCTGTACGGAGAGCTGAGCGAGCACCGTGGGATCGAGCCCGGCGGCACGGCCGAAGGAGACGTCGAGCCGGCCGGCGAGCACCTCGCCGGCCGCCCAGGTCAGTCCGCTCTCGAAGCGCGCCATCAGCTCGCACTCGGGCGCGAGCTCCCGCGCCCGGGCCAGCACCCGGGCCGCCGTCATCCCGTCGGTGTTCAGATCGACGAGCAGCGGCCGGTCCGCCGGGTCCGCGAACGCGGCGCAGAGCGCCGCGTGCGCGTCGAGCACCCGGCGGGCGTGCGGGAGGAGGCGCTCCCCGTCCGCCGTGAGCGCCACCTGCCGGGTGGTACGGACGAAGAACTCCCGGCCCAGCTCGCGCTCCAGCCGGCGGATGTCCCGGCTCAGCGCCTGCTGGGCGACGTACAGCCGGGCGGCGGCCCGGGTGAAGTGCAGCTCCTCGGCCACGGCGACGAAGCCGCGGAGGAGTCGGGGATCGATGTCGGGCGTCGGCACGTCAGCAATCTACAACAGGAGCGCGTCAATGGGCTCTGATCAGGTGTTGGACGCCACCGGCCAAGGATCCGAGGGTGGACGCGTGCCCCAGGAAACCGCCACCACTCCCCTGCCGCGTTCGGGTTCGCACCTTCCGGGTTCGTACCTTCCGGGTTCGTACCGGCGACTGCTCGCCACCCCCGGGGCGCGCGCCTTCACCGCGGGCAATCTCCTCGCCCGGCTGCCCATGGGCATGTTCAGCGTCAGCGCCGTCATCATGATCGCCGGTGCGCACGGTTCGTACGCCCTCGCGGGTGCCGTCACCGCGACCGGTCTGGCCGCGACGGCCGTGGTCGCCCCCTGGACCGCACGGCTCGTCGACCGCCACGGTCAGGCCAGGATCGCGGTGCCCGCGACGGCGATCGCGGTGCTCGGCTCCCTGGCCCTGGTGCTCTGCGTGCACTACGACGCTCCGCCCTGGACGCTCTTCGTCGCGTACGCCGCGACGGCCACCACCCCGAACACCGGCGGGATGTCACGGGCCCGCTGGGCCCATCTGCACCGGGGTGACCCGGCGGCCCTGCACACCGCGAACTCCTTCGAACAGGCCGCCGACGAACTGTGCTTCATGCTCGGCCCGGTCCTCGCCGCGTCCCTGTGCGGAGCTCTGTTCCCCGAAGCCGGCACGCTCACCGGCGCGGTCCTGCTCATGACCGGCGTCCTGATCTTCGCCGCCCAGCGCGCGACGGAGCCTCCGGTGGCGCCGCGTACACCTGCGGCCTCACCCCTGCGCACCCCGGGTGTACCCGCGCTGCTGATCGTCTTCCTGGCCACGGGGGCGGTGTTCGGGTCGATGGAGGTCGTCTCCATCGCCCACGCGGGAGGCGCGATCCTGGCTCTCCAGGCAGCCGGTTCGTGCGTGGCGGGCCTGGTCTACGGCTCGCTGCGTCCCGCCGCCGACGTGCACCGCAGACTGCTGCTCTGCCTGGCCTGCATGACGGCCCTGATGTCGCTGCCCCTGCTGGCCGCGACCACGACCGACTCGCTGCCGGTACTGGCCGGGTGCCTGCTGCTGGCGGGAGGGGCCACGGCCCCCACCATGGTCACCGGCATGACACTGATCCAGCGGCTCACCCCGGCGGCGCAGATCAACGAGGGCATGACGCTCGCCGTCACGGCGCTCCTGGGCGGCATAGCAGCGGGTTCGGCGGCGGGCGGCCGGCTGGTGGAGCACGCCGGGACGGTCGCCGGGTACGGGGCGCCGCTGTGCGCGGCGGCACTGGCTCTGGCCATCGCCACGGCGGCGCACCTGGTGCGGCCCCGGTCGGTTCCTCCGGTCAGGGTGCAGTCATGAGATTGCGGAGGCTGCCGACCAGGGCGTGTACGTCACGCTCGGCGGGCACCTCCACGGGAGTGTCCGGGGCGGGCGCGCGGCAGGGGCGGCAGAGGCCGTCCGGGAGCGCTTCGGGCGGCCCGGGTACGCCGCATTCGGTGCACTCCATCAGGACGCGGCGAACAGGGGCGTCCAGCCCGGCCGTTGTCGGCGCCTCCGGCAGCCGGGCCGGGATCTTGTCGGTGAGCCGACGGCGTACGAGGCCGATGGGCGAGCCGACCTGGGCGGGGAGCCCGGCGGTGAGGGCCCGGGTGAGGTAGTCGGTGTTCACGCCCCGGTCCAGCCAGGCGGAGGCCAGCCCTTCGAGCGCCGCACAGTCGGCGGCGGACAGGGCCAGTCGCGGGTCCGTGCGGCCGAGCTGGGCGAGAGCGAGGTACGCGGGCGAGGGGGCGGCCGGGCTCATCGCGGCGGCTGTCCGCTGCTCGGGGACGACCGGCGGCGTCGGCGACGCGGGGGCAGGCGGCGGAGGTCCGACCGGCTCGGCTTCGACCGGCTCGGCTTCTTCCGGCTCGGCTTCTTCCGGTGGGGCGGCGGCGGCCCCGGTCCCGGCCCGGGTGAAGGTCTCCCACCACTCGCTGTCGTGCGCGGTGCGGGACCAGAAGGTACGGGTGACCCAGCGGCTCTGACCCCCCTCGCCGACGACCTGGCACCGGACGCGCCGCAGGTGACCGGCGATCCCGAGGGCCCGCAGGGCGCTGCCGACGGCCATCTGACCGTACAGCGGAAGGGACTTGGCGAGCGACTTGACGTCCATGGCGCCGCCGTCGGGCAGCCGGTCGACGTACCCGGCGACATACCGTTCGCGCTCCGGCAGCAGGGCGAAGTCATCCGCGCGGGGAGGGCGTTGGTCCGGGGCGGTGCGCTTGCCGTAGCCGGGGTGGGCGCGGGCGTACGGGGGCGAGGCAGGGCTAAGGTTCTCGGTAGCCACGAGATCGCTTCCTTCGATCTTGGGGTGAGACCCCGGCCGGTGTTGCTAGCACCGCGTCGGGGTCGATTCGTTGAGGGCAACGTAAGCGGGCGTCACGCCGCGCTGCAAGTCGGTCACGATTAGTCATACTTGCTGGCCGTGACGGGTCAGGGAGGTCGGGGAGGTTTTCTCCAACCCCTTCTTCTCCCACCCGGAAACAAGCACCACTCGAACCTCGGAGCCCGCGTCCCGGCCTCCGGATCCCGAAGCTCAAGCGTCGGGCCCGGGCCCCTCCACGTACCCACGAAAGAGTGAGCCGCCCCGTTCCGGCCCTCGAAGCTCAGGCACCGGGACCCGAGCACCGGGGCCCGCAGGGGGACCGTTCGCCGCCTGACGACCGGCGGCGTGCATGCCGGGACTGTACCCAGCCTTGCGGGACCGGGACCTGCAGTGGCGCGGCGTCAGTCCTTGGCGGGTGCGTAGTGGTCACCGAGCATGTCGGTGACCCACGAAGCCTGGCGGACGTCGCCCAGGGGCCCCATCTCCGCGAACCAGGGCTTGATATCCAGGACCGGAGTGCCGTCCACGGCGTCGAGGTCCTCCACGCGCAGGTCCAGGCCCTCCACCCGGATCAGGCGGCACCGGGAGACACCGAGCCAGTTCAGACGCCGCATGTTGCGGTGGCCGAAGATACCGACCTCGGGCCAGTCGGGGTTGTCCCGGGGACGGCGCGTACCGAGGTCGAGGTCGTTCCGGTCGGTGAGGTGGAACCGGAAGACGACTTCCAGGTGCGAGACGCCCTGAACGGTTGCCAGTGGGTGAACCACCCGCAGAAGATCGCCGCTGCCGACTACAAACCCGCCCAACTCGCCGTGGCACACCGGCTGGGGCTGACCGTACCGCCGACCCTGGTGACCAACGACGCGGATGAGGCCCGCCAGTTCATCGAGGCGCACGGTCGGGTGATTCACAGGACGCTGCGCTGGACGCCGTACGAACGCGACGGCGTCCGCGTCACGTCCTGGGCCGAGCCGGTCACCGCCGACGAGGTCGACGACAGCCTCGGTGTGACGCCGCACCTGTTCCAGGCCATGGTGGACAAGGTCGCAGACCTGCGGGTCCTCATCGTCGGGCATCAGGTCTTCGCCGTCCGGATCGACTCCGGACTTCTGGACTGGCGGAAGGACTACTCCGCTCTGTCCTACACCGTGGTGGACTTGGCCGACGGCTTGGAGAGAGCGCTGCTCGCCTACCTGGACCACTTCGACCTCATCTCCGGCTCCTTCGACCTCACCATGGGTCCAGCGGGCGGCGGTCGAAGCCGTACCGCGCGAGCTGTTCCTGAACCCTGGTGTCTTCCTGCCGACCGAGGACGGCCGGTGGCAGCACAGTATGTCCTGACCTCCAGCGGTCACGTGGCCAGGGCGAATTCGCTTCGGACCGCGTCCGCACGACGCGAAAAAGCCTCCGCCCCGCGAGTGAACTCGCGGGGCGGAGGCTTACATGGGGTGGTGGAGATGGCGGGAATCGAACCCGCGTCCAACGGTGCGGAACCAGGGCTTCTCCGAGTGCAGTTCGCTACGCTTTTCTCGGCCCCGGAGGTCACGCGAACAAGCCTCCGACAGGCCCAGCCACTGTTTGATTTCCTTCTAGGCCCCGTGACCGGGCTTAGAAGTTTAGATCCCTAGTTGATGCCAGGATCCGGGTCGGGATCACTCCCGGGCTGACACTCCGCAGAGTCTTCGCTTAGCTGCTAATTAGGCAGCGAGGGCGAAGGCGGAGGAATCGCGCTTGGAATTGGCGATTATTGTTTGCGACATATGGTTTACGAGATCATTGCCGCTTCCTCGACTCGCTTCCCCTGCTTCGACATCCGCTGTCGAAACCGATCATCCCCATGTTGTTTTTTCAAATGCGCGCACCCTCTGTGGGGTGCACGGCCCATCGTACGTGAACAACGCGCGCGGATGCCACCGTATTCCGGCGGCTCCGGGGCACGGGCCCCGGGATCGTCCGGTGCGAGGACCGGCTACGCGCTGCGCTGGCGCCGGCGGGCCGCCGAGATCGCGCGGTTCGTCTCCCGCGTGTCCTGCTTCTCGCGCAGCGTCTGTCGCTTGTCGTACTCCTTCTTGCCCTTGGCGAGCGCGATCTCGACCTTGACGCGGCTGTCCTTGAAGTACAGCGCGAGCGGCACGATCGTGTGACCCGACTCCTGCGACTTGGCCAGGAGCTTGTCGATCTCGGCCCGGTGCAGGAGCAGCTTGCGCTTGCGCTTGGCCGAGTGGTTGGTCCAGGTGCCCTGGACGTACTCGGGGACGTGGATGTTGTGCAGCCACGCCTCTCCGTTGTCGATCTGGACGAAGCCGTCGACCAGCGACGCCCTGCCCATCCGCAGCGACTTGACCTCCGTACCCATCAGTACGAGACCGCACTCATAGGTGTCGAGGACGTGGTAGTCGTGCCGCGCCTTCTTGTTCTGCGCAATCATCTTGCGCCCGGTGTCTTTTTCCTTGGCCATAGTGCGGCCATTTTCGCACTACGACCCACCCCCGAGGCCACTCAATACCGTCCGGCCCCGCTCCTGGGCCTCAGGACCGGCCCCCACGTCCGGTGTGATGCCGGTTCCCTCGACGCTGCGGCCCGCCGGAGTGCGGTAGTGCCCGACGGTCAGCTCGGCCACCGAGCCGCCCGGGAGCTTGCTGGGCATCTGCACGGATCCCTTGCCGAAGGTGCGCGACCCTACGGTCACGGCCCTTCCACGGTCCTGCAGCGCTCCGGTCAGCAGTTCGGCGGCGCTCATCGTGCCGCCGTCGACCAGGACGACCACGGGCCGGCCGGTGTCCCCGCCGGGCTCGGCGTACAGGGCGCGCTCCTCACCGTGCACGTCGTACGTGGCGACGAGCCCGCCGTCCAGGAAAGCGGAGGAAGCGATGACCGCCTCGGTGACCAGACCGCCCGCGTTGGCCCGGAGGTCCAGAAGGATCCCGGCGTCCCCGGGCGCCTCGTTCACGGCGTCACGGACCGCGGTGCCCGCGCCCTTGGTGAACGCGGAGACCTTGATCAGCACGGCGGCGGAAGAACCGGTACCGAGGTGCCGGACGCTCACCGGATCCGTGCTGAGCCGGGCCCTGCGCAGGGTCGTGGTCCAGGCGTGCGTGCCGCGCCTCAGCCCGAGGACGACGGAGGAGCCCTCCGCCGCCTTCGTCCGGTCCCCGCGCAGCAGCGCGACCACTTCGGCGACGGGGCGCTTCCCGACCGTACGGCCGTCCACGGTGCGCAGCAGGTCGCCCTTGCGTACACCTGCCCGGTCCGCCGGGCCGCCGGGCTCGACCCCGGTCACGGCGACCTCGCCGCGCGCCGAGCGGCGGGCGGAGATCCCCACCCCGGTGTAGGAGCCGTCGAGGGCCTGCTCGAACTCCTCGTACTCCCGCTCGTCGTACACCGCGCCCCAGCGGTCCCCGCTGCGGCTGACGACGTCCTCGGCGGCGTCCGTGCCGGACTTCCCGTCGGCCTCCGCGTCGGCGACCGCTTCCGCGATCTCCTCACGGTCCACGGAGCCCACGCTGGAGGACACCGCACGGGTCTTTATCCTCGTGCCGGCGTCGTCCTCACGGGGCAGGGACCCGGTGGCCGCGGCGGTGGCCAGCACGCTCGCGAACACCAACGTCAGGGCCGCCCCGCGGCAGACACCGCGGGGTTTCACATGGTACGTAAGGCCCGGCATGGGGCCGAGTGTAGGACAACGCCCCGTCCGCACACGGCTCGTTGGCCGCGTGCGGAACGGGGCGATCGTCACACCTTGAGGTACTTGCGCAACGCGAAGAGAGCGGCAACGGCGGGCATCAGCAAGCCGATCGCGAGGACCAGCGGCAGCTTCGTGAGCACCGCCTCCCAGCCGATGAAGTCGATCAGGTTCAGCTTCTCCTGGAGCGCGAGACCGCCGTCGATCAGGAAATACCTCGCGGCGATCAGGATCACGCAGGCGAGCAGTCCACCGATCAGACCGGCGAACGCGGCCTCCATGATGAACGGCATCTGGATGTAGAAGCCCGAAGCCCCCACCAGCCGCATGATGCCCGTCTCCCGTCTCCGGCTGAACGCCGAGACGCGGACGGTGTTCACGATGAGCATCAGCGCAATGACCAGCATCAGCCCCATCAGGAAGATCGCGGCCACGTTCATGCCGTTCATCAGCCCGAAGAGGTTGTCGAGGATGCTCCGCTGGTCCTGGACCGACTGCACCCCGTCACGGCCCGCGAAGGCCGTCGCGACCACCTTGTACTTCGTCGGGTCCTTCAGCTTGACCCTGTACGACTCCTGCATCTGGTCCGGCGTGATGTTGCCGGCCATCGGCGAGTCGCCGAACTGCTCCTGGTAGTGCTTGTACGCCTGGTCGACCGTCTCGAAGAGGACCGGCTTCTCGACGGCCTCCATCTTCTCGAGATCGGCCTTGATCTCCTTCTTCTGCTCCGCCGTGACGGCGCCCTTGGCGCACTTGGGCACGTCCTTGGCGTCGTTCTTGTTGCAGAGGAAGATCGAGACGTTGACCTTGTCGTACCAGTAGGTCTTCATCGAGCTGACCTGCTCGCGCATCAACAGCGCACCGCCGAACAGGGCGAGCGAGAGGGCGACGGAGATCACGACCGCGAAGGTCATCGTGAGGTTCCGACGAAGACCGACGCCGATCTCCGACAGGACGAACTGGGCGCGCATGGCGTCCTTTCAGTACTCGATGCTCGTGCTGAGGCTCAGTGCTGGTAGCCGTAGACGCCGCGCGCCTGGTCACGTACGAGACGGCCCTGCTCGAGCTCGATGACGCGCTTGCGCATCTGGTCGACGATGTTCTGGTCGTGGGTCGCCATGATCACAGTGGTGCCGGTCCGGTTGATCCGGTCCAGCAGCTTCATGATGCCCACGGAGGTCTGCGGGTCGAGGTTGCCGGTCGGCTCGTCCGCGATCAGCAGCATGGGGCGGTTGACGAACGCCCGCGCGATCGCGACACGTTGCTGCTCACCACCGGAGAGCTGCCCGGGCATCCGGTCCTCCTTGCCCCCGAGACCCACGAGGTCGAGAACCTGCGGCACGGCCTTGCGGATCTCGCCGCGCGGCTTGCCGATGACCTCCTGCGCGAAGGCCACGTTCTCGGCGACGGTCTTGTTGGGGAGGAGCCGGAAGTCCTGGAAGACCGTGCCCAGCTGGCGGCGCATCTGCGGCACCTTCCAGTTGGACAGCCGCGCGAGGTCCTTGCCGAGCACGTGGACCATGCCCTGACTGGCGCGCTCCTCCCGGAGGATGAGCCGCATGAAGGTGGACTTGCCGGAGCCGGAGGAGCCCACCAGGAAGACGAACTCGCCCTTCTCGATGTCGAGTGAGACGTCCCGGAGAGCGGGACGGCTCTGCTTCGGGTAGGTCTTGGAGACGTTGTCGAATCGGATCACGGATGCACCACGGTCGGCCGGGGGTAGGTGAGCGTGACCATACGCGAACCAGGTGAGCGCGTGCAGTCGGCGCCCGGCAATGAGGGATTTGTGACGGAAAGCGGCATGGAACGAAACGGGGCGTGCCGGACCTCACCCGGCGGACCGCGCCGAAAGGCCCGCGAGCTGGCACAGTGGTAGGGGGAACGGTCGCGTTTCCCGGAGCGTTGTGCGGAGAGAACGCGAAAGCGGCTCCCGCCGCGCGGGAGGAGGAATGCGCATGACCTATGACCGACTGGTGTGCGCGAACTGCGCGGCACCCGTGAACGAGGGCCGCTGCCGTGTCTGCCGGGCGAGCCGGGAGCGGATGCAGGACCAGGGACCGTTCGCGGGGCTCAATCCGGCGATGCTGATAGCGCTGATGGTGATCCTGGTGGCCGCTCTGGCACTGCTGGCGCACCAGGCCGTCTGAGCCGGAGACCGAGGACCTCCGCCGTCCGGCGGGCTTCAGACGTGCGCGTACGGCCGCAGGAGCGGTTCCGGTACGCGAAAGGGCCCGGGAAGGCCTGTCGGCTCTCCCGGGCCCTTCAGTGTGCGCTGACGGGCGTCAGGCGGCCGTGCGGCCGCCGCCGGCCAGACGCGGCAGGATGCGGAAGCCGATGCCACCGGCGATCATCGTCGCGGCACCGATCAGCAGGAACGTGGTCTCGGCCGCACCGGTCTCGGCGAGCTCGTCCTTGCCCTTGCCCTGCTCGACCGGCTGGTTGCCGACGCTGTCGGTGTCGGTGTTGTCACCGGCGTCCGGGTAGGACGGGTCCGCCGGGACCGCCGGGACCGAGGGGTCACTCGGGTCGGCCGGCTCCGACGGGTCGGCCGGCTCCGACGGGTCCGTGGGCTCCGTGGGCTCCGTCGGGTCCGTGGGCTCCGTCGGGTCCGTCGGGTCGGTCGGGTCCGTGGGATCTGTCGGGTCCGTGGGATCCGTCGGGTCCGTGGGATCCGTCGGGTCCGTGGGATCCGTCGGGTCCGTCGGGTCCGTCGGGTCCGTCGGGTCCGTCGGGTCCGTCGGGTCCGTGGGGTCCGTCGGGTCCGTCGGGTCCGTGGGATCCGTCGGGTCTCCCCCACCCGGGTTGGTCGGGTCCTCCCCGCCCGGGTTGGTCGGGTCCTCCGGCTCGTCGTCGCCGAGGCCCAAGTCGACGTTGACGTCGGCGCTGACCCCGCTCTCGTCGACCCCGAGGCCGAGGCCGATGCCCGCCGCCTGGGCCGCACCCGCGGCCGTGAGCGAGGCACCCGCGGCAATAACCGCACCAGCGGCTATCCGCGCGACGCGGATTCGCGTCTTCTTGGTCATCTGTTGCTACCCCCAGTAGCTGATCTCGTCGATGGAGCAGCCCTATGCGGTCCACGGCCCTGCGGGGTCACTCGTTCTGCAGGGCCACGCCGTACCGTGGTCATCCCGCCCGCCCCCGATCACACCTGTCCCAGACATAAGCGTGCTGCCCTAGCACCCTGTCCAGAGATAAGGACTACGTCAAGGCCGTTCCAGGGGCATTAGGGCCGCTATGGGGGAACTTGACGGCTATTCGGAATCACGACTGTGACTCATTCGCCACACGTTCCTCCCCACTCCCCTGCGCCCCCGGCGTGGTGAAAACGCGAACGGGCCCGGACAGGAAGCCTGTCCGGGCCCGACGGCCTTTCGGCTGCCGTTACTTCTCGCTCTGCTTGCGCCAGCGGATTCCGGCCTCGATGAAGCCGTCGATCTCTCCGTTGAAGACCGCTTCCGGGTTGCCGATCTCGAACTCCGTACGCAGGTCCTTGACCATCTGGTACGGGTGGATGACGTACGAACGCATCTGGTTGCCCCAGGAGTTGCCGCCGTCGCCCTTGAGCGCGTTCATCTTCGCCTGTTCCTCCTGGCGGCGGCGCTCGAGGAGCTTCGCCTGGAGGACGTTCATCGCGGACGCCTTGTTCTGGATCTGCGAGCGCTCGTTCTGGCAGGAGACGACGATGCCGGTGGGCAGGTGGGTCAGGCGCACCGCGGAGTCCGTGGTGTTGACGCCCTGGCCGCCGGGGCCCGAGGAACGGTACACGTCGACGCGGAGCTCGGACTCGTCGATCTCGACGTGGTCCGTCTGCTCGACCACGGGCAGCACCTCGACACCCGCGAAGGACGTCTGGCGGCGGCCCTGGTTGTCGAACGGCGAGATCCGGACGAGCCGGTGGGTGCCCTGCTCGACGGAGAGCGTGCCGTAGGCGTACGGCACCTCCACCGCGAAGGTGGTCGACTTGATGCCGGCCTCTTCGGCGTACGCCGTCTCGTAGACCTCGGTCTTGTAGTTGTGCCGCTCAGCCCAGCGGAGGTACATGCGCTGGAGCTTCTCGGCGAAGTCGGCGGCGTCGACGCCACCGGCCTCGGCCCGGATCGTGACCAGGGCCTCGCGCGCGTCGTACTCGCCGGAGAGGAGGGTGCGGACCTCCATCTCGTCCAGGGCCTTCCGGACGGACTCCAGCTCGGTCTCCGCCTCCGCGCGTGCGTCGGCGTCACCCTCGTCCTCGGCGAGCTCGAAGAGGACCTCGAGGTCGTCGATGCGGCCGCGCAGGGCCTCGGTCTTGCGGACCTCGGCCTGGAGGTGCGAAAGCTTGCTGGTGATCTTCTGCGCCGCCTCCGGGTCGTCCCAGAGGGACGGCGCCGCCGCCTGCTCCTCGAGCGCGGCGATGTCGGCCCTCAGCGAATCCAGGTCCAGGACGGCCTCGATCGACCCCATGGTCGAGGAGAGGGACTTCAGCTCTTCGGAAATATCGACGACTGCCACGGGTCCAGCGTAACGGCTGGACGAGTGAACCTGGCCCTCCCCCGGATTCCGGGCCTTCCCGGGCGTCCCTCAGGGGGCCGTGGGCGCCGAATTCCGGGTGTCCTCGGGAGAGGCGCCCGAGTCGTCGCCGCCCATGGCGAGCCAGCCGCCCACCCCTATCGCCGCGCACAGGGCCACCGCGGCCACGCCCAGGGTGATCCGGCGCTTACGGACCGCCGCCGACCTGTTCCGGGCCGAGCCGGGACGCGGCCGGCCGGGGGCACGCGGGGCGCGGGCCGTGCCGAGAGGGCCTCCGGAGAGTTCGTCGGGGGCAGGGACGCGCATGCTCGTATGGGTGTCCCGGTTGGAGTCCGGGGAGGAGCCGGGCACCAGCGGGACCGCGCCTCGGCGGCGGGGCTCCTCGGGGGCCTGGGTCTGCTGCTCGTCGTACGTCTGCGGTTCGGCCTCCTCACTGTCCGGCTCGTCGACGTCGAGCGGGGGTATCCCGGACAGGAGCGGGAGCAGCTCCCGCAGCCGGGTCGCGAGCTCCGAGGCGCGCAGCCGGGAGGCCGGGGCCTTGGCCAGGCACTGGACCAGGAGCTGCCAGAGCTCCTCGGGGATGCCCGGTAGCGGAACGACCCTCTCGGTCACATGGCGGCGCAGGACGGCCCCGGGGTGGCCGCCGCCGAAGGGGGTGAAGCCGGCGAGAAGCTCGTAGAGCACGGTCGCGAGGGCGTAGATGTCCACGGCGGCGCGCGGCGGGAGGCCCTCGACGATCTCGGGGGCCAGGTAGTCCGGCGTACCGATGATCTTGGTGGCCTTGGTGCGGCGCGGGGTGTCGATCAGCTTGGCGACACCGAAGTCGGTGAGCAGCGCCGGGTGCGAACCGCCGGGGCCGAGCGGACCCTCCATGTCGAGCAGGATGTTCTCCGGCTTGACGTCGCGGTGGATCACTCCGGCGCGGTGCGCGGCGGCGAGGCCGTCGGCGACGTCCGCGATGATCGCCGCGGCGGCCTCGGGCGCGAGGCGGCGCTCCCGGTCCAGCCGGGTCCGCAGATCGGTACCCCGCACGAGATCCATCACCAGTGCCAGGTCGGTGCCGTCCACCACGAGGTCGCGAACGGCGACGACGTGCGGATGACCGAGCCCGAGCAGCGCGGTGCGTTCCCGTACGAAACGGCCCACGAGCTCCTGGTCGGACGCGAGGTCCTCGCGGAGCAGCTTGATGGCGACCGGGCCCTCGGGCCCCTCGCCGAGCCACACCGTGCCGGCGCTGCCGCGCCCCAGGATCTGGTGGGCGGTGTACCGGCTGCCGATATTCCGTGCCAAGACTGCTCCCTCAGCGGCTGGCGTTGACCCCCGGTCGACAAAGTTACGCGGCGAACGGGGTGTTGCGTGCCCTGGATGACGCCAACCTTCACTTCTGCGGGCGAATTGGGCCCGCAGAAGTCGACAAAGACGCAGAATACCGAGGGTTACTGGCCGGTCGTGCCGCCGGAACTGTCTCCGCCGATCTCCTGGAACCAGTCGGTGACGTTACTGATGCCGTCCCCTATGGCGTCCCAGAAGCTCTTGCCCTGGGCGATCCAGTCCTGAAGCGGCGTCAGCTCCCAGATGAGCCAGGCGGCGACGATCAGCAGCACCACCGAGAACAGGCACCCCTTGAGGCAGCCGAGACCGGGGATGCGCATCGGGTTGGCGCTGCGCTGCCTCGGCTGGCGCGGGGCCGGCGGCTGGGGTGCGGGCTGCTGGGGCGCCGGCTGCTGCGGGGGTGCGTACTGCTGACGCTGGGGCTGCTGCGGGGGCCGCTGCTGCTGGGGCTGTTGCTGCTGCTGGTAGCGCTGCGGCTGCTGCTGGTACTGCGGGGCGTGCTGCGGCTGCCGCTGGGGCTGCTGGCCCTGCGGCGGCTGCTGGCGCTGGGGGCGGCGGCGCAGCGGGTCCTGGTTCGGGTCGAGGTACTGGACCTGCGTCTGCTCGTTGCGGTCCCGGGCGGCCCGGAGCTGGGACTGCCACGGGTGCGGCTCGTCGGGCTGCGGAGGGCCGTCGGGGCGGGGCGGTACGGGCGGCATCATCGCGGTGGGGTCGGCCCCGCCGCCCCCGCCCGGAGTCTGCTGCATCACGCTGGTCGGGGCCGCCGGGTCGTACGAGCCCGCGGTGCTCGGCAGCACCTGGGTCCGGTCGCCCTCCCCCGGGGCCTCCGGGACGGCTGCGGGCGCCGGGTCGGGGGCGAGCAGGGCGCCCACACCCTCGGCCGCCGCGATCTGCGCGGAGTTCGCGTGCACGCCGATGCCCGCGCCGACGGTGCGCAGCGCGCGGGCGAGGTTCACGGCGCTGGGCCGCTGGTCCGGGTCCTTGCGCAGGCAGCGCTCCATGACCGTCCACAGCGGCTCGGGGACGTTGCCGGGGCGCCGTGGCTCCTCGCTGAGGTGCTGGTGCAGCACCTCCAGCGCGGTGCCCCCGCCGAACGGCGGACGGCCGGTGACCAGCTCGTACAGCAGGATGCCCGCGCCGTAGATGTCCACGGCGGAGGTCTGCGGACGGCCCTCGGCGGACTCGGGCGCCACGTAGGCGGGCGTGCCGACGAACTCATGGGTCCGGGTCAGCCCCGGGGAGTCCGCGAGGCGCGCGATGCCGAAGTCGGTGAGCATCGGGTGCATCTCGCCGTCGCGCTCGTCGAGCAGGACGTTGGCGGGCTTCAGGTCGCGGTGGACGACACCGTCGGCGTGGCTCGCTGCCAGCGCGTCCGCGATCTGGGCGGTGAGCAGCGCGGCGGCGACCGGGGTGAGCGGACCGTTCTCGCGCAGGTAACGGTGCAGGTCGGGGCCGTCGATCAGATCCATCACCAGGGCGAGGAGATCGCCCTCGACGACGAGGTCCCGGGTGCGCACGATGTTCGCGTGGGTGAGCCGCAGCAGCACGGAGCGCTCGCGCAGGAACCGCATCACGACATCCGCGTCGTTGGCGAGCTCCTCCTTGAGCACCTTGATCGCAACGGTCTCGCCGGGCTGCCCGGCGACGGCCGCCTCGGCGCCCGCGGTCTCCCGCTGGCGGGCTCGCCAGACGGTGCCCGTGGCGCCGCGTCCGAGCGGCTCCTCGAGCAGGTACTTGCTGCCTACCGGCCGCACGTCATGCGCTCCCTGCTGATCGTTGTGCTTCGCGGTCCCCCCGGGCCCGCCCGGATGTTCCGGCCCACTCTAGTGCCGCCGTACAGGGCACGGGTCTGCCGTCCTCGGGTCATGTTGCCACTGTGCTGGGGGAAGACGCAGGCACGAAAGGGTTAGTTGCCGAACGAGTGTGCAGCACGTCCCCGGCAGGACCAAGCAGGCAGTTTTACACCCACACTCGGCCATTCATGATCACTAAGCGGCCACCCCCGGGCGTGTTGTCAGTCGCAGGTGCGAGGATGCCTCCAGCACGGAACCGTGAGGTCGGGAGCCTCACGCTCCGTGACGACCTGTACCGGACGACGTGTCCGTGCCGGGTGGGGGGAATCACAGGGCATTTCCCCTGCCGGGCACCCCGCGCAGAAGGGACCGCTGACGGCGATGCAGATCCGGCTGACCGTCCTCGCGCCGCGCAGCGGCCAGACCCCGGCGCGCGCCTGCGACGTGCTCGTGACCGCCCCGGCCGGGACGGCCCTCGCGGCCGTCGCCTCCGCCCTGGCCACCGCGGTGTGCGGCCCGGAGGGATCCCTGGGCGGCGGCGCCACCGTGCTGTACGCCGGGCGCGAACGGCTCGATCCGCAGCGCTGCGCCCTCGGCGAGCCGCCTCTGGTGGACGGCACGGTGCTCTCGCTCCAGGTGCCCGGCGACGACGAGGCGACCGACGACGCCGTTCCGGCGCGGCTGCATGTGATCGCGGGCCCGGACGCCGGCGGCGTCCATCTGCTGCACGGCGGACAGATCCGGATCGGCCGCTCCGCCGAGGCGGACGTCCCGCTCGACGACCCCGACGTGTCACGGCTGCACTGCGCGGTGACGGTCGCCGACGACGGCCGGGTGTCCGTCGCCGACCTCGGTTCCACCAACGGCACCTCGCTGGACGGCACGGACGTCCACGACCGCCCGGTCCGGCTGGTCCCGGGCGCCCTGCTGCGACTCGGTGAGTCCACGCTGCGGCTCACGCCCGGCGACCGCACGCCCACGCTGACGACGACGCCGGACGGCGAGGGTCATCTGCGGGTGGCCCGCGCGGACGCGGCGGGCAGCGCCCCCGGACCCGCCGGTAAGCCCGACGCGGACCCGGCCGGCGCCGAGGGGCACGGCCACGCCTACACCCCCGCCCCCGCCGGGCACGGCACCCACGACACGTACGACGGCACTTACGAGACCTACGCCGACGGCCCGTCCGGCCACGACGCACACCGGGGCGAGCCCTTCCCCCAGGTCACCACCCATGGCCGCGGCACCGTCCTCACCCACGAAGAGCCCGCCAGGCGCGGTGGCATAGGGGCCTGGGCGCGACGGCTCACCGGCGGCAAGGGAGAGCAGGCGCACGCGACGCCTTCCGGTGGCACACCCGCGACAGGACCGGATCCCGCGACCGCCCCGCACGCCCCCGCCGCGCCCTTCCGCTCACCCTCCGCCCCGGCCGGGACCTGGCCGGACCCCGCGACCGTGCTCCTCACGGCGCTCGGCCCCGGCCCCCGCCTCTGGGAGCGCGACTGCGCGCACCCCGAGGCCCTGGTCGTACGGCTCGGGACCACGGAGCGGGCCGACCTGCCCGCCGTGCCGGTCACCGTGGGGCTCCTCGAGGCAGGGTCGCTGGGGCTCGCGGGGCCACGGGCCCGGCTGTCCGGACTCGCCCGCTCGACCGTGGCGCAGCTCGCCGCGCTGCACTCCCCCTTCGACCTGGAGATCGTGCTGATCAGCACGGACCGGGCGCGGAGCCTGGAGGAGCGGCGGCGCGAGTGGTCCTGGCTCGGCTGGCTGCCCCATCTGCGCCCCATGCACGGCCAGGACTGCCGCCTCCTCCTCGCGTACGACCGTGAGCAGGCGGATGCCCGCGCGGCCGAACTGGTGCGCCGCATGGAGGAGGGGCCGCTCGGGGCCGGCTGGGCGAGCGCCGACCGGTCCGCCGTGGCCGATGCGGCCCGCCACCACACCGGGCCGTACACCGTGGTGCTCCTCGACGGCGATCCCGGCTCCTCGGCCCTGCGCGAGACCACCGCCGGGCTGGCCGGAGCCGGAGCCGCCGCCGGCATCCACCTGATCTGCCTGGCCGAGACCCCGGCCGCCTCCCCGACGTCCCCCGTCGCCGCGACCTACGACACCGCGTGCCGGGCCTCGATCGCCTTCCGCGAGTGCGGTGCGGTCGCCATGCTCAGCGGCGATGTGGCGACCGCGCTGCGGCTGCTGCGCACGGCGGGCGGCCAGGCCGCGGGCCACGGCACCGTCGCCGCGGTGGACGCCGTGTCGGCGGCCTGGGCCGAGAGGTTCGGGCGCGCCCTCGCCCCCCTGCGCGACGAGGGCGCTGCCGCCCTGCCCGGCCGGCCCATGGCCGCGGCCCTGCCCCCGTCCGCCCGGCTGCTGGACGAGCTCGGCCTCGCCAGGGCCACCCCGGCCTCCCTGATGGCACGCTGGGCCTCCGCAGCCGAGGACCAGCCCGGCTCGACGGTGCGCACGGCCGCGCACGGCGCCGCGGACCTGGACACGACGGGCTCCGGCCGTACCGTGAGCACCGGCCCCCGGGTGGGCGCGCAGCGCGAGTCCCCCGATTCCGGGAACACCCCGTTCCGGAGCAGCGGGCCGACCAGCTCCGGCTCCGGCCGCTCCACGTACCCCGCCGGGAACGACGGCTCCCCCCGGATCGGCGCGCAGCGGCGCGACAGCGGGACCGAGGAGACCGGGCACGCGGGCGCGTCCTCCGGTGCCGCGGGACGGCCCGTGATCGTGCTCGGCGCCGGGCCCCGGGGCCCGCTCTCCGTCGATCTGGCCGACGAGGGGCCGCATCTGCTGGTCGAGGGGCCCGCGGGCAGCGGCCGGACGGAGCTGCTGCGCGCCGTCGCCGCCTCCCTGGCCTCCGCCGCCCGTCCCGACCGGCTCGGCATCGTCCTCATCGACGGAGCGGGCAGCGAGCACGGGGAGCGCGGCGAGGGACTGCGCCCCTGCACGGAGCTGCCGCACGTCTTCACGCACCTGGTGGCCTCCGACCCCGTACGGATGCGGGAGTTCGCCCAGGCGCTGGGCGGCGAGCTGAAGCGACGGGCGGAGCTTCTCGGCACGCTGGACTTCACCGAGTGGCACGCCCGGCACGAGGAATCCCAGGCGCTCACCGGCCGACGCCCCGCCGGCGCCGCCGAGCAGCGCGGTGACCTCGAATCGCCCCCCAGCGGCACTCTGCGGCTGCGCACCACCGCGGCCCGCCCGGTGGACCCCGGGCCCTCCCCCCTTCCCCGGCTGGTCGTCCTGGCCGACGATTTCGACGCCCTGGTCGCCCCGGCGCTCGGCAGTCCCGGGCGCCCGTCCGCCGGGTCCGTCGTCCGGGTGCTGGAGGCCGTGGCCAGGGACGGCGGGCGTCTCGGCGTCCATCTGGTCGCCGCTTCCGCCCGGCCGGACCGCACCGAGGACACGGAGCTGGCCAGGGGCGCGCGGCTGCGCATCGTGCTCGACCCGCCCGTCGTCCCTCCGTCCCCGGACGAGGCCGCGCCGGGCCGGGGACGGCTGGGGCACCCGGACGGCCGGGTGACGCCGTTCCAGGGCGGCCGGGTCACCGGCCGTATCCCGCGCACGGCGACCCTGCGCCCCACCGTCGTACCGCTGGAGTGGGAGCGGATGGGAGATCCGCCGACCCGCCGGCCGGTCCGCGAGCTGGGCAACGGGCCCACCGACCTGGCCCTGCTGGCCAGCGCACTGGAACGGGCGGCCCGTTCGGTGAACGCGGAGCCGCTCCCTCCGCTGATTCCCTGAGTACGCGATGCCCCGGGCCCCGCACCTCCGACGGACCCGGGCGGCCCCGATCATCACCCTGACGGGACGTCACGAGCCGATCACGATCAGGTAGTTGACGTGGGCGGCGGTATTGCGGCGCCGCTGTGCCGGGCATAGGACTGTGCGCACGGACGACGTGAACCGCACGATGTGAGACGTGAGCGGCACCGCAGGGTCGCACCGCTGGTGCCGGTCCGCGCTCACGCGCGCGCAGGAGAGACGGGGCAGGGATGCGCAGAACCCTTCGAATGCGTAGGGCCGCACTGGCGTTCACCGCGATCGGGGCGCTGGCCCTCACCGGGTGCGGTGGCGGTGGTGAGGACGACACCGCGGGCAAGGGCTCGGGCACGAGCGAGGACAGCCCGTCGAGCGTCACTCTGCCGAAGCTCGACGGCGAGAAGATATCGGTGGCCGCGGTCTGGACCGGACCCGAGCAGGCCAACTTCACGAAGGTGCTCGACGAGTTCGAGAAGCGCACCGGAGCCACGGTCACCTTCGTCCCGGCGCAGGACCCGATCGTCAACTTCCTCGGTACGAAGATCGCGGGCGGACAGCCCCCGGACGTCGCGATGCTCCCGCAGGTGGGAGCCATCCAGCAGGCCGTGGCGAAGAAGTGGGCCAAGCCGGTCGGCAGCGAGGCGAGGGCCCAGCTGGGCCAGAACTACGCGCAGGTCTGGCAGGACCTCGGCGCGGTCGACGGCACCCAGTACGGCGTCTACTTCAAGGCCGCCAACAAGTCCCTGATCTGGTACAACGCCAAGGCGTTCGAGAACGCGGGCGCGAGCGAGCCGAAGACCTGGAAGGACTTCCTCGCCACGGCCGAGACGGTCTCCGCCTCCGGTGTCACCCCGGTCTCGGTCGGCGGCGCGGACGGCTGGACGCTCACCGACTGGTTCGAGAACGTCTACCTCTCCCAGGCGGGCCCGGAGAAGTACGACCAGTTGGCCAAGCACGAGATCAAGTGGACGGACCCGTCCGTCAAGGACGCCCTGACCACCCTGGCCGAGCTCTTCGGCACGCCGGGTCTGATCTCCGGCGGCGCCGACGGCGCGCTGCAGACCGAGTTCCCCGTGTCCGTCACCCAGACGTTCACCGGTGGTGACCAGCCCAAGGGCGCGATGGTCTTCGAGGGTGACTTCGTCTCCATCAACATCGCGCAGACCGAGGCGAAGATCGGCACGGACGCCAAGGTGTTCCCCTTCCCGGCGGTCGGCGCGGAATCACCGGTGGTGACCGGCGGCGACGCGGCCGTGGCGCTGAAGGACAGCAAGGGCGCCCAGGCGCTGCTGACCTGGCTCGCGTCGACCGACGCGGCGAAGATCTGGGCCGCGGCCGGCGGGTTCGTCTCGCCCAACAAGGCACTGGACGCCGCCGCGTATCCGAACGACGTACAGCGCACGATCGCCGAGGCGCTGATCGCCGCCGGTGACGACGTCCGGTTCGACATGTCCGACCAGGCCCCGCAGTCGTTCGGCGGGACGCCCGGCAAGGGTGAGTGGAAGACGCTCCAGGACTTCCTGAAGAACCCGAAGGACATCGCGGGGACCCAAGCGAAACTTGAGTCCGACGCGGCCAAGGCGTTCACGAGCTGACGGGATGACCACAGCGACAGCGGGGGGCGCCGGAAGCGCGCCTCCCGCCGACAAGCGTCCGGACACGGGCACGGGCAAGCGCCCCCGCGGAAGCGTGACCGGCACCCGGAGGGCCGTCGCGGCGGCGTTCCTGCTGCCGGCCCTGGTACTGCTCGGCTCACTCGTCGTCTATCCGATCGTGTACTCCGTCTACCGCTCGTTCCTCGACCAGTCCGGGACCGGTTTCGCCGGCCTCGACAACTACAAGGCGCTGTTCACGGACGACACCATCCGTACGGCGGTCAAGAACAACGCGATCTGGGTGGTGTTCGCGCCGACGGTCGCCACGGTGCTGGGGCTGATCTTCGCGGTGCTCACCGAGCGGATCCGGTGGGGTACGGCGTTCAAGCTGATCGTCTTCATGCCCATGGCGATCTCCATGCTGGCCGCCGGCATCATCTTCCGGCTGGTGTACGAACAGGCGCCGGAGCGCGGGGTCGCCAACGCCGTGGCGGTGGGGGTGCACGACACGTTCGCGCAGTCCTCGGGCTTCCCCAAGGCCCATCCGCTGCCCGTCCATCCGCTGAAGGCCGGCGGCGGCGGTTCCTTCGTGACGAAGGAGACGGTGCGCGCCGGTGAGCCGGTGAGCCTGCCGCTGGTCGGCGTGGTCCCGGCGAAGATGCCGGACGACGCGGAGGCGGCCAGGACGCCCGCCGCGTCCGGTGACGGGATCACCGGGACGGCCTGGCTCGACTTCACCAAGGGGGGCGGCGGCAAACCGAACGTCGTCGATCCCAAGGAGCTCGGGCTCAAGGGCATCACCGTCGAGGCGGTGAAGGACGGCAAGGTCGTCGCCTCGGCCACGGCCGGAGCTGACGGGGTGTTCACCCTGCCCGCGTCGGCGGACGGGTCCCTGCTCCGGCTCCCGGCGGACAACTTCCGGGAACCGTACAACGGTGTCGACTGGCTCGGACCGTCCCTCGTGACGCCGGGGATCATCGGCAGCTACGTCTGGATGTGGGCCGGTTTCGCGATGGTGCTGATCGCGGCGGGCCTGGCGGGTCTGCCACGCGAACTCCTCGAAGCGGCGCGGGTGGACGGCGCGAACGAGTGGCAGGTGTTCCGCCGGATCACGGTGCCGATGCTGGCACCGGTGCTGGCGGTGGTCCTGGTCACCCTGATGATCAACGTCCTGAAGATCTTCGACCTGGTCTTCATCATCGCGCCGGGCTCCTCCCAGGACGACGCGAACGTCCTGGCCCTGCAGCTGTACCGCACGTCGTTCGGCACGGACGCGGATCTCGGGGTCGGCAGCGCCATCGCCGTACTCCTGTTGCTGCTGGTGATCCCGGTGATGCTGTTCAACATCCGCCGGATGCGGAAGGAGGGGCGCCGGTGAGCACACAGGTCCACCCCGCACCAGCCTCCTGCCGGGGGTCCGGGGGTCGCCCCCCGGAAAGACACAGCAACATCCGCCGGATGCGGAAGGAGGGGCGCCGGTGAGCACGCAGGTCCACCCCGCACCAGCCTCCTGCCGGGGGTCCGGGGGTCGCCCCCCGGGAAGACACAGCAACATCCGCCGGATGCGGAAGGAGGGGCGCCGGTGACGACGACCGGGAACACAGAGGCCGAGCAGATTCCGCGCGCCGAGCCTGCCACAGAGGCCAAGCAGTCCCTCGCCACACGGATCGCCGCCCGGGCGGGTGGTGGTGCCATGCGGGTCTTCCTCGTCCTGGTGGCCCTGTTCTGGCTGATGCCGACCATCGGGCTGCTGCTCTCCTCGCTGCGCGGGGCCGAGGACATCGCGGCGAGCGGCTGGTGGAAGATCTTCACCGCGCCCTCCGAGCTGACCTTCGACAACTACCAGCGCCTGCTGGAGAACTCGGTGATCACCGATTCCCTCTTCAGCACGGTCCTGATCACCGTCCCGGCCACGTTCCTGGTGGTCGTCATCGGTTCGCTCGCCGGATACGCCTTCGCCTGGATGGAGTTCCCCGGCCGCGACTGGTGGTTCCTGGTGGTCGTGGGGCTGCTGGTGGTCCCCGTGCAGGTCGCCCTGATCCCGGTGTCCGAGCTCTTCGGCACCATCGGGATCTTCGAGACCACCTTCGGTGTGATCATGTTCCACACGGCGTTCGGCCTGCCGTTCGCCATCTTCCTGCTGAGGAACTTCTTCGCCGAGATCCCGCGCGAACTGCTGGAGGCCGCACGGCTGGACGGTGCCGGCGAGATCCGGGTGTTCACCCGGGTGGTGATGCCGCTCGGCGGACCCGCGATCGCCTCGCTCGGGATCTTCCAGTTCCTCTGGGTGTGGAACGACATGCTCGTCGCGCTGATCTTCGCGGACTCGGAGTCCCCGCCGATCACCGTGGCCCTGCAGCAGCAGGTACGGCAGTTCGGCAACAACATCGACGTGCTGGCGCCCGGCGCCTTCGTGTCCATGGTGATTCCGCTGGCGGTGTTCTTCGCCTTCCAGCGGCAGTTCGTCTCCGGCGTGATGGCGGGCGCCGTCAAGTAGGAGACGGGCAGCCGAACCGCACAGCAGCACATACGTTCGTCAACATCAGGGCGGCCCGTTCATTCTCGATCGGGCCGCCCTACCTCGCATTTCCCCCGGATGCCACATCCCGCGTAACCAAGTCACTCCATCGGCCGTTTGCGGGCCACCTGCCCGCCCGCGACCGACCCCTGGATGTGTTGTGCCCCGGTTCAGTGTCATCGTGCCCGCGTACCGGGTCCAGGCGTATCTGCACGCGTGCCTCGACTCCGTGCTGAACCAGTCCTTCAAGGACTACGAGATCATCGTGGTCGACGACTGTTCGCCGGACGCCTGTGGCCCGATCGCCGATGAGTACGCCGTGCGCGACCCCCGGGTCAGCGCCGTCCACCTGCCGCACAACTCCGGCCTCGGTCCCGCCCGGAACGCCGGGGTGGCCAGGGCGACCGGAGACTACCTGCTCTTCCTCGACGGCGACGACACCTTCACCCCGGAGGCGCTCCAGGCGATCGCCGACCGTCTGGAGGTCACCGGCGGCCCCGACGTGCTGGTCTACGACTACGCGCGTACGTACTGGTCGGGCGAGAGCGTGCGCAACGCCTTCTCCCAGCACCTCGCCGAGGCCGGTCCCGCCTCCTTCCGGCTCGCGGAACGACCCGAGCTGCTCAAGGTCCTGATGGTCGTCTGGAACAAGGCGTACCGCCGCGAGTTCGTCGAGGCCGAGGGCTTCACCTTCCCGCCCGGCTACTACGAGGACACCCCCTGGACCTACCCGGTACTGATGGCCGCCGCGTCGATCGCCGTGCTGGACACCGTCTGCGTGGGATACCGCCAGCGGCGCCGGGGCAACATCCTCTCCACCACCACCCACCGGCACTTCGACGTCTTCGACCAGTACGACCGGGTCTTCGCCTTCATCGACGCCCGCCCCGAACTCGCCGTCTGGCGCCCGGTGATGTTCCGCCGGATGCTCGACCACTTCTCGACCCTCTTCACCTCACGGGGCCGGCTGCCGCACGGCAGCCGGGCCCAGTTCTTCCGCCGCGCCCGCGCCCACTGCCGCCGCTACCGCACCCCCGGCGCCCCCGTCCCCCGCCGTACCCGGCTGCGGCACGCGCTGTTCCGGCTGGGCGCCCACCGCACCTACCGCGCCCTGTGGGCCTCACAACGGCTGCGCGGCAGGCTCGGGCGCGCGGCCACGGCGGCGCACCGGGTGGTACGCGGGGCGGCGCTCCAGCTGCACTACCGCGTCCAGCTGCGGCTGCCCGTCCGGAGCGGGGACGCGGTGTTCGCCGCCTACTGGCACCGCGGGTACACCTGCAGCCCCGCGGCGCTGGAGGCCACGGCCAGGGCCCTGGTACCCGGACTGCGCACCTCCTGGATCTGCCGCCCGGAGGACGCGCACACGGTGCCGGACGCGACCCGCGTGCTGCACCCGGGGACGGCCGCGTACTGGACGGCCCTGGCGCGCTCCAAGTACCTGGTGAACAACGTCAACTTCGACCGCAGACTCGTGAAGAGACACGGCCAGGTGCTGCTCCAGACCCATCACGGAACGCCGCTGAAGACCATGGGCATCGACCTCGTGCACCGTCCCGCGGCAGCCGGCTCCATGGACTTCGACCAGCTGCTGCGCAACGTCGACAAGTGGGACTTCTCCCTCTCGGCCAACCAGCACTCCACCCTCGTGTGGGAGCGCACCTACCCCTCCGGCTACACCACGCTGGAGTACGGCAGCCCGCGCAACGACGTCTTCCGCCGCACTCGCCCCGCGGAGAGGGCGCGACTGCGCGAGCGCCTGGGTGTCCCGGACGGCAGCACCGCCCTGCTGTACGCACCGACCCACCGTGACTACCGGCGCACCCAGCAGCACTCCCTGGACCTGGAACAACTGGTCCGCGTCCTGGGCCCGCGCTTCGTGATCCTGGCCCGCTCCCACTACCTGGACGCGACGGCCCGGGCCACCGCCGCCCACACGCGGCACCCACGGATCATCGACGTCAGCGCCCACCCGTCCGTCGAGGAGCTCTGCCTCGCCTCCGACGGGCTGATCACGGACTACTCGTCGCTGATGTTCGACTACGTCAACCTGGACCGGCCGGTCGTCCTGCATCTGGAGGACGCACAGGCGTACGAGAGTGCTCGTGGCACGTATTTCGATCCGTCGGTCTTCCCTCCAGGAGCGGTGGCACGTGACCAGGAGGAGCTGCACGAGATCTTCGCCACGGACCACTGGCGCGGGCCCCGTTCGGCGCAGCGCCGGGCCGCGTTCCGGGCCCGGTTCTGTCCGTACGACGACGGGCACGCGGCGGAGCGGGTGGTACGCCGGGTCTTCCTGGACGACACCTCGGGTCTGCCGCTGCCCGCCCCGATGACGGGCCGCAGGCCCACCGGGGTGCCGCGCCAGGTGCCGGTTCGGGAGTACACGAACGGGTGAGCCCCTGGGGCCCCGGAGCCGGGGCCCCAGGGCTTTCAGCGCTCCAGGAACGCGAACAGCTCTTCCCAGCGGTCCATGATCTCCACCTCGGAGAACCGCTGGACGTTGGTCCGCGCCCGGTCCCCCATCGCGTCCCGCATCCGGGGGTTGCCGGTGAGCCGGAGCAGCCGGTCGGCGAGCGCCCCGATGTCGCCCGCGGGAGCGAGCAGTCCGTCCTCGCCGTCGCGCACGATCTCCCGTACGCCCGGCGCGCAGTCGAACGCCGCACAGGGCACCCCGCTCGCCATGGCCTCCAGCAGCGCGAGCGGGAAGCCTTCGCCGCGTGAGGACTGGACGAAGACGGAGGAGGCCGCGAGCGCGCCGGGGACATCGTCCGTGCGTCCCCGCCACCCGACCGAGGAATCGAGCCCCAGGCCGGTGCACCGCGCCCGGAGGTCCGCCTCGTCCTCGCCCGTCCCGTACACGTCCAGCCGCCAGTCTGGGCGCTGCGGAGCCACCAGCGCCCAGACGTCCAGGAGCATGTCGATGCCCTTCTGGTCGGTGAGCCGCCCGATGCTCGCGACCGACTTCTCGCGGCGGGGGGAGGGCACCTCGGGCAGCGCGGCCAGGGCGTTGGGCATGAAACCGACGTTGTTCATCCCGTCGCCCGCCCACGTGTCGGCGTCCTCCTCGGTGAGGACGAGCCAGCGGTCGAGCCCCGCGTAGTGGTTCTTGATCCAGCGGTACCGGTGGCTCGCCCGGGAGTAGTCGTAGGACTCGTGGCTCATCCCGATGACCCGCAGACCGGCGGTGTCCGCCTCGCCGACCCACTCCATCGCCCAGACCTGGCTGACGATGACCACCCCTCCGGGCCGGGCGGCCCGGAAGATCTCCGAGAGCCGCTCGACGGCACGCCGCTTCCGGGCCACCCGGTCGGCCTCGGCGCGCCGGGAGGGGATCCTGAAACGGTCCCGCAGGCCCTTGGGCGCCCAGGGCGTCGGAGGGTGCGACGGGTACAGGGCGGTCACGGGGTGGCCGAGCGGATCGGGCAGGGCCATCGTGCGCTCGGCGGCGTGGATACCGATGGTGTGCACCTGGTGGCCCGCCTCCTGGAACAGCTGGGCGGTGCGGTGCATCCAGCCGGTCACACCGCCGAGTTCGTCGGTGCTGTTGGAGACGATGAAGACATCACGGCTGCGGCTCATCGGCCGGCCTCCCCGGTACGGACGGTGCGGGACGGGACGAGGTGCCGGGCGAACACGGTGTCGACGACCGCGCGGGCCGCGTCCCCCCGGTCGTATCCCCCGAACTCCTCGGCGAAGGCGGCCCGTCGCTCCTGGAACCCGGTGTCCGCGGTCTTCAGCCGCGCCAGTGCGTCGAACAGCTCGTCCTCCGTCTCCGTCACCGGCCCCGGCGCCTTCTCCCGCAGGTCGAAGTAGCTGCCCCGCTCGGCGGCGTACGCGTCGAGATCGGGGGCGAACAGCACGATCGGGCGGTCCAGGAGCGCGTAGTCGAACATGATCGACGAGTAGTCGGTGACCAGGACGTCGGCGAGCGTGAGCAGTTCGCTGACGTCGTGGTGGCGCGAGACGTCCACGACCGTCCCCGGCGGGCAGCCGGGCAGGCTCGCCGCCTCCAGGTAGTGCGCCCGCACCAGCAGTGTGTAGGTGTCACCGAAGCGTTCCGCGAAGCGCGCCGCGTCGAGCAGGAGCGGCTGCCGCTTCCGCTTGCCCGGCCCGCCCCGGAAGGTCGGCGCGTACAGCACGACCTTGCGGTGGTCGGGCAGACCGAGCTCCGCCGCGAGCGCCGGCCGGGGCAGCCGCCCCTCGGCCTCGTCCCGGGCGCGCGCGGCCAGCAGGGCGTCGTTGCGCGGGTAGCCGGTGCGCAGCAGGGTTTCCTCGGGCAGCCGGTAGGCGCGGGCCAGGGTGCGCTCGTCGTGCTCGGAGCGTACGAGGAAGTGGTCGAAGCGCCCCACGGCCTTCTGGAGCCGTTCGCGCTGCGGGGCGTTCTGCAGGCGGACCCGGGTCTCGTCGAAGCCCATGCGTTTGTACGCCGAACCGTGCCAGGTCTGGAGGTAGGTCGTGCCGGAGGGCTTGTCGAGGACGAGCGGGAAACCCTGGTTGTCGACCCAGTACTCCGCGCGGGCCAGGGCCCACAGATAGCGCCAGGACCAGCGGCGCACGAGTGCGGCGTCCTCGGGGAAGCCGGCCGGCGTACCGGCGTACGACCAGACGCAGCGCAGCGGGAGTCCCCGGGCGCGCACCTCCTCGTGGACGGCCCGGGGGCTGTCGCCGTAGCAGGTGCCCATGTGGCTCTCGAAGACCACGGAGCCCTTGCGCACGGGCAGGCGGAGCAGCCAGGAGCGGTAGACGGAGGCCTTGAAGCCCCTGGCGTGCAGCCGGTCCCGGCGCTTGCCCAGCGCCCGCAGCAGGAGCCTGACGCGGCGGGCGGGACGGAAGTGGGTGGCGTAGTGGACCAGGCGCCGGGCCGTGCGGGCGGGCCGGCGGCGGGCTTCGAGCCGGAGCGCCAGATGGTCCCGGAGCGTGACATAGGGCTGCCAGGTGTCCCCGGTCGTCCTGCCCAGCCGGGGCACGGCGGGCGAACGGTCCCCCGGGCCGACGAGGTCATGGGCGGCGAAGAGGTCGCTCACCGAGCGGGTCCGGCCGTCCTCCACCACCATCCGCGCGTCCCACACCGTGTCGCGGGGGCCGAGGGGGCGCAACAGGCGGGTGAGGTCGGCGCGGGCCGACCAGCTGATTCCGGTGGTGTCGGGCCGCAGCACGTCGACCGGGGCGCGGAACGTGCGGGAGCCGTCCCGTACGCGGAACTCCAGACGGGCCGTGAGGGCGCCGTCCGGGTCGGGCCCCGTGTGCGCGGGCAGGACGAGCCGGCCCGCCAGCAGGACCCAGCGGCCGTCGGCCTCGTAGCGGGTGAGCCTGTTCATCAGACACAGCTCGCCGAACGCGCGGTACTGGTGGCCGAGTTCGGTGACGTCCAGCACGGGGTCGGGCCCGCCGGGCCAGTACACCCGTCCGTCGTCCGCCGTCACGAGGGGCGCGGCCACGGCGCCCCTCCTGCGCAGCGCGTACGCCGCGGTGAGCACCGCGTCCGCGCCGCCCCGCTCCAGCAGCCGGACGCCCACCCGCTCGACGGGCGGGAGGGTGAGCAGGGCCGGTTCCGGCACGCAGCCGGGCAGGACCCGGGCCGCCGTCGCCGCGACGCGTTCGCGTTCGGCGGCGGGCCGCTCGGGGAAGGTGCGCACCAGCGGCACGAGGTGGTCCAGCAGGAAGGCACGGTCCCGCTCCTCGCGCAGCTCCGTGAGCCCCTGGGCCACCAGCACATGACCCACCCGCCGGTGCGCCTCCACGAGCCCGGCGAGGTCCCGGCCCGCGTCCGGCACGGCGCGCCCGGAGACGATCCGGCGGCGTACGAGGGCGATCCGGCCGACCACGGCCGCGGCCAGGGGGCCGAACAGGATCCCGCTGTGGGTGAGGTCCTCGTCGTAGCGCAGCGCGTGCCGCTCCACCGCCGTGCGCCGCAGGCAGAATCCGGTCACCAGGGCGTCGCGCACGGCCAGTTCGGGGGCTTCGTCGAACCGGCGGACGGTACGGGAACGGAGGAACAGCGAGTGCTGCCAGGAAGGTTCACGTTCCTTCGCCCCGTCCCCGGTGAGCCGGCTCCAGCGCCCCGCGACCAGGTCGGCGCGGGTGCGCGACCCGGCCTCCCAGAGGTTCCGGCAGGCGTGCCGCTGGAGCCGTTCACCGGTGTCGAGCACGAGGACGTACGTGCCCCGCGCCGCGTCCAGGCCGGCGTTGCGCAGCGCGGCGACGGAGTCCGTACCGGTGTCGAGGACATCGAGGACCCGGACGTGGTCCGGGGAGAGCCCGGCGAGCGAGCCGGCCGCCCTCCGCAGGGCGGCGGTCGCGCCGGCGGGCAGGACGACGAGGGCCTCGACGGCGCGCAGGCTCTGGTCGAGCACGGACTCCACGGACGCCGTCAGCGCCTCCTCCCCGCCCTCCGTGGCGGTGACCACACAGCTGAAGTCGGGCGCGCTCATGCCTGCGTCCCCTTCAGCATCCGGTCCACGACCTGGGCGGCCGCCGTCCCGTCGTCGACGTCGCAGAAGGACTCACGGAAGGCGGCGTACGCCTCGCGGTGGCCCGCCGTCGCGGCCTCCGGGTCACGCAGCGCCTCGACGACAGCGGCCGAGTCGGTGAGCAGCGGGCCGGGCGCCCTGTTCCGGAAGTCGAAGCAGAAGCCGCGCAGGGTGTCGCGGTAGTGCTCCAGGTCGTAGGTGTGGAAGAGCATGGGCCGCCCCGTCTGCGCGAAGTCGAACATCAGGGACGAGTAGTCCGTGACCAGCACATCGCTGATCAGCATCAGTTCGGCGACATCGGGATGGCGCGACACGTCCCGGACGAAGTCGCTCTCCGGGACGCTCCCGCCGACCAGGTAGTGGCGGCGCACCAGCAGGACGTGGTCGTCGCCGAGCGCCTTCCGCGCCTGGTCCAGGTCCAGCTGGAGGTCCAGCCCGTACAGCCCGCTCCGCTTGGGCAGGTCCTCACGCCAGGTGGGGGCGTACAGGACGACCCGCTTGCCGTCGGGCACGGCGAGCGACTGCCGGACGGCGTCGGCGACCTTCGCCCGGTCGGGGGCGTACAGCAGGTCGTTGCGCGGGTAGCCGCACTCGAGCACCTCGCCGGTGTGACCGAACGCGCGGCGCAGGACGGGCGTGGAGAAGCTGTTCGGCGAGACGAGCACGCTCCACTGGGCGGCACGCCTCGGCAGGGAGTCCATGTACGCGGTGTCCGCGAAAGCGGTGCCCCCCAGGTCACGGCCGATGCGCTTGAGCGGGGTGCCGTGCCAGGTCTGGACGACGCACTGCCCCTCCGCCCGCTCGAACCACTCGGGCAGCTGGGTGTTGGTGACGATCCACCGGCTGCGGGCCAGGGCCTCGTACCACTCGGCGCTGTGCAGGGCCACGGCACGCGCCCCGGCCGGCACGGCGGCCTGCTGGTCCCGCACCACCCAGAGGTGCTCGGCACCGGTGTCGCGCCGGGCCAGCTCCGCGTGGACGGCGCGGGGCGAGTCCGAGTACTGGCGGCCGTCGAAGCTGGAGTACAGGACGGCGTCCCGCACCTCCCGTCCACGTACGCTCACATACCGCTCGCGCAGCCGGCGCTGCCCGTACGCCCCCCGCTCCCCCGGCGGCAGGGCGCTGCCGGACCGCAGGGAGAGCCGGTCGTGGAAGCGCCTCTCCAGGGTGAAGCGGCGCCCTCCCGACTCGCGCCCCAGCGGCAGTCCCGCGTGCAACTGGTGCACCACGCGCAGCGGGACGTAGCGCTCCGGGGCGGTCTCGCCCCGCTCCCGGAGGGAGGGGTACCACCGGCCCTCGGCGAGCGGCAGCGTCCCACCCGCCCCGTCGACGGCCTCCGGAGACAGCGCCGTACGGAAACCGGCGCCCGTGCGCTCCACGGCGAAGGTGTTCTCCTCCTGGTGGCCGCTGTGGCGCAGGACGAGCTCGACCGTACGGTCCCGCACCGCCGGGAAGGTCCCCTCCAGGACCAGGCCGGCGCCGTCCGTCCACGACACGGATGTGACGACGGGCCGCACGTCCCGGTCGGTGAGCACCAGGTCCCCTGAGGGGTTCGCGGCGGCGTAGACCTCACGGCCGCCGGACAGCGGATACCGCGCGGCATCGGTCTCCGGACGGGCGGCGACCGCCAGCCGGCGGGCCCCGCCGACCAGTTGCACACCCCAGTCGCCGTCGGAGCCCCGGAACGTCACCAGCGGCACCTCGGCGAAGACGGTGCGGCCGTCGGTGCCCTCGTCCGTCGACAGGGGGAACTCGCGGCTCTCCTTCGTGCGCCACTCCTGGATCCGCAGAGCCGTCGGCGCGTCCTCGCCCAGCATCCGCACCGCGATCCGGATCCCGTCCCCGGTCGGCGCGTGACCGGCGAGCACGGCGTCGACCCGCTCGGCGCGCAGCTCCAGCTTGTTCCCGGAGAGCAGCGGGACGACCCGGGTGCGCTCGTCGACGTACGCCACGGCGGGCGCGGCCGGTTTGCCGAGCAGCCGCATCGGTCCCCGGCGCGGCCGTCCCGCGCCGACGACGACGGATTCCAGCTTCCAGAGGGTCCGGGCGCCCCGCGCCGTGCCCCGGGTGACGAGCCGGCGCGGGTCGACGACGGTCTCGAAGCCGGACCGTTCGTAGCGGTGCAGCGAGCGGCCCGATCCGGCCGCCGCCTCGTCCGTCACCGTCCTGCGCAGCCGGAGCGGGATCAGCCGGCGGCCCGACCTCAGCCAGCCCGCCCCGGCCGATCCGCCCGGGGCGTTGCGGACGTACGCGTACCCCTTGAGGTGCAGCAGCCCGTCCTGCCACACGGCCTCGGTGAGATGCGCGTGCACGGGGAGGTCCTCGGCGGACAGGGCGGTGACCTTGCGCGGGAGGGGGGCGTCGACACCCGGGTACTCGGCCCGGGGCCGGAGCCGCCCCCGTACGTGGAAGGTGTCACGGTCGGTGGACTCGTGGGCCAGGAGCGCGAGCAGCTCCGCGGTCCTGCGCTCCCGGATGAGCTGCCACTTGACCCGCAGGTGCAGGGGCAGCGCGTCGAGGACCGCCGGTTCGACGGTGTCGGCGAAGGCGTTGGCGTGGGTGAGGAAGGCCTGGTGGAAGCTTTCGTCGCCGTCCGGGAGCGCCTCCATGAACAGCCACAGGTCGCCGGAGAGCACGTGCTCCTCGTAGCGCCGCCTCGCCTCCGTCATCTCCCGGTCCGCGAGGAACCGGCTGACCGTGGACACGGCGGTGACCCGGTCGCGGATTCCGCGCGCCACGGCGCGCCGGGAGGTGATCGAGCCGTCCCTGTCCCGCCAGTGGTAGACCGGCTCCTCCACGACGTCGACGCTCCGGGCCAGGAAGTGGGCCGGCAGGACCACGGAGATGTCCTCGTACAGGACACCCGTCGGGAAGGTGAAGGCGTGCTGGTCCCAGAAGGCCCTGCGGAACACCTTGTTGCACGCGATGCGGTCACCGAGCAGGATCCAGTCCCGGGTGACATGGGTGGCCCGGCGGGGCTTCTCCATCGGCCTGCGGAACATCGGGGACTGTTCGAGCGCCCCGTTCGCCCGGAGCCTGAGGACGTTGCCGGTCGCGAAGTCCGAGCCCGACGCGTCGAGTTCGGCGAGCATCCTGGCGAAGGCGCCCGCCGGCACGACGTCGTCACTGTCGACGAACGCCAGGAATTCGGCCTCCGGATGGGACTGTGCGGCGCCGGCGTTGCGCGCGGCCCCGAGCCCGGCGTTCTTCTGCCGGAGCAGCCGGAAGCGCGTGTCCTGCCGGGAGAAATCCATCGCCACATCGGCGCTGCCGTCCGTCGAGCCGTCGTCGACCATGACGACTTCCAGGTCGGCCATGGTCTGCCCGGCGAGCGAGTCCAGGCAGGCTCCGAGGTATTCCTCCACGTTGAAGAGCGGGACGACGACGGTGAGACGGGGTGCCATGGCGCTGCGCACGATCCTTCCGGACGGACGAACGGACTTCCTGTGTATGGACTTCCTGTGTATGGAACGAGCCCCGTGCCGGGGAGGCACGGGGCTCGCGACGAGGCACTGCCGTCTCAGGGTTTAACGGCGATCCGGCCCTCGTCCATGCGCAGCAGCAGGAGCTGCTCGCCGGTCTCCTCCAGGAACTCGTCCACGGCCTGCCGCGAGCCCTGCCAGTAGCCGTAGTCGTCGATGAGCAGCACCCCGCCGCTCACCAGACGCCCGTACAGATGCTGGAGCTCGTGCTTCGTCGACGCGTACCAGTCGGTGTCCAGCCGGAGGACGGAGATCTGCTCCGGCGCCTGTTCCGGAACGGTGTCCTCGACCTTGCCCCGCACGTAGTGGACGCGGTCCTTCGGATACGGAACCTGCTCGAACCCGGCCTGTACGTCCTCCAGGGAGGCCACGGCCCAGATCGGGCGGTCCTTGCCCTGCGCGTCCAGCAGCTCCTGGGCCGGCCTGCCGTCCCGCCGCAGGTCCTCGGCGGTGGGCGGGGTCATGCCCTCGTACGTGTCGAAGAGGTAGAGGTCGCGCCCCGTCTCACCCAGCGACAGCAGTGTCCTGGCGCAGGCCTGCATGGAACCGCCGCGCCAGACACCGCACTCGACGATGGCCCCCGGGATGCCGTGCTTGACGACGTGCCGGGTCGCGAGGACGAAGGCGTTGAGCCGCTCCGGGGAGGTCATCGTGTACGGCTTGACCGTACGGATGATGTCCTTCGCCTCGTCGTCGTAGTCGGCGGGGAACTGCGGCTTCTTCGCCGTGGCCGGCTTCTTCGCCGTGGCCGACGGCTCTGCGGGGGCCGGGCGGGGAGCGGGCAGGGCCGCGCGCCTGAGCTGGTACCCGGTGAGTTGCTGAAGGACGCCGTTGACGGCGTTGCGCCAAGCCATGGGGCGGGACAGTACGCATGGTTCGCGGCTCATGTCATCTTTCGTCAACCTTTGGTTGATGTGACCGTACGGCTGTCCTGCCGTCCGCACCGCTCGCGGCCGTCCAGCGGGCGCGGCAGCGGCACCCGGTCCACTCCGCCGGCCCGGTTGGCCCACCACACCGCCGTCTCCCGCACGGCGAGGTCGGCCAGCGTGTTCTTCAGCCGGGTGACCGGCCGCCGGTGGGGCTGCGGCCGGCGGAAGACGCCCACCGAGTCGCCCCAGTAGGCGGCCTCGGTGTCGATGGACGCGTAGTCGTGCCAGATGCCCCTGGCCGGCGGGAAGTCCGTGTACGCCTCGCGGAGTTCGAGGCGGGAGTGGGCGGCCATCGCCCGGAAGCCGTCGGGGTAGTAGCGCCAGCAGTCCTGCGCGTCGTGGGCATGGCCGCGCGACGGCGCGGTGATGAAGGCGTAGCCGCCGGGCCTGAGCACCCGGGCGATCTCCATCATCGACACCCAGAAGAAGGGGATGTGCTCGAACGCCTGGCCGGACAGCACCACATCGGCGCTGCGCGACTTCGCGGGGATCCGGTAGGGCCGGGTCATGACCGCGTCGACGTTGGGCCCGTCGAGGACATCGACCCCGAAGTAGTCGATGTCGTGGTCCGCGAGCAGCCCGCGGTGGGTGCGGGTCTGCTTGCCGGAGATCCGCGAGCCGAGGTCCACGACGCGGTGCCTGCGGGTCTTGGGCAGATACTCCTCGACGCAGAGCTTCATCTGCTCGTAGGCGGACCGGTGCATGAGCTTCTCCCGACGTTGCCGTGTGCGCGCGCTGTTGAGCACAACGACGGCGGGGTACGGAGGAACCGCCCCGTACGGGTGATCCGGCCGGCCTCAGTCCGGCGGCACGGGGAAGACCCGCCGCACCACGCGCTCCGCCGCGTGCCCGTCGTCGTACGGGCAGAAGCGGCTGCGGAACGCGGCGCGCAGCGCGTCGGCCTCCGGCGACCTCCAGGCGCCGCTCCGCAGCACCTCCCGCAGCTCGTCCTCCGTGGTGGCGACCGCGCCCGGGGTGTCGCCGGGACGGCAGGACAGCAGGTCGATGTAGGTGCCGCGGGAGGCGCGGTAGGCCTCCCAGTCGGGCGCGTAGGTGATGATCGGGCGGTCCAGACAGGCGTAGTCGAACATCAGGGACGAGTAGTCGGTGATCAACGCGTCCGCGGCCAGGAAGAGTTCTTCCACGACGGGGTGCCCGGTGACGTCCACGACCCGGCCCCCCGTCGCTGTCCCCGCCGAACGCCCGTAGAAGTAGTGGGCCCGCACCAGCAGCACACAGCCCGGGCCCAGATCGCGGGTGAGGCGCTCCAGGTCGAGCCGGGGGACGAAACCCACGCGGTAGTCGCGGTGGGTCGGCGCGTACAGCAGCACGGTCGCCCCGGGCGCGATGCCGAGTTCCGCACGGATCTTGTCGGTCCGTTCCGGAGAGGCGGTGCACAGGACGTCGTTGCGCGGGTAGCCGTACGGCAGTTGTTCGTACGAGGAGGGGTAGGCCCGGTCCCAGACCTCGGTGCTGTGCGGGTTGGCGGAGAGGCTGAAGTCCCACTGGTCGGTGTGGGCGACGACGCGTTCGAAGCTGACGCCCTTGGTGAGCGCGGGGTACGGGAGCTGGTCCAGGCCCATCGTCTTCAGCGGGGTGCCGTGATGGGTCTGCAGGTAGACCTGGCCGGGCCGTTTGGTGAAACCGCCGGTGAAACTGGAGTTGTTGACGAGGTACGTCGCGGTGGCCATCGTCCGCCAGTAGGCGCGGGAGCCCTCGATGACGTACGGCACACCGGGCGGCATCCGGTCGCGGTGCCGGGAGGAGACGACCCAGACACCTCGGATGTGCGGCACCAGTTCGCGGGCCTTGGCGTAGACGGCGGCCGGATTGCAGGCGACGCCCCTGTTCCAGTAGGCCCCGTAGACGGCGAGGCGGGGGTCCAGCGGGCGGTGCAGGTCGGCTCGGTAGACGGCCCGCAGCACGCGGGCGCGCAGCGACTTCCTGCCCGCGCGCGCGACGGCCCGCACCCGGGTGCGCCCGGCGCGGACGGCCTCCCGGGTCCGGTGCGCGGTGTACCGGCCGGGGAGGCCCGCCGCCCGGAAGAAGGCGGCACGGTCGCCCGGGGCGATCCGGCCCGGGTCGCCGAGCACGGCCGTCAGGTGCGCGGTGCGCACGGCCGGGATCCGCGGGTCGCCGCCGGTCTCCGCGGCCAGCCGCTCGTACGCGTCGATGACGGCGAAGTGCGCGCGGCCCGGTGTCGTGGCGGACGTGCCGGTGCGGCGCAGCCGGTGGCGCACGCAGCTCCGGTCGAGCGAGGCGAGGGTGCCCGCGTCGCAGGCGAGGAGAACGGCGCGGTGGACGGGCACGACGTCGCCGTACGGGCCCTCGGTGAAGCGGAGCCGGTGGGCGTCCCAGAAAGCGCGGCAGAAGAGCTGGTTCCGGGCGGCCGGGAGGGCGTCGCCCGGCCGGACCGTGCCCCACCAGTCGACTTGGTCGTGGCCCAGGAGCAGCACGTCGGGCCGGTCCTCCGACAGCCGTGCGGAGATCTCCGCGAACGCCCCGGGAAGGAGCAGGTCGTCCCCGTCGAGGAAGAGCAGACAGGTCCCGCGCGCCGCCGCCGCACCGGCGTTGCGGGCCGCGCCCACGTCCCAGGGGCCGTCGAGGACGAGCACCCGCACCCGGGGGTCGCGCGCGGCGCACTCCCGCGCGACGGCGAGCTCCGGCCCGTCCCCGGACGCGCCGACGGCGATCAGCTCCAGGTCCACCGGCCCGCCTTCCGGCGGCGGCTGCTGCCCGGTCACGGACTCCAGGGCCGCCCTCAGGTACCCCTGAACACGGTGGGCGGACACGACGACACTGAGGAGCATGGCAGCCGAGCGTAACGGGGAACCGGCCGCCCGCCCCAGGGATCTTCACCCGTTCGGGTCAGCGGCGTGACCCGGGGCGCTCCCCCGGGTTGAGCCGTACATGAAGCCACTCCTCAGCGTCGTCGTCCCGGTGCACAACGTCGAGGCCTATCTGGAGGAGTGCCTCACCTCGCTGGCGGGACAGTCCCTGAAGGACATCGAGGTGGTGCTCGTCGACGACGGCTCGACGGACGGGAGCCGCCGGATCGCCGAGGAGTTCGCCGCCCGGGACGACCGCTTCCGCTGCGTCCACCAGGCCAACGCGGGCCTGAGCGCGGCCCGCAACACGGGCATCGCCCACACCACCGCCGGTGTCCCGTACCTGGCGTTCGCCGACAGCGACGACATCGTGGTCCCCGACGCGTACGAACGGATGCTGGCCTCCCTGGAGTCGACCGGCTCGGACCTGGTGACGGGCAACGTGTGGCGGCTCGACGAGCAGGGGAGGCAGCAGGCCTGGCAGTACCGCTGGCTGACCGCCGACCGGCCCCGCACCCACATCACCCGCGATGCCCGGCTGCTGGCCGACCGCGTCGCCTGGAACAAGGTGTTCCGCCGTTCGTTCTGGGAACGGCACGCCTTCTCCTTCCCGGTGGGCAAGCTCTACGAGGACACCCCGGTGATGATCCCGGCGCACTACCTCGCCGGGTCGGTGGACGTGCTGCACGAGCACGTCTACTACTGGCGGGTGCGGGAGGGTTCGATCACCCGGCGGCGTACGGACGTGCGGGGCGTACGGGACCGGATCGCGGCCTGTGAACAGGTCAGCGCCTTCCTCGCGGGCCGGGACGCCGCACAGCGGCTGCGCTACGACACCTCGTGCCTGCGCGACGACTTCGTGTACTTCCTGGAAGGGCTGCCCCTGGGTGGTCCCGACTACCGCGCGGCGTTCATCGCGGACGCGGGTGCCTTCCTCGACCGGGCGGGCGACGCGGCCCTGGCCGGGCTGCCGGTCGACGCGCGCATCCGCTGGAACCTGGTACGCGAGCGGAGGACCGACGAACTGCTGGCCCTCCTGGAGTTCGAACGGGCCAACGGGACGGGCACGTTCACCGTCGTGGGCCCCCCGGGCCGGCGGCGCGCGGCGCACCCCGGAATCGTGGCGAGTCCCCCGGCACGCCTCGGCACGGGTGATCTGCCCGCCGTGGCCCGGCTGGTGGGGGCGTCGTGGGGCGAGGACGGCAGGCTGCGGCTGCGCGGATACGCGTACATCCGTAACCTCCCGGCCCGCGCGGCCCGGCACTCGCTGAAGGCCGGCGTGGTGCGGGAGGCGGCGGGCAGACGGCTGCGGGCCGTGCGGGTGCGCACGGTCCGGACGGACCGGGCCACCGCGGACTCCGGCCAGGAGGCGCACCGCTACGACTACGCGGGCTTCGAGATGGTCCTCGACCCGGGGCGGCTGGGGCCGGGCACCTGGCTGGTGGGCGTGGTGGTGGCCGGACACGGCGTCGTACGCCGGGCGGCGCTGCGCGCCGTGGAGGCGGCCGCCGCGCAACCGCTGGTCCACGACCTGGGCGAGGGCCGGCGCGCGGTGCTCGGCTACCGGGACGGCCGGCTGGAACTGGCCGTGACCCGGCTGCCCGCCGTGGCCACCGGCCACGACCATGGGCCGGACACCCTGGAGCTGACCGGCCGGCTGTACGAGGGTGCCCGGCCGACGGCCCTCGTACTGAGCCGTGACGGGGCCGCGGAGCACGTCTGCGCGGTGCGGCGCGGCGGAGGGGACAGCTTCAGCGCCCGGATCCCGCTCGCGGCGCTCGCCGCCGAGCCCGCGCCGGCACCCGGCGGACCCCACGGGCCGGCGCCGGTGCCCGGGGGCCGGTGGCGGGCCTCGCTCCTGGCCGGCGGCGTCCGCGTACCGCTCGCCGCGGCTCCGGACCTGCCGCCGCCCGCCTTCGCCGACGCCGCGGGCCATCTGGTGGTGGAGGTGTCCGGCGAACCGCGCGTGGACCGCGCCGGGCCCGCTCCTGACGGCGGGGTGCGCATCGAGGGGGCCGGGACCGGCGCGCTCGTCCTGCGGCACAGCACCCTCGGGGAGACGGTGGCGGTCCCCGTCGCACAGCAGGAGGCCCGCTTCACGGCCGTGCTCGCCCGGCCTCCCCGCGAAGGGGACTGGGAGGTACTCCTGGACGACCGGCCCGTGCGCGTCGGGGCGGCGCTCGCCGCCCTCCTGCCGGTGAGCGCCGCCGGCGCCCGTTTCCGCCTCGACCGCCGTCACGGCGACCGGCTGACCGTGCACTGCGCGCCGGCGCTCGACGACGCCGAACGGAGCGCGTACCACCAGGGCCGTCTGCGGACGGCGCACTACCCCGCGCAGCGCCGCCTGCCGCTCCGGGATGTCGTGCTCTACACCGGGGAGGGCTCCCCGCGCGCCGTGCACGCCGAGCTCGTGCGCCGGAGCACCGACACCGGACATCTCTGGGTCACCGACGGATCCGCGGGCGCCGCGACCCGCGTCCCGCCCACCGCCGTCCCCGTCGTGGCGCACAGCACCGCCTGGTACGAGGCGCTGGCGCGGGCCCGCCGGATCGTCGCGGCCGGCCAGCTGCCCGTCTGGTTCGAGCGCCGCCCGGACCAGACGGTCGTGCAGACCTGGCACGGCTCCCCGCTCGGCCGGTTCGGACTGGACCTCACCGGCACCCTGTACGCCGATCACCAGCACCTCGCCACGCTGGCGCACCGCTCGGCCCAGTGGTCGCTGCTGGTCTCCCCCAGCGCCTTCGCCACCCCGCGTCTCCGCCGCGCCCTGGCCTACCGCGGGGAGGTGCTGGAGGCGGGTTCCCCTGCCGACGACCTGCTGTCCGCACCCGGCCGGGACAAGACGGCCGAGCGGGTACGCCGTGGACTGGGCATCCCGGACGGCCACCGCGTGGTGCTGTACGCGCCGACGTACCGCGCCCATCTCGCGCACCCGCCGTCCGGCGTACCCGGCGGCTCCGGCCCGCTGTACCGCTGGGACCGGGCGCTCGACCTGCCCGCGCTGGCACGGTCCCTGGACGGCCGCACCACCCTGCTGGTCCGCAGGCACCCACGGGTGACGGGCAGCGTGCCCGCGCACCCCTCCCTGCGTGATGTGTCCACGCACCCGGACGCCACCGAGCTCCTGCTGATCGCCGATGTGCTGGTCACCGACTACTCGGGCCTGGCGTTCGGCTTCGCGCACACCGGCCGCCCGATGCTCTTCCACACGTACGACCTGGAGCACTACAGGGACACCGTGCGGGGCTTCTGCCTGGACTTCGAGACCCGGGCACCCGGGCCGCTGCTCGTCACCACCCAGGAGGTGGCCCAGGCCCTGCGCACCACGGCCGGACCGGCTTCGGCGGATCCGCACGCCGAGGCGTACGAGAGCTTCCGGCGGGATCTCTGCGGGCCCGCAGACGGCGGGGCGGCCCGCCGCGTCGTGGACCGGCTGCTCGACGGGGTCCAACGGCCTCCCGTCAGGCCTTGAGCGCCCGGACGGCCGAGGCCGCGAGGTCGTCCAGATAGCCCTTGGGCAGATCTCCGCGGACCACGACAAGGCGCCAGTACAGCGGTCCGACGATGAGGTCCAGCGCCCGGTCGGGATCGCTGCCCTCCGGCAGCTCGCCGCGTGCCACCGCCGCCCGTACGACCACGGCGGCCACCCCCTGCTGCTGGTCCAGCAGCGCTGCCTTGATGGCGTCGGAGATCTCCGGGCTGCGGGCCGCCTCGACCAGCAGGTCGGGGATCACCTGCGAGGCGACGGGATGGCGCAGGGCGTACGCGGCCAGTTCGAGCACGGCGCGCACATCCCCGTACAGCGAACCGGTCGCCGGCGCCGGCATGCCCTGCGCGGCGACGGCCGCGACCAGGTCCAGGACGAGGTGGAGCTTGGACTTCCAGCGGCGGTAGACCGCGGTCTTGCCCACCCCCGCGCGCCGGGCGATGCCCTCGATCGACATCCGCGCGAATCCCACGGCGGCCAGCTCCTCGAAGACGGCGCCGCGGATCGCGTCGGTCACGTCCTCCCGCAGCACCGCGGCACCTGCCGGGGTGCGGCGCCCGGTTCGCCGTTCGGTGGTCATGGCCCGAATGATAGACCGTAACGACGAAACGGTTGCGTTGCGACGCACAAACGTCCTACTGTCAGCGTTGCGACGATACGGTGCCGTCCCATCGGGCCGGATCCGTTCGCCCCGATCCCCCGCCTCCCGTCGAAAGCGACCGTGGTGAGCCAGACAGCAGCCCCGCCGGCCCCGGTGGACACCGCATCTCCCGACCTCCTCCCCGTGTACGAACCTGGCGAGCTGGCCGCGCTCGCGGCCCGGCACGGACTGACAGTCAGCGGAGCCCGGCCGACGCTCGGTGCGTACGTCCGGCAGCTCTGGGGGCGCAGGCACTTCATCACCGCCTTCGCCACGGCCAAGCTGACCGCGCAGTACAGCCAGGCGAAGCTCGGCCAGATCTGGCAGATCATGACCCCGCTGCTCAACGCGACGGTCTACTACTTCATCTTCGGCGTCCTGATGAACACCAAGCACGGAGTCCCCGACTACGTGCCCTTCCTCGTCACCGGCGTCTTCATCTGGACCTTCACGGCCAGCTCGATCACGGCCGGCACCCGGGCCATCAGCGGCAACACCGGACTCGTCCGGGCCCTGCACTTCCCCCGGGCGTCCCTGCCGATCGCCCTGGCCATCCAGCAGCTCCAGCAGCTGCTGTTCTCCCTGGGCGCCCTGTTCCTGATCCTGCTGGTGTTCGGCCAGTACCCGCGGCCGTCCTGGCTGCTGGCCGTTCCGGCGCTCGCCCTGCAGGCCCTGTTCAACACCGGCATCTCGATGGTCATGGCCCGGCTGGCCGCCAAGACCCCCGACATCGCCCAGCTGACCCCCTTCATCCTGCGCACCTGGATGTACGCGTCGGGCGTCATGTGGAGCCTCGACACCCTGCTGACCGCCGACCGGGTGCCGCGGCTCGTCCTGCTGGCGCTGGAGTGCAACCCCGCGGCCGTCTACATCGACCTGATGCGCTTCGCCCTGATCGACAGCTTCACCGGGGCACAGCTGCCCCCGCACGTGTGGGCCGTCGCGACGGGCTGGGCGCTCGTCTGCGGCATCGGCGGTTTCGTGTACTTCTGGAAGGCCGAGGAGCGGTACGGACGTGGCTGACACCCCCGACATGCGTGTACCCACCGTCGTCGTCGACGACGTCCACATCACCTACACGGTCAACGGCGCCCGCACCGGTAAGGGCAGCGCCACCTCCGCCCTGAACCGGATCGTGTCCCGCCGCCAGCCGCGGGGCGCACGCCAGGTGCACGCGGTGAAGGGCGTCAGCTTCGCCGCGTACAAGGGCGAGGCCATCGGCCTGATCGGCTCCAACGGCTCCGGGAAGTCGACGCTCCTCAAGGCGATCGCGGGGCTGCTGCCTCCGTCGAAGGGCCGGGTCCACACCCAGGGCCAGCCCTCGCTGCTCGGCGTGAACGCCGCCCTGATGAGCGACCTGACCGGGGAGCGCAACGTGGTGCTCGGCGGCCTGGCCATGGGCATGACGCGTGAGCAGATCCGCGAGCGCTACCAGGACATCGTCGACTTCTCCGGCATCAACGAGAAGGGCGACTTCATCACCCTGCCCATGCGCACCTACTCCTCCGGCATGGGGGCCAGGCTGCGCTTCTCCATCGCGGCCGCCAAGAGCCATGACGTGCTGCTGATCGACGAGGCGCTGTCCACCGGCGACGCGAAGTTCCAGCGGCGCAGCAAGGACCGGATCATGGAGCTCCGCGAGGAGGCCGGCACGGTGTTCCTGGTCAGCCACAGCAACAGGTCGATCACCGACACCTGCGACCGGGCGATCTGGCTCGAGGCGGGCACCCTGCGGATGGACGGCCCGGCCAAGGAGGTCGTGGCCGCGTACGAGAAGTTCACCGGGCCCGCGAAGCCCAGGAAATGACCCCGTGACCCGGTAACCGCACGCCCCCCGTACGCCGTCCGCCGGACGGGCCTCCTCGGCCCGTCCGGCGGACGGCTGTGTGTCGCGGCCCGCTCGGGGTCAGGCGTGCGTACGCAGCAGGGTCCGCATCGTCCGCATGGCCACCGACAGGTTCGCCAGGTCGAAGGAGTCCGAGCTCCGGATCTCCACCAGCGTGGAGCGCGAACGCGCCAGGATCGCCGCGTTCTTCTCCTCCCAGGCCTTGAACCGCTGCTCGGGCGACGACGTGCCGTCACCGACGGACAGCACGTCCGACGTCAGCGCGGCGTGCGCGGCGTACAGGTCCTCGCGGATGGAGGCGCGGGCCATGGACTGCCAGCGGTCGGCCCGCGGCAGGTCGATGATCCGGTCCATCAGCTGGGTGATCCCCAGACGGTCGGCGAGGTCGTAGTACACCTCGGCGACGGCCAGCGGGTCCTTGCCCGTACGCTCCGCGATCGCGACGATGTCCAGCGCCGGGAAGGCCGACGAGAATCCCGCCACCCGTCCCGCCAGCTCGTCGGGAACGCCCGCCGAGGTCAGCTCGTCGAGGATCGACTGGTACCACTCGATGTCGGCGCCCCTGAGCAGCTTGGGCAGCTCGTTCCAGACGCGTTCGACACCGTCGCGGAAGAACTCGATGGTCTCCGCGATCCCGACCGGCTGCGGCCGGTTGCCGAGCAGCCAGCGCGAGCCGCGCTCGACGAGCCGGCGCGAGTGCAGCCGGATCCGGGTCTGCACATCGGCGGCCACCGTGTTGTCGAGCGCCTCCACGGCGTCCCACACCCTGGAGAGGCCGAAGATCTGGCGGGCGGCGAACTGAGCCCGCACGATCTCCTCGAGCGAGGCCCCCGTCTCCTCGCGCAGCCGGTGCAGGAACGTCGAACCACCGGTGTTCACCGTGTCGTTGACCAGCACCGTCGTGATGATCTCGCGACGCAGGGCGTGCCCGTCGACCGCCTCGGGGAACCGCTCGCTCAGCTGCTTCGGGAAGTAGGCGTGCACCAGCTCCTGCAGATGAGCGTCGTCCGGCAGGCTGGTGGAGATCAGCTCCTCCGCCGCCGTGATCTTGGTGTAGGCGAGCAGCACGGCCAGTTCCGGCTGACTGAGGCCCTTGCCGTGGTTCAGCAGTTCACGGACCTGACGGTCGTTCGGCAGGAACTCCAGCGCCCGGTCCAGGTGCCCGTCGCGGCCGAGCCTGCGCATGAAGCGCTGGTGGGCGTGGAGGAGTGACGGTGCCTGGGCGCAGGCGTTGGAGAGCGCGACGTTCTGCGCGTAGTTGTTGCGCAGGACGAGCTGTCCGACCTCGTCGGTCATCTCCGCGAGCACCTTGTTGCGCTGCTTCACGGTCATGTCGCCGTCCCGCACCAGACCGTTAAGCAGGATCTTGATGTTCACCTCGTGGTCGGAGGTGTCCACACCGGCGCTGTTGTCGATCGCGTCGGTGTTGATCCGGCCGCCCGCCCGGGCGAACTCGATCCGGCCGAGCTGGGTGGCCCCGAGGTTGCCGCCCTCACCGACGACCCGGGCCCGCAGGTCCGCCCCGTTGACGCGGATCGAGTCGTTGGCCTTGTCGCCGACGTCGGCGTTCGATTCGGCCGTCGACTTGATGTACGTACCGATGCCGCCGTTCCACACGAGGTCGACCGACGCCTTGAGGATGTTCTGCATCAGCTCGGCGGGCGTCATCTTCGTGACCTTCGATTCGATGCCGAGCGCCGCGCGGATGTGCGCGTTGACCGGGATCGACTTGGCCGAACGCGGGTGGATACCGCCACCCGCGGACAACAGGTCCTTGTTGTAGTCCGCCCAGGAGCTGCGCGGCAGGTCGAACAGCCGGCGCCGCTCCGCGAACGAGGTCGCCGCGTCCGGAGTCGGGTCGATGAAGATGTGCCGGTGGTCGAAGGCCGCGACCAGCCGGATGTGCTCGGAGAGCAGCATGCCGTTGCCGAAGACGTCACCGGACATGTCACCGACGCCGACGACGGTGAAGTCCTCGGTCTGGGTGTCGTGGCCCAGCTCACGGAAGTGCCGCTTCACGGACTCCCAGGCGCCGCGGGCGGTGATGCCCATGCCCTTGTGGTCGTAACCGGCCGAGCCTCCGGAGGCGAAGGCGTCACCCAGCCAGAAGCCGTACGCGACGGCGACGTCGTTGGCGATGTCGGAGAAGCTCGCGGTCCCCTTGTCGGCGGCGACGACGAGATAGGTGTCGTCCTCGTCGTGACGGACGACCTCGGCGGGATGCACGACCTCGCCCGTCACCATGTTGTCGGTGATGTCGAGCAGCGCCGAGATGAAGATCTTGTAGCAGGCGATGCCCTCGGCGAGCCAGGCGTCACGGTCCACCGCCGGATCCGGCAGCTGCTTGGCGACGAACCCGCCCTTGGCACCCACCGGCACGATCACGGTGTTCTTGACCATCTGCGCCTTGACCAGGCCGAGGATCTCCGTACGGAAGTCCTCCCGCCGGTCCGACCAGCGCAGTCCGCCGCGGGCGACCTTGCCGAAGCGCAGGTGGACGCCCTCGACGCGCGGCGAGTAGACCCAGATCTCGTACGCCGGGCGCGGCGCCGGGAGATCCGGGATGGCCTGCGGGTCGAACTTCATCGAGACGTAGCCGTGCGGCTCGTGGTCGTCGGCCAGCTGGAAGTAGTTGGTCCGCAGCGTGGCCTTGATGACGGTGAGGAAGGACCGCAGGATCCGGTCCTCGTCCAGCGAGGCGACCTGGTCGAGGGCTCCGTCCAGCTCCTCCAGCAGCCCGTCCGTCAGCTCCGTACCGGCCTTCTGACGGGCCGGGGACATCCGGGCCTCGAAGAGGGAGACCAGCAGCCGGGTGGTGTGGACGTTGTTGCGGAGGGTGTCCTCCATGTAGTCCTGGCTGAAGGTCGAACCCGCCTGGCGCAGGTACTTCGCGTAGGCGCGCAGCACCATGGCCTGCCGCCAGTCGAGACCGGCGCCCAGGACCAGGGAGTTGAAGCCGTCGTTCTCCGCCTCGCCGGTCCAGATGGCCGCGAACGCCTCCTGGAAGCGGTCGCGGGCGTCGTCGGCGAGGTAGTCGCCGTTGCCCGCGGCCTTCTTCGGCAGACGCAGCCCGAAGTCGTAGACCCAGGCATGCGTGCGGTCGGCACAGCGCAGCTCGTACGGACGCTCGTCGACGACCTCGACACCGAGCCGCTGGAGCGCGGGGAGGACGGCGGAGAGCGAGACCTGCTCGCCGGTCCGGTAGATCTTGAACCGGCGCTCGTCCGGGGCGGCACCGACCGGCTCGTACAGGCTGAGCGCGAAGTCCCTGCGCTCGCTCTTGAGCGCCTCCAGGTGGACCAGGTCGGCCACGGCGGCGCGCGGCGTGTGATCCGCCTTGTAGCCCTCGGGGAACGAGTGGCCGTACCGGCGCAGCAGCTCGGCGGCACGTTCCTCGCCGCACTCCGCGTTCAGCGCCTCCTGGAAACCGTCGGCCCAGGAGCGGGCGGCCTCGACCAGGCGCGCCTCGATGCGGTCGGCGTCCGCGTCGGTGAGGTGCGACAGCTCGGTGCCCGGCGGGACCCGGACGACGAAGTGCAGCCGGGAGAGGATCGACTCCGTGTTCCAGGCCGTGAAGTCGACGCTGGTGCCGCCCAGTTCCTCCTTGAGGATGTCGATCAGGCGGAGCCTCACACCGGTGGTGTAGCGGTCACGCGGCAGGTAGACGAGCGCGGAGTAGTAGCGCCCGTACTCGTCCTGACGCAGGTAGAGCCGCAGCCGGCGCCGCTCCTGGAGGTACAGCACGGAGGTGACGATGGAACGCAGCTGGTCGACGGGCGTCTGGAAGAGCTCGTCGCGCGGGTACGTCTCCAGGATCTGGAGCAGGTCGCGGCCGTCGTGGCTGTTGGGCGTGAAGCCCGCGCCCTCCAGCACCTCGGCGACCTTGCGGCGCACCACGGGCACCCGGCGCACCGACTCGGTGTACGCGGCGGAGGAGAACAGTCCGAGGAAGCGCCGCTCCCCGACGACATTGCCCTCGGCGTCGAACTTCTTCACCCCGACGTAGTCCAGGTAGCTGGGGCGGTGCACGGTCGCCCTGCTGTTCGCCTTCGTCAGGACGAGGAGCTTGTGCTCCCTCGCCTTGGCCCGGACGTCCGCGGGCAGCCGGTCGAAGGACGGGCTCACCGGGTGCGCCTCGTCCTCGCTGTGCTTCGGGTCGGAGCGCAGAACGCCGAGGCCGGTGCCGGGGACGGCGGTCAGCGCGTCGGAATCGCGGAGCTCGTACTCCCGGTACCCGAGGAAGGTGAAGTGGTCGGCGGCGAGCCAGCGCAGCAGCTCACGGGCCTCCTCGACCTCCTCGTCGCCCAGGTCGTCGAGCGGCTCCGAGGGGAGGTCCTCGGCGATCCGCAGAGCGGCGTCGCGCATCTTGTCCCAGTCCTCGACGGTCTCCCGTACGTCGGACAGGACACGGAGCAGATCGGCGGTGATCTGCTTCAGATCCGCGCGGTCCGTCTCCCGGTCGATCTCGACGTGGATCCACGACTCGACGAGCGCGTCGTGCGGCAGCTCGGTCCCGGCTGCCTTACGGCCGCCGGACCGCTTCGCGCCGGGGCTCCTGGCCGGGTCGTCGGCGAACACCTCGATCAGCTTGCCGGTGACGTCGCGGCGGACGACGACCTGCGGGTGGATCACGAGGTGGATGCCACGGCCCTGCCGGGACAGCTCGTTGGTGACCGAATCGACCAGGAAGGGCATGTCGTCGGTGACGACCTCGACGACGGAGTGGCTGCTCGTCCAGCCGTTCTCCTCGACGGTCGGGGTGTGCACCCGGACGTTCGCGGTGCCCTGCGGGCGGTTCTCGGCGAGACGGTAGTGGGAGGAAGCGGCACCGAAGATGTCGACCGGGTCGCGGTCGGTGATGTCCTCCGGAGCGGTGTGCAGGTAGTAGCGCTGGAAATAGGCGAGCAGCGTGTCACGGCCCGGCCGCTCGTCCTGGCCGGCCCCGGTGCCGTCCTGCGCTTCGGTACCGGTCCCTTCGACGAGGTGCACCCGGAGGCCACCTCCCGGGCCACCGACACCACCGCCCGGACTGTTGTCAGCTACCCGGGCCGCCCGTGCGAGCAGCTCGGCCTTGGCTTCGTCCAGCTTGGTCTGCATGTCCTCTGGCTCCTGTCGCGCGCCGTTGCGTGACGTAGGTGAGAAAGACGACGTACCGCCACGACGCGGGGATATCCGGTCTGAGTCGACGCTATGTCGCCTGGGGAGATGCCCGGGGCCGTATCAGCCGTTTTCGGCAGACGGCCCGGGACGCGGAGATCACGCATCGCCCGGGTGCTGTGGCACTCCGGGCGCAGGCCGGGGGCTTCGCTGCCCCCGAGGCGTATCGCGCTGATCACGGCACCAGGCTATCCCCCCTGCCCCCACAACCGTCATGAGCCGCATATGTACAAAAGAAGCCCCCGAACTTTGACACTCTGGACATCGCACGCGACCGTTCCCGCACGTATGGAGGCGCACACGGGCGGACGCGCTCAGAGCCGCCGGGCCGGCCACTCAGTCCGCCATCAGCTCAGCCAGCGCCACGGCCTCGGCCAGGGTGTCCACCACGGGCACACCGGCCGCCTCCAGGCTGCTGCGGCTGTGCGAACCGCCGGTGTAGAGCACGGCGCGCGCGCCCACGTGGGCCGCGGCCACGGCGTCGTCCACCGCGTCACCGATGACCACCGCCGATTCGGGAGCGATGTCCCCGAGCACCGCGAAGTGACGCTCCATGTGCCGCGCCTTGCTTCCGCCGGACGGGCCGGTACGGCCGTCGACGCGAATGAAATGACGCTCGATGCCGTATGCACGCACCACCGGGACCAGGTGCTCATGGCCGTACATGCTCAGCAACGACTGACTGCGGCCACCGGTCCGCCACCGGGCCAGCAGTTCCTCGACGCCCTCGGTCAGCCCGCAGGCCGCCCGCTGCTCCGTGTAGTGGTGATGGAAGAGGCCGTCCATCCGCTCCCACTCGGCGGGGGTGGGCAGCCTGCCCATGAGCCGCTCGTAGAACCTGGGTATCGGCACACAGTACGTCTCGCGGTACTGCTCCAGCGTGAGCGGCTCCAGGTCGACCTCCGCGAAGGCCGCGTTCGTGGCCCCGAGGACCGCGTGGATGTCGTCGAGCAGGGTGCCGTTCCAGTCCCAGACCAGATGTGTGCGGTGCTTCGCGGATGTCGCCATGGACGAAAAATACTCGCCGGGTACGACAGCCGGCCACCGCCGACGGGACGCCCGGCCGATCAGTACCCAGCCGGTCAGATGCTCAGGTGCTCAGGTGATCAGGCCGGGGATCTCCTGGATCCCGAACCACAGCAGTTCGTGGTCCTCCGCGCCGTCCACGGTGAACTGCGCGTCGTCGTCGCCCTGGTCCGCCGCTCCCAGCGCCGCGGCCGCCGCGGCGACGTCCTTCTCGGCGTCGTCGGCGTCCACGTGGACCGCGGCGGCCTTCGACAGCGCCACCGCGTCCGCGATCCGCACCTCGCCGAGCGACGACGCGTCCAGCACGTGGTCCGGATCGGCGACCGCCGCCCCGTCCGGCACGTCGAAGGCGACGACGACCCTGCGCCGGGTCTCCTCCGGGCGGCCCGCGAGCAACCGCAGCGAGGCGGAGGCGGCCCGGTTGAGCGCCGCGTACTCCAGTTCCTCGATGTCGTCGGAGACGTACCACTCACGCAGACCGGGCGTCACGGCATAGGCGGTCAGCGGCCCCGGACCGACCTCGCCCGCCCTGTGCACCGCGGCAAGACCGGAGAGGGTCAGGGGGACGTACACACGCATGGCTGACCGCTTTCGTAGTCGATGACGCAGTCAGGATACGTGCGACGTCCCCCTTCGGGGTTGCCGATCCACCCGGCACCGTCCACCCCACGACGGCCGTCACCCCCGCCACTCCCTTGCGGCGTGGGGCCCATCACCCGGATAGGTGATCACGCCGTGTGCCCGGCGGGTCTCCGCCGCCGCTTGCGAGGCCTACGACCGGACCCGTAGAAGATCCCCAGCAGAAGTTACCGCCCGGTACTCACCGGGCTCCGCACATCAGCCACGGGGGCTACCAGCATGAGCACGGACAGGACGAGGCCGGCCGGACGACGCGACCGCAGCAGGCCGGGCACCGTACCTCCGCAACGGCCCCGGCGGCCGCTGCACCCGCACCAGTGGTTCGCCGAGCGCCTGCTCGCCGTCCTCAGTGGCCAGCGCCCGGTGCACTGGATGCTCGGCCACACGATCGGCGAGGCCTACGACCAGCTCGCCGAACTCGCCCCTGACGCCCCGCTCGGCGCGGGATGCAGGCGCCCGGTCGTACGCACCGTCCACGGCACCCGGCCGGCCACCGGCGTGGTCGAGGCCTTCGCCAGCATCGCCACGGGCGAGCAGGTCCGCGCCATGGCCTTCCGCCTGGAACAGGGCCCCGACCTCCGCTGGCGCTGCGCCGCGATCGACCTGGGCGGCGAACGCCTCCCCGCGGCCAGATGACCGGCCAGGGGCCTCGCGGCCCCGCACCCCGGCTCAGCAGAATCGGGCCCGTCCGGTGACCGAGGCCGTACCCCGCAAGCGCCGCACAGCGGCTCCTGCGGGCCCGCGCGAGCCCCTGCCGCCCGGTAGGGGCCGACCGGCCTCCCGGGCCCGGAGAGGCCCGGGAAACGCGCCTGGCCCGGACACCCCACGGGTGTCCGGGCCAGGCCCTGGTCAGACCTGCTGCGCGCTACTTCTTGCGGCGCCGCCCACCCGTGCTCTTCTGCGCCTTGCGGCGCTCCGCACGCGTCATGCCGTCCGCCTCCGACCGCGCACCGTCACCGTTGGCGAAGTCGCCCTCGACGACACCGCCCTCACCGTCCACAGTGGGAGCGGAGAAGTGCAGCCGGTCCGGACGCTGCGGCGCGTCCAGGCCCTTGGCCCGGATCTCCGGGCGCCCGCCCGCGGCGGCCGCCACCGGCGCGTCCTGCTTCTCGAGCGAGGGACGCTCCGCGCCCTCCTGCACCGGAACCTCCTCGACCTGCTGCTCGACCTGGACCTCCAGGTTGAACAGGTAGCCGACGGACTCCTCCTTGATGCCCTCCATCATGGCGTTGAACATGTCGAAGCCCTCGCGCTGGTACTCGACCAGCGGGTCCTTCTGCGCCATGGCCCGCAGGCCGATGCCCTCCTGGAGATAGTCCATCTCGTAGAGGTGCTCACGCCACTTGCGGTCCAGGACGGACAGGACCACGCGGCGCTCCAGCTCACGCATGATGTCCGAGCCGAGCGTCTTCTCGCGCTCCGCGTACTGCTCGTGGATGTCGTCCTTGACCGCCTCGGTGATGAAGTCGGCGGTCACGCCGGCCAGGTCGCCGGCGGCCTCCTCGAGCTCCTCGACCGTGACCTTCACCGGATAGAGCTGCTTGAACGCGCCCCACAGCCGGTCGAGGTCCCACTCCTCGGCGAAGCCCTCGGCCGTCTCCTGCCGGATGTAGTCGTCGATCGTGTCGTCCATGAAGTGACGGATCTGGTCCTGCAGATCCTCACCTTCCAGGACGCGGCGGCGCTCGCCGTAGATGACCTCACGCTGCCGGTTGAGCACCTCGTCGTACTTCAGGACGTTCTTACGCGTCTCGAAGTTCTGCTGCTCGACCTGCGACTGCGCGGAGGCGATCGCCCGGGTCACCATCTTGTTCTCGATGGGGACGTCATCGGGAACGTTCGCCATCGACATGACGCGCTCGACCATCTGCGCCTTGAACAGCCGCATCAGGTCGTCACCCAGCGACAGGTAGAACCGGGACTCACCCGGGTCGCCCTGACGGCCGGAACGACCGCGCAGCTGGTTGTCGATGCGCCGCGACTCGTGCCGCTCCGTGCCCAGCACGTACAGCCCGCCGAGATCCTTGACCTCTTCGAACTCGGCCTTCACGGCCTGCTCGGCCTTCTCCAGCGCGGCGGGCAGCGCCGCCGCCCACTGCTCGACGTGCTCCACGGGGTCGAGGCCACGCTGGCGCAGCTCCGCCTCGGCGAGGTCGTCCGGGTTTCCGCCGAGCTTGATGTCGGTGCCTCGGCCGGCCATGTTCGTGGCGACCGTTACGGCACCCTTACGGCCCGCCTGAGCCACGATCGTCGCCTCACGGTCGTGCTGCTTGGCGTTGAGGACCTCGTGCTGGACACCGCGCTTGGAGAGCTGCTGCGAGAGGTACTCGGACTTCTCGACCGAGGTCGTGCCGACCAGGATCGGCTGCCCCTTCTCGTGCTTCTCGGCGATGTCGTCGACGACCGCGGCGAACTTCGCGACCTCGGTGCGGTAGATCAGGTCCGACTGGTCGGCGCGGACCATGGGCCGGTTCGTCGGGATCGGCACGACGCCGAGCTTGTAGATCTGGTGGAACTCGGCGGCCTCGGTCATCGCCGTACCGGTCATACCGGAGAGCTTGCCGTACAGGCGGAAGAAGTTCTGCAGGGTGATCGTGGCGAGCGTCTGGTTCTCGTCCTTGATGTCCACCCCTTCCTTCGCCTCGATGGCCTGGTGCATGCCCTCGTTGTAACGGCGGCCGGCGAGGATACGGCCGGTGTGCTCGTCGACGATCATGACTTCGCCGTCGATGACGACGTAGTCCTTGTCCTTCTTGAAGAGTTCCTTGACCTTGATCGCGTTGTTCAGGTAGCCGACGAGCGGGGTGTTCACCGACTCGTAGAGGTTGTCGATCCCGAGCCAGTCCTCGACCTTCGCGACGCCGGACTCGTGGATGGCCACGGTCCGCTTCTTCTCGTCGACCTCGTAGTCGCCGGTCTCCTCGATGCCCTTCAGCGGGTTGCCCGCCTCACCCTTGGTGAGACGCGTGACCAGCTTGGCGAAGTCGCCGTACCACTTGGTGGCCTGGTCGGCGGGACCGGAGATGATCAGCGGCGTACGGGCCTCGTCGACGAGGATCGAGTCGACCTCGTCGACGATGGCGAAGTTGTGGCCGCGCTGGACGAGCTCGTCCTGGGACCACGCCATGTTGTCGCGGAGGTAGTCGAAGCCGAACTCGTTGTTCGTGCCGTACGTGATGTCGCAGGCGTACTGCTCACGGCGCTGCGCCGGGGTCATGTTGGCGATGATGCAGCCGACCTCGAGACCAAGGAACTTGTGCACCCGGCCCATCATCTCGGAGTCACGCTCGGCCAGGTAGTCGTTGACCGTGATCAGGTGCACGCCCTTGCCGGAGAGCGCGTTGAGATAGGCGGGCAGGGTACCGACGAGGGTCTTGCCCTCACCGGTCTTCATCTCGGCCACGTAGCCGAGGTGCAGGGCGGCACCGCCCATCATCTGAACGTCGTAATGGCGCTGTCCGAGGACACGCTTCGCGGCCTCACGGACCGTCGCGAATGCTTCGGGGAGCAGGTCGTCCAGGCTCTCGCCGTCCGCGTACCGTTCCTTGTACTCGTCGGTGAGCGCCCGCAGCTCGGCGTCGGAGAGGTTGACGAAGTCCTCTTCGATGGAGCTGACCTGGTCCGCGATGCGGTGCAGTTTGCGCAGGATCTTGCCTTCGCCTGCACGCATGAGCTTGTTGAAGACGGACACTGAGGCTGGTCTCCTTGCCGGTCGGGCCTGGCACTGGGTCGTGTGATGGACTCTGGCGCGGGCACGGCAGGTGGGCCCCACCGCAACGGCCATCGTAAGCGAGGACCCCGCCCCGTCGGGAGGGCTGCCACCGCGTTCTCCCCGCCGCGCCCTTCCAGGACAACGGCCGGAGGGGACCGAAGGTGCCGGGAAGCACCGAAAAGTGCTCGCATCCCGCCCGCCCCGTCACCACAATCCCTGTATGGAACCCACCACCCTCACCACGGAACGCCTGCTCATGCGGCCCTTCGCACCTGAGGACACGGAGGCGGTGTACACCGCCTGCCAGGATCCGGAGATCCAGCGCTGGACAGTTGTCCCGTCGCCGTACACCCGTGCCGACGCGGAGCTCTTCACAGGGAAACTCTCCCCCTCGGGCTGGCAGGACGACACGATGTACAGCTTCGCGGTACTACTGCGGGGCGGCGGGCAGCTCGTGGGCGCGCTCGGCGTCCACGGCCGCATCCTGCCGGGCACGTACGAGGTGGGCTTCTGGACGGCGAGGGAACACCGCGGCTCCGGCTTGACGACGGAAGCGGTACGCGCGGCGGCCCACTGGGCGTTCACCACCCTCACCGCGGACCGCCTCGAGTGGCGGGCGGAGATCGGCAACACCCCGTCGCGGGCGGTCGCCCTGCGTGCCGGCTTCCGCATGGAGGGTGAACAGCGGTCGGCCCTGTTCAACAAGGGGACACGGCACGACACCTGGACCGGCGCGCTGCTCCCGGCCGATCTGGGGCTGCCCGGCACCCACCCCCATCGGCCGGCCCGGGATGTCAGTGGCGCGCTCTAGGCTTCGACGCATGACGTCTGTGCCGCCGCCCGTCCTGGAACTCTCCGCCGACCAGGCCCGCCGCATCGCCCTGCGCGCCCAGGGCTTCCTGGGTGCTCCGGACCGCAGGGGCGGAGTCCCGGGAGTGCTGCGCAGTCTCGGAGCCGTTCAGCTCGACACCATCTCGGTCCTGGCCAGGTCGCACGAGCTCGTGCCGTATGCACGCCTCGGCGCGCTGGGCCGACGCGCGGTCGACGAGGCCTACTGGTCGGGTGGCCGCTCGTTCGAGTACTGGTCGCATGCCGCCTGCGTCCTGCCGGTGGAGGAGTGGCCCCACTTCGCGTTCCGCCGCCGCGCCTACCGGTCCCGGCCGCACTGGCACCACGACCTGCCCGACGGGGCGTACGGGACGGTGATCGCGCAGTTGCGCGCCGAGGGCCCGCTGACGGCGACGGAGCTCGGCGGCGCGAAGAACGGCGGCGAGTGGTGGGACTGGTCCGCGTCCAAGGTCGCCGTCGAGCGCGCCCTGATGTACGGCGAGGTGGTGTGCACCGAGCGGCGCGGCTGGAAGCGGGTCTACGACCTGGCCGAGCGGGCGATCCCGGATTCCGTGCTCCACGACGACCTGGACGACACGGAGTGCCTGCGCCGGCTGGTGGCCCTGGCCGGGCGGTCGTTGGGCGTCGGTACCCGGACGGACATCGCCGACTACCACCGGCTCAAGGCCGAGCAGTTCGACGCCGTCGTGGCCGACTCGGGACTGGTCCCGGTGTCGGTGCGGGGCTGGACCAAGCCTGCCTGGGCACATCCCGAGGCCCTGGCCTCGGAACCGCGCGGACGTCATCGTACGACGCTGCTGTCGCCGTTCGACTCGCTGATCTGGGAGCGGGCGCGCACGGAGCGGATCTTCGGCTTCACCCATCGCCTGGAGGCGTACGTCCCCCGGCCCAAGCGGGTCCACGGCTACTTCGCGATGCCGCTGCTGGCGGGCGGCAGGCTGCGGGGCCGGGTCGACCCGGCCAGGGAAGGGACCACGCTGGTCGCCAGGCAGGTCTCCCTGGACGGCGGTAAGTCCGTGGCGCCGATGGCCGAGGCGCTCGTGGAGGCGGCTTCCTGGGTGGGCTGCACGGATGTGCGGCTGGAGCGCGTCGACGCACCCGAGCTGCGGGAGCCGCTCATGGCGGAAATCGCCCGTGCCCTTCGCCCGCGTCCTTCCGTGAGCGCCGGACGGTCCGCTACCTGATCTCGAGAATCTTCTCCCGCATGGCATAGACCACGGCTTCCATCCGGGAGTGCAGCTGAAGCTTCTCCAGGATATTGCGGACGTGGTTCTTCACCGTGTTCTCGGAGATGAACAATTCCTTGGCGATATCGCGGTTGTTCATGCCGGTGGCCACGAGTTTGAGCACTTCCAGCTCCCGCTCGGTGAGTCGCGGCGCGGGAACGAGCCGACGCTCGTCGGTGCGCTGGATCATCGACTTGAACTCGGTGAGCAGTTTGGAGGCCATCGACGGGCTGATCTGGGACTGACCGTCCGCCACCGCGCGAATGGCCGTGGCGACCTCGTCGGTCGAGATCTCCTTGAGCAGGTATCCGGTGGCGCCCGCCTTGATCGCCTCGTAGAGGTCGGCCTCCTCGTCGCTGATCGTCAGCATGATGATCTTCGCGCTGGGGACCACCTCCTTGATGGAGGTACAGGCCTCGATGCCGCCGCGCTTGGGCATCCGTACGTCCATCAGCACGATGTCGGGCAGCAGGTCCGCCGCCTTGTCGACCGCCTCCGCCCCGTCCCCCGCCTCTCCTACGACCTGAATGTCCTCCTCCTGCGCGAGGACGATCTCCAGACCTCTGCGGAAGAGCGCGTGGTCGTCCACCACCAGAACCCTGATGGGTTCCTTACGAGAACTTCCGTCGTCCGCGACGGAAGCCGCACCGGCAGCGCTGTCGGCATCGTTCGTCCCGCGCACGGGCCCGAAGGTGTCCGCCATCGTTCCTCCCCCTGAAGGCCACTGCCTGAGGTCACAGGCTGTCCGCCAACGGCAGTGCACAGAGCACTGATTGGCCTGGGACGCCATGCTTTCATGCCCGGCCGCCGAAGCGGTGCCCCCTGTGGTCGCACGCGGTGCCCCTGGGGCGCACGAGCGCTTCCAGGGGCACCGGGTACCGGCTGTGAGTGGCGGTGTCAGCCGCCGAGCGCACCGCCCGCGCCACCCGCCCCGTCGGAGGCCAGCGGGTCGGTCCTCAGGTGAATGACACCGTAGTCGTAGGCGTGCCGCCGGTAGACGACACTGGGCTCCTTGGTCTCGGAGTCGACGAACAGGTAGAAGTCGTGCCCGACCAGCTCCATCTCGTAGAGCGCCTGGTCGAGCGTCATCGGCGCCGCGACGTGCGTCTTCTCGCGCACCACGAGCGGTCCTTCGCCCTGGACCTCGAGCGAACCGAACCTGGTGGTCGGCACGGACGGCTCCGGCTCCTCGGGGATCAGCTCACCGTCCCCGTTGAACGAGGCGGCGCCCGGCACGACCTCTGCGACCTCGGCTGCGGACAGCCGGCCGTTACCGCGCCTGCTGTAGCGCTTGTCGTGCTCCTTGCGCAGCTGTGTGTCCAGCTTGTCGGTGGCCAGGTCAAGCGCTGCGTACGGGTCGCCTGCCGCTGCTTCCGCCCGGACGACCGGCCCACGCGAGCGGAGCGTGATCTCCACCCGTGCAGCACGGTCGGCCTGACGGGGATTCGGCTCCTTGGACACCTCGACGTCGAGGCTGATCACCTTGCCGTCGAACTTCTGGATCTTGTCCAGCTTCAGCTTCTCGGCCACGTGCTTGCGGAACCGCTCGGGCACCTCGGTCTTGCGGCCCTTGACGACGATGTCCACGCAGAACTCCGTTCCCGGATCGCTCCGCTTCGGCGGCGGAGCATCTCCCTTTTGCACCAGGCTCCGGTGATCGCCGGAGCCGCGGACTCGGTGGCTGTCACCTCCTCCTCCCCCATCGGCAGGATTTCCACCCCACCGATTGCCATGCTTCCGGCGCACCGGACGTACCGGTGTGTTACCTGCCCGAAACCTGGTGGCGCATTCGTCGAGGTCCGGAATTCACCGTCCCTCACACCCGAACATAGCCTGCCCACCACCGTGTCGGCACCCGCTACTCACGCGTACCTCCGATCGGGCCTCTTTACCCACTCACTACCTGCAACGATGGAAGTTATCTGTCAGTTCCGGTTTGTTTCGAAAGAAGACGGAGAACCTGCAACAACTGCAGCCCTGAGTCGCTCCGCCATGCCGTCCTCGCTGGCGGAGGCGGCACGGACCGCGCGTGCCGCCTCCGCCAGCGAGGACCCCGTCGTCAGCAGGTCGTCCACCAGCACGACCCGGCCCCTGTCGAGCAGCTTCCGTCCGCCGTCCGCGACGACGAGCGCGCCCGCCAGATTCGCCTGCCGCTCCCTCGCCCCCAGCCCAGCCTGGTCCGCGACCTCACGCCGCTGCCGCAGCACGGCGAGCACCTGGGCCCGCGTGCCCCCGCGCCGCAGCTCTGCCGCGGCCGAGGCCGCGATTCTGCGCACCGGATCATGCCCGCGCCGTGCCGTGGCCCGCCGCGCCGACGGCACCGGAACCACCCACAGCGGCTTCTCGTCGCCCGCGTGCCCCGCTCCGGCCCGCACAGCGGCCGCCAGCGCCCCGCCGAGCACTGCGGCGAGGCCCAGCGCCCCTCGCTCCTTGTGGGCCAGCAGCATCGCGCGTACGGCGTTCTCGTACGGCGCCGCCGCGTGGACCACGGGGAGACCCACGGGCTCAGGCGTCGGCCGCACACGGCACGGCACGGCCGTCAGCCCGGCGGCACATTCCTCGCACAGCTCTGTCCGCGGCCTGCCGCAACCACCGCAGGCCACGGGCAGCACCAGCCCCACGATCTCCCGCCACCAACCCCGCACAACCCCACTCTGCCCGGAAGGCTGACACCCGGCCATCCCTGTGGAAAACCCCTGTGGACAACCCGGCGGCCGGTGAGCCGGGCAGCCGTGGCATCCGCACGGGCCCCGCGCTCAGCCCGGGTAGACCAGCGAGGAGCCCTTCTTCAGGACCGTCTGCCAGTTGTCCCCCGGCGACAGCTTCACGATCCCGTCGCTCTCGGTGTCCGCCATCAGCGGCAACTGCTCGTCGTCCGCGGCCGCGATCGCCGTCACCTGGTTCACGCCCGGCAGGACCCCGGAGGACGACGTGGATCCGTCGGCCTGCACGTAACGCACCTGCTGCACACCGCCCTCCTCCTTGCCGACCACCACGAGACGGCTGCGGCCGGACCAGGAAACAGCCGTCACATCCGCCAGCTGCGGTGCGGCCTGACGCAGGTCCTCCACCGAGACCCGCTCGGCCTCCCCCGAGCCATGACGCTCGACCCGCCCGATGTTCAGGGTCGTGTGCCCGTCCCTCGACACCCGCAGAGCGATCCGTACCCCGTCGGCAGACATCCTCAGGGCCTCGATCCGCCCACCGTTCAAGCCGGGTACCAGAACCTCCTGCGGTTCTCCGGCACCGTCCACCAGACGCAGCAGCCTGGGATCCTGCGGATCACGGTCGGCGACCCACAGATCGCCCCTGCCGTCCCAGCTCGGCGCCGACAGCCGGTCCGTGGCCTTCTTCGCGCGACTGGTCACCACAGGGTCGGCCGGCTCGCTCTCCTCGGCCAGGGAGGACACGTAGAGAAGCTGCTGATCCGCCGAGACCGCGGCGGCCAGTTGTTCGTCCCGGGCCACGCCCACGGCGCTCATGGCCACCGTCCCGCCACCCAGCGGACCGATCACCGGCTCAGGATCGCCGCTGCCCTTGCTGCTCCCGGGGATGCGCTGCACGTGCCCCTCGTCGTCGACGAAGTACTGGCTGTCGGGACCGTCGGAACCGTTGTCCGAGGCGTACTCCTCGGCCTCATCGGCCCCGAGGGAGCACAGCGGACCCCGCTCACCCTGCAGCTCCACCTGCCCCACCCGGGCGGAGGTCAGGTCACGCAACGTGAAGAGCACCTGGGCCGCCATCATCCGGCAGGCGCCCTGCCCGGCCTGATCGGCCTTCTTGTTGAGCGGCACCTTCAGGACGTTCTGGTCGTCCGGCGCCAGCGAGGTGACCCCGCTCTTCAGCGCCGTACCGGCGGGGAAGCGCGAATCGACCACCGGCCGCAGCCAGTTCGACGGGCCTTCCAGCAGCGTCCGAACGGTCTGCGTGGCCGTGTCCATCCGCGTGACGGGATCCGTACGGTTCCTTACGTAGACGGGGTCGGCGACCAGCGCGGACTCGTCGTCCGCCAGCCCGGCGGCGAAGTAGTACTTGTTCACGGACCGGTAGAGGCGCTTGAAGTCGGACTGCCCGAGCACCAGCCCGTCCGGAACGATGTCGATGCGCCACTCCTGCTTGCCGTCCGCCCCCTTCTCCCGGACCAGATGAAGCATCTGGGAGTACTCCGACGGGGCCAGCGGCCGGTAGGAACTCTGCGCGTCGACCGCCGCGACCTGCTCGCCGGTCAGCGTGTAGGTCGTCTCGGAGGTCCTGCGCTGCTTGTCGTACATCGTGGGCCCGTTGCGGTTGGGCGCCTGCGCCAGCACCGTGGTGCCCTCGCCCGGCTGCCAGCTGCGGGCGGCTCCCGCGGTCAGGTACTTGCGGGTCGTCCGGAAGTCGGGGTCGTCGCTGGTCATCGACTCCAGGAAGCCGTCGACCACCTCGATGGGAGCGGCACCCTCCCTCGGCGGCACGGCGTACACCTGCACCTGGGAATCGCCCGGCTGCGAGGCGTCGACCGCCTTCACGTCGCCGGTGACCGGCATCGCTCCGCACCCGGCGAGCACCACGACGCCACAGCCGACCAGCGCGGACAACCGCACCGCCCGGCTGCGGCCGCCCCGACGGCGGTCAGTGTCCACGGATCGTGTCCTCCTGCTCCGGATCCTGCGTCTCTGGGGCGGCGCCCCCGTCCGGCCGGTCCTCGGCCGGACGCGACACCACACGCGCTCCGTTGCCCGGCAGAGCCGCCGGGTGCACCGACGCCGGCGTACGCCGCGCCGTCGGCCCGTGCGGCGGCCCGCCCAGGTGTGAACGCGCCGTGGAACCTGTCTGGTTCGGTACGGACATCAGCCGCTGGTCGCCGGCCGCCGGCGCGGCCTCCGCCCGCTCACGGTCCTCCCGATTACGCCGCGAGTCCTCCGGCTCCAGCGGTATCGGTGATCCGCGCAGCGGCTCGTCCGCCGTACGCGGCAGAGTCAGCCGGAACTGCGAGCCGCCACCGGGCTCGCCCCAGGCCTGCAGCCAGCCTCCGTGCAGCCGGGCGTCCTCGACGGCGATCGAGAGCCCCAGGCCGGTCCCACCGGTGGTGCGGGCCCGTGCCGGGTCCGCCCGCCAGAAGCGGTTGAAGACCCGGGTCGCCTCGCCCGGCTTGAGCCCCACGCCGTAGTCCCTGACCGCCACGGCCACGGCGCCTTGAGCGACACCCATCCGCACGATGACGTCCCGGCCCTCGCCGTGCTCGACCGCGTTGACGACGAGATTGCGCAGGACCCGCTCGACACGGCGCGCGTCGGCTTCCGCGACCACGGGCTGTTCGTCGCCCACCACGCGGACCCGGCTGCCCTTGCGCTCCGCCAGCGGCTCGGCACCGCCGATCACCCGCCGGACGACCGTGCGCAGGTCTATCGGTTCGGCCTCCAGCGCCGCCGCCCCCGCGTCGAACCTGCTGATCTCCAGCAGATCGGACAGGAGCGACTCGAAGCGGTCGAGCTGGTCCCCCAGCAGTTCCGCGGACCGGGCCGTGACCGGGTCGAAGTCGACGCGCGCCTCATGGATGACATCGGCGGCCATCCGCACGGTCGTCAGCGGGGTGCGCAGCTCATGACTGACGTCCGAGACGAAACGCCGCTGCATGCGGGAGAGCTCCTCCAACTGCTGGATCTTCAGCTGGAGGTTCTGCGCCATCTTGTTGAAGGCCTCACCGAGGCGTGCGATGTCATCCTCACCGGTGACCTTCATCCGCTCCTGGAGCCGGCCCGCGGAAAGCCGCTCGGCGATCCCTGCCGCCATCCGCACGGGCGTGACGACCTGGCGCACCACGAACCACGCGATGGCACCGAGCAGCACGACCACGAACAAGCCGGCCGTGGCCAACGTCGTCGTGACAAGGGTCAGCGACTTCTCCTCCTGCGTGAGCGGGAAGAGGTAGTACAGCTCGTACGGATTGTGGTCGACGTCGTAGAGCCGCTTGCCCACGACGAGCCCGGGCTGCGGATCCTTCCCGTACGAGTACCGGATCAGCGAGTACGTCTGGAAGGCACCCGCCCCCTCGCCCACGTCGTCCCGCAGCCGCTGCGGGATGCTGGACGCCTCCACGCTGCCCGAGCCACGTGGGGCACGGCTGGTGCCCTGCCCCACGGAGTCCGCGCTGAGTGCCACCACGTTGAAGGCGTTCGTGCCACCACTGGCGAGCTGGTCGACGAGCTCGGTGCGCCAGGAGGTGCTGGCCGTCATGCCGTCGGCGCCCTCCACGCTCTGGTCCCCCGGGACGAGAGGCGCGTTCGCGTTCGCCTGGGCGGCCGCGAAGCCGCCTGCCGCCTGCGTCTGCGCGGCCTTGCCCTTCGCCTCGAGCAGGCCGTTGCGGACCTGCCCGATCACGACGAAGCCGAGCAGCAGCACCACGGCAATCGACATCAGCAGCGTGCCCGCCACGACGCGCAGCTGCAGATTGCGCCGCCACAGCCGGACAGCCGGCAGCAGCGGCCCACGGATCCACCGCATCAACAGCCGCGGCACGGGGCCGCCGCCGGGCGTGCGGTCGCGGAACACCCGGCCGCCCAACGAGGCCCGGCCGAAACGAGAAGTGCTCCGGGCCGGACCGGCAGCCCGCTCCGTACGGGCCCCGGGCACCCCGGGTGGCGGAGCAGCGCTGCCCAGGGTCATGTCAGCTCGGTCCGGCCTTGTAACCGACACCACGGACGGTCACGACGATCTCCGGCCGCTCCGGGTCCTTCTCCACCTTCGAGCGAAGCCGCTGGACGTGCACGTTCACCAGACGGGTGTCGGCGGCGTGGCGATAGCCCCACACCTGCTCGAGCAGCACCTCACGGGTGAAGACCTGCCACGGCTTCCGGGCGAGGGCGACCAGCAGGTCGAACTCCAGCGGGGTGAGGGCGATGGACTGCCCCTCCCGCTTCACCGAGTGACCGGCCACGTCGATGACCAGATCCCCGATCGCCAGCTGCTCCGGCGCGGGCTCTTCGGACCTCCGCAAACGTGCCCTGATCCGGGCAACCAACTCCTTCGGTTTGAACGGCTTGACGATGTAGTCGTCGGCCCCGGACTCCAGGCCCACGACCACATCCACCGTGTCGCTCTTGGCAGTGAGCATGACGATCGGCACACCGGACTCGGCCCTGATCAGCCGGCAGACCTCGATGCCGTCCCGTCCGGGCAGCATGAGATCCAGCAGCACCAGGTCCGGCTTGGCCTCACGAAATGCGGCCAGTGCCTTGTCGCCGTCCGCTACGAACGACGGTTCGAAACCTTCTCCCCGCAGCACAATGCCGAGCATCTCGGCCAGTGCGGTGTCGTCGTCGACGACAAGGACGCGTCCCTTCATAAACGACATCATCCCATTAGCTAATCGTTACCTGCGATGACCTGGCACACAGCTCTGCCAGTCCGACCCCCGTGACCGGGGAAATGACGCCCTCCTCCGTGACGATCGCCGTGACCAGTTCGGGCGGCGTGATGTCGAATGCGGGGTTGTACGCCTGGGTTCCCGGGGGCGCGACGGCCGTCCCTCCCCCGTCACCTCCCGAAGGAGCACCCGGCCTCGATGTGAGCTCCGTCACTTCCGCCGCGGAACGCTGCTCCACGACGATCGATGTACCGTCCACCGTCTCCAGATCGACCGTGGTCGTCGGCGCCACGACGAGGAACGGCACATGGTGGTACTTCGCGAGCACCGCCAACGGATAGCTCCCCACCTTGTTGGCCACGGAGCCGTCCGCGGCAATCCGGTCCGCCCCGATGATTACGGCATCCACCTCCCCCGCCGCAAACAGCGAACCCGCCGCGCTGTCCGTGAGCAAGCTGTACGGCATCCCGTTCCGCCCCGCCTCGTACGCCGTCAGCCGGGCACCCTGGAGCAGTGGCCGGGTCTCGTCCACCCACAGCTGCCGCAGGCTGCCCTCCCGGTGCGCCCTCAGAGCCACGGCGAAGGCCGTCCCCGCACCGCCGGACACGAGCGCCCCGGTGTTGCAGTGGGTCAGCAGCCGGTGCCCACCCCGTCCCGGCAGGAGCTCCTCCAGCAGCTCCAGACCGTACTGCGCCATCCGCCCGCTGGCGGCCGCGTCCTCCTCGTGCAGAGCCCGGGCCTCGGACAGGGCCGCCGTGGCAGCCCCCTCCTGGCCCGCCCCGATCTCGACAGCCACCTGGTACGCCCTGGCCACCCGCCGCGCCCCGTACCCGAGGTTCACCGCGGTGGGCCGCGCCTGTTCCAGCAGCTCCGCGGCCTTTGCCACGTCCTCACCCCGGGCAGCGGCCAGCGCCACCCCGTACCCCCCGGCGATGCCCAGCAGCGGCGCCCCCCGCACCGCCAGCATCCGAATCGCCCGCACCAGCTCGGGTACATCGGCGCACACCAGCTCGACCTCCTCGGCGGGCAGCCGCGTCTGGTCGAGAAGAACCACCGCAGGACCCTCCGGTGGTTCGTCCCAGCGGAGTACGGAGAGGGGCGGAGGCTCGATACCCGCCGTCGTCTGTGCGTCCTGATCAGCCATCTGCCCAGTCTGCCCGCTGAACCGCCCGCGCACGAAGACAAGGAGGAGATACAGCGCCGGGTCCGCCCCGGACCAACGCGTGGCACGATGGCTGGCAACCTGCCGCCCCGATGAGCGGGCAGGACTGTGAAGGAGCGACGATGAACGACTCTCCGGGCTGGGCTTCGCCCGGATCCGCCCCCTCCGACGGCCAGGAGACGGGAATCCCCAAACCCTCCTCGCCCGTTGACGGAAGCGGACCCGCCGGACAGTGGTCTCCCGCACAGCCGCCTCCAGGGCAGTGGTCCCCGCCGAGTGCCTCCGGCAGCGGCCCAGGCGCACCCCCTCCCGCTCCGGGCTGGGGCGGCATGCCACAGGGGCCCGGATGGGGCCGCCCGCCCATGGCTGCGAAGCCCGGCGTCATCCCGCTCCGCCCCCTGGGCGTCGGCGAAATCCTCGACGGCGCGGTCTCCACCATGCGCACCCACTGGCGCACGGTGCTCGGCATCAGCCTCACCGTCTCCGTGATCGCCGAGATCGTGATCATCCTCGTGCAGCGCTATCTCCTGCCCCAGCAGGAGTCGATCGACCCGAACGCCACCGGCGCGGAGGCGCTCCGCCAGGCCACCGACTCGGCACAGTCGCAGCTGATCAACACCGCCCCGAGCACGCTCATCGCGATGATCGCCACGCTCGTCACCACCTCGGTCCTCACCGTGGTGGTCAGCCGCTCCGTGCTGGGCCGAGGCGTGACACTCTCCGAAGCGTGGTCCGAGGCCCGCCCCCGGCTCCTTCCGCTGCTCGGTCTGACTCTTCTGCTGAGCCTGATGAGCGCCGCGATCATGGCAGTGGGCCTGCTTCCGGGCCTGGCCCTGGGCGGCGGCGCGGATGGGATCGCACTGACCTTCCTCGGCTTCGTCGCCTCCTGCGGTGTCGTTCTCTGGCTGATGATCCGCTTCATGCTCGCGGCTCCGGCACTGATGCTCGAACGACAGTCCGTACTCACCTCGCTGCGCCGGTCCGCCAAGCTGGTCAGGGGCAACTGGTGGCGGACGTTCGGCATCCTGGCGCTCACCTACCTGCTGGTCATCGTGCTGACCTTGATCATCGCGATCCCGTTCGGCATCATCGCCATAAGCGTGGACAGCGATGGTCTGAGCGAGTTCCTGAACAGCAACTCGACGGACTTCGGCTGGCCGTTCCTCATCGTCACGGGCATCGGCGACGTGATCATCTCGACGCTCGCCTACCCCTTCACCGCGGGAGTGATGGCTCTGCTCTACGTCGACCAGCGCATCCGCCGCGAGGCGCTCGACCTCGATCTCGCCCGGGCCGCGGGCGTTCCCGGCTACGACACCCCCAGGAGCTGATGCGGTGACGGGGCCGGGGGGCACCACCGCAGCAGTACGGCTCATCCGGGCAGGCGAGGACATCCCCGTGGACACCCCACGCGTCCCCGCCCGGGAAGCGGCGCAGGACGAACTGTCCGACCCGAGGTACCACGAGCACGACCCGAACCTTCTCGAACGCGGCCTCGACCGCTTCTGGGACTGGGTCGGCGACCTCTTCGCCGGCGCCGCCGGCGCAGCCCCCGGCGGCCCGCTCGGTCTCGTCGTACTCGTCCTGGCCGTCGCCGGCTTGGGCGCCGCCCTGTGGTGGAGGCTCGGCACACCACGGCGCACCCTCCGCGCTCCGCAGACACTCCTCGGCGGCACCACCCGCAGCACGGCCGACCACCGCGCCGCCGCCGCCGCACATGCCGAAGCCCGACGCTGGACCGAAGCCGTCCAGGAACGGATGCGTGCCCTCGTCCGCTCCTTGGAGGACAGGACCGTGCTCGACCCACGCCCCGGCCGCACGGCGGACGAGGCGGCCGCCGAGGCAGGCCGGCTGATGCCCGCGCACTCCGCCCGGCTACGTGCCGCCGCCCGAGTCTTCGACGACGTCACATACGGCGGCCGCACCGCCGACGAGGCCGCGTACCTGACGCTGTGCACACTCGACCTGGATCTCGAGGCCGCCAAGCCCTCGCTGACCACCGGCACCATCCATGGGACCGCCGGATGACCGTCACCGCAGCCGTTCCCACCACCTCGGAATCCCGCACCCCCCTCCAGATCTGGCAGCGTGTCCGGGGACTGCTGCTCGCCGTCCTCATCCTTGTCATCGCCGGGGTCGCCCTTGCCGCCGCCCGCTCCGGAGGCCAGCACGGCCGGCTCGATCCGCGCTCCGCAGACCCCTACGGCAGCCGTGCGGTCGCCGAAATCCTCAAGGAGCGCGGCGTATCCATCGACGTCGTGACCACCCTCGACGAAGCTGCCGGTGCGGCAGGACCCGACGCCACCCTGCTCGTCACCGGCCCCAACATGCTCACCGCTCACCAGCAGCGGCGCCTCCGCACGGCGACGGCCGGCTCCGCGGGCCGTACCGTCCTCATCGCTCCCGGCGGCCCCTCCGTAGCCCGCCTCGCCCCCGACATCCGCCCTGACTCGCACGGACCTGTCACCGCACGCCCCCCACTCTGCGACCTCCCCGCAGCCCGCGCGGCAGGAACCGCCGACCTGGGCGGCATCCACTACGCGACGGACCTGCACGGGGCGACCGCCTGCTACCCGGACGATGGCTCCGCCTCCCTTCTTGTCCTGCCAGGACAAGAAGCTGGCGACACCGTGCTGCTCGGCTCCCCCGACATCCTCTACAACGACCGTCTCGACCAGCAGGGCAACGCCTCGCTGAGCCTGCAACTCCTCGGCTCCCGCCCACATCTCGTCTGGTACCTCCCCTCACTCGACGATCCCTCCGCAGCCGCAGGCACCGCAGCCGACCGGGGCAACAGCGGTGACGACGGAGCCGAAGGAGAGAGCGGCTTCATCGGGCTCATCCCCTCGGGCTGGCTCTGGGGCACCCTCCAACTGGCCCTCGCCGCCGCCCTCGCCGCCATCTGGCGTGGCCGCCGCTTCGGCCCGCTGATCACCGAGCGGCTACCGGTGGCCATCCGGGCCTCCGAATCGACCGAAGGACGCGCCCGCCTCTACCGCAAGGCCGACGCTCGCGCCCGCGCGGCCGACGCGCTGCGCTCTGCCGCACGGGCCCGCATCTCTCCCCTCCTCGGGGTGCCGCCCCGTGACGCCGACTCCTCCGCCGTACTCCTGCCCGCCGTCGCCGCGCGCCTCAGCACCCCGGGCAGCGACCTCGGCACACTCCTCTTCGGCCCGGCTCCGGCCGATGACGCCGCGCTTGTCCTTCTGACCGATCAACTCGACGCCCTCGAAAGAGAGGTACGCACTTCATGAGCGCCCCGACCCCGGAGACCGCTGAACTCGCGGCGCCCACAGGGACCCCTGAGGCCCCCGTGAACTCCGACAGCGCCCGCGCATCCCTGGAAACTCTGCGTTCCGAGATCGCCAAGGCCGTGGTCGGCCAGGACCCGGCCGTCACCGGGCTGGTCGTCGCTCTCCTCTGCCGGGGACATGTCCTGCTGGAAGGCGTACCCGGAGTCGCGAAGACCCTCCTGGTCCGCGCACTTGCCGCCTCCCTCGAACTGGACACCAAGCGCGTCCAGTTCACCCCCGACCTGATGCCGAGCGATGTCACGGGCTCGCTGGTCTACGACGCCAGGACCTCCGAGTTCTCCTTCCAGCCCGGACCGGTGTTCACCAATCTTCTGCTCGCCGACGAGATCAACCGCACCCCTCCCAAGACGCAGTCCTCCCTGCTGGAGGCCATGGAAGAACGTCAGGTCACCATCGACGGATCTCCCCGGCCGCTCCCCGACCCCTTCCTGGTCGCGGCCACCCAGAACCCTGTCGAATACGAAGGCACCTACCCACTGCCCGAGGCCCAACTGGACCGCTTCCTCCTCAAACTGACGGTCCCCCTTCCCTCGCGCGAGGACGAGATCGACGTGCTCACCCGTCACGCGGACGGGTTCAACCCTCGTGACCTGAAGGCAGCAGGCATACGGCCCGTGGCCGGTCCGGCCGACCTCGAAGCAGCACGTGCCGCCGTCGCCAAGACCTCTGTCTCCCCAGAGATCGCCGCCTATGTCGTCGATATCTGCCGTGCCACGCGTGAATCCCCCTCACTCAGCCTCGGCGCCTCCCCTCGAGGAGCCACCGCTCTGCTTTCCACCGCACGGGCATGGGCCTGGCTCACGGGCCGGGACTATGTCATCCCGGACGACGTGAAGGCTCTTGCTCTGCCCACGCTCCGTCACCGCATACAGCTGCGGCCGGAAGCGGAGATGGAGGGAGTCACAGCGGACTCCGTCATCACCGCCGTCCTCGCCCACGTCCCCGTCCCTCGGTGAGGCGGTGACCATGGCCCTCACCGGACGGGCCGCCTTGGTGGCGGCTTTGGGATCACTCCCCGTAGGCATCCTGGCCCCGAGCTGGACAGGCATACTCTCGGTCAATGTCCCGCTCTCACTGGCAATTCTGTGCGACTATGCCCTGGCTGCGCCAGTGCGTACGCTGCAGTTCACCCGATCCGGTGATACATCCGTTCGACTCGGTGACACTGCGGCGGTGCAACTCACAGTGACCAATCCGTCCCGGCGTCCGCTCCGCGCGCACCTCCGCGACGGCTGGCCCCCCAGCAGCTGGACCTCTGAGACCGAACAGGGGTCGTCCCGCCACCAGTTCGCCGTGCCCGCGCAGGAACGCCGCCGCCTCACCACACTCCTACGCCCGTCGCGGCGTGGGGATCGCGAGGCAGACCGCGTCACTGTCCGGTCCTTCGGCCCCCTCGGTCTCGCGGCCCGCCAGGGACATCACCGCGTGCCCTGGGCAGTTCGAGTGCTGCCTCCCTTCACGAGCCGGAAACACCTGCCCTCCCGACTCGCCAGACTGCGTGAACTCGACGGCCGGACCAGCGTGCTGACTCGAGGGGAGGGCACCGAGTTCGACAGCCTGCGCGCCTACGTTCCTGGCGACGACACCCGTTCCATCGACTGGCGGGCCACCGCGCGCCAGTCCGCCGTCGCTGTCCGTACCTGGCGCCCCGAGCGCGACCGCCACATCCTCGTCGTCCTCGATACCGGTCGCACGTCCGCGGGCCGGGTCGGCGATGTGCCGCGTCTCGACGCCGCCATGGACGCGACTCTGCTCCTCACCGCCCTTGCCACCCGCGCGGGCGACCGCGTGAACCTGATCGCCTACGACCGACGTGTCCGGGCTCAGGTGCAGGGCGGAACAGCGGGAGGAGACGTCCTGTCGACGCTTGTCAGCACGCTGGCCACCCTGGAGCCCGAACTCGTGGAGACCGACGCCCGCGGTCTCAGCACGGCAGCACTGGCAAACGCTCCGCGCCGCTCCCTGATCGTCCTGCTCACGAGCCTGGACGCCGCGCCTGTCGAAGAGGGCCTCCTCCCGGTCCTCCCTCAGCTCACCCAGCGCCACACGGTGGTGGTCGCGGCTGTCGCGGACCCTCATGTCGAGACGATGGTTCGTGCGCGGGGCACAGTGGATGCGAGCTACGAGGCAGCAGCCGGCACTCAGGCACAGGCCCAACGCCGCCGCACCGCGGACCAGCTCCGGCGTCATGGCGTCACAGTCGTCGATGCCACACCCGACGAAATCGCACCCGCACTCGCCGATACCTACCTCACGCTGAAAGCGGCCGGCCGTCTGTAGCGCGCCCGAGCAGAGAGGCTTGCGCCCGGGCAGAGAGGCTGAGGAGCAACACTCACGCCCCGGAACCGGATGGGTTCGGCGGTGCTCCAGCGCGCACACTCTCGATGGCCACTGACCGATGTGCCGCCAGCTCCCATACGGCCTCCGTGTCACTGGCGACGAAGGACGGCGGAGAACCGAACAGCTGTTGAAGAAGAGCTGTGAACGCAGAAAAGCCCCGTGCCACAAGGGCACGGGGCTTTCCCGGAATAATTGTTCGGCGGCGTCCTACTCTCCCACAGGGTCCCCCCTGCA
>NZ_JBIAIN010000015.1:0-130868 GCF_042871445.1 Streptomyces sp. NPDC005794
ACCGCTTCTGGTACTTGCTTGCCACCTGGTCACTGCTTCCTCTGGAACCACTCAGGTCCCAGTTTCCAGGTGTTCACGATCAAGGGGAAGCTTCAAGTTCGAGGGCAACGTTCGACGGGACACCGATACGGACACGCGCCTCGTCCAGATGGGATGGGTGCCCTTACGGATCTGGGAACACGAGGTCATCGACGCAGCGGTGGGCAAGGTGGTACGTGCCCTCGGCGAACAGGGGCATCCGCGGGCGCTGCGGATACTGGGCGCTGCCGCGCCGACGAGGGGGTAAGCCTCACGTGCCCGCAAGTCGGTGGCGCTGCGTGCGGCAGCCGGTTGCGCATCCCGTGCCTGGTTGAAATAGGGCATCTACCCGTCGTCGACAACTCGAGTGCTGGCACGTACGTGCGATCATTTACGGTGGGTGTTCACGTGGTGACGACGCGAGCGGGCTGGGGGAAATGAGATGTCGCTGCGTGACCTGGTCCGTGACGAGACAGTCATGTCGATGTCTCGTTCGGAGCGGCTGGCGGCGGTGCGTTCCGCGCGCCTGTACTTCCAGCGGCCGCAGGAGCCAGGCTTCTTGGTGTGCGAGACGGAGGAGGGTCCGGTGGTGCCGGTATTCACTTCTCTGGGAGGACTCGCGCTGTTCGCCGGAACCTGCGGGTGGGCGTCTACGACGGTCGCGGACTTGGTGGAGCTACTGCCCGAGAACTTGTGCGTGTTGGTGGATCCGCTGGGCCCGCGGACGTTCGTGCTGGATCCCGACGCGCTCGGGATCATCGACCCGTAGGGGGGAACGCAGTGACGGAGCATGACACGGGAGTGCCGGGTTCGGGCGGCCCGAAGCCGGGTGACGGCTACAAGATTGAGATCGCCTCGGTGCGTAGGGTTCTGACGCCGCTGGAGGAGTCCGTGGTGGCCGCTCACAAGATCAAGCGTGACTGGGAGACGCTAGCCGGGCGCATCCAGAATTCGGCCGTCTTCGACGTCTACGATTCGACCGAGAAGATGCTCTCGTCCTGGGGCTTTGGCATGGGGAGGGTGGCCGAGCACACGGACACGATTGTGGAGACGCTTCGGCAGGTCATCGCCGCCTACGTGCTGGCCGACCTGTTGCGCATCAAGGACTTCGCGCCCACCGAGGACAACATAGCCAAGCTGCCGTTCGGCGAACACGGTCTGAAGGCGTGGCAGGACGGGTCCAGGCCGAAGTTCGATCCGCCGCCGGAGATCTATCAGGAGCCGTGGCTGGATGACGGCGGAACCGGGGGGACTCAGGACGTGCCCACCCGTCCCCGCCTGCGCTATGACGGCGGCTGGGAGGCCGACGGTGGGTCGGGGGGGACGATCGCATGACGCAGCGCGATGTGATGGAGGGTGGCGCTACCGAGCGCCTACCGCCCCATGCCAAGCCCGGCGACGTCATCTACGGCACGCCGTCCGACATCGATGACCTCGTCATCAAGCTCCGGGCCTATGCGGGCGCGTTCAAAGACGGGATGGACAAGCTGGTCGACCTGTCCTTGATGAACTGGACCGGGGCCGGTGCGGAGGGGTTCCAGAGCGCGACCCGGAAACTTCCGCAGGAACTGGAGTCCGCGCACACGTACTTCGGGGTCGCAGCGAGCGCCCTGGACGCCTATGCCGACAAGCTGCGCTCGGTCCACACCCGAGTCAAGCCGATCATCGAGGACGCGGACGAAGCGCGGGCGACCTCCAAGCGCCACTGGAGAACTGTCACGGACTACAACTCCGCCGTGGAACGGGGAGATGATCCGCTGCCCGAGCGCCCGCCGGAGGATGATCCCGGCCTCACTGCGCTGCAGGGCTGCTACGGCCGCCTGGACAAGCTGGAGAGCGAGCTGCAGCCCGTCATCGACGCGGCCAAGAGTGCACTCGGCAAGGCGGCTGAGAAGGCCCCGGACAAGCCCCCGCCCCCCAAGGGCTGGGACAAGGCGAAGAAGGGGATCGGCGACTTCTTCGGCGGAGCGGGTGACACCCTGGGCGGCTGGTACGAGGATTTCGACGACTTGGTCAACGACGGCCCTGACGGCGTAGGTCTGCGACTGGCAGGCATGGTGGATGGCGCCATCTACGCCGCAGATCACCCCAAGGAATTCGCCAAAGCCGTCACCAATTGGGATGAATGGCAGCGCAATCCCGCCCGTGCGGCCGGCCAGCTCACCCCAGACCTCCTCCTCGCCCTCGCCTCGGGCGGTGCCGGAGCGGCGCGGCGCGGCGGAGTCGTGGCCAAGGATGCCGCACAACGCCTGCTCAACCGGGAGCGGACGCTGCGCCGGGACGGTAGTGCCCGCGAGCGGACGGACAGCGATCCGAACAGGAACAACACGCCCAACGAGGAGCGGCCCACGACCGGTGAACCGATCGACGTGGCGACCGGTGAAATGATCATGTCCGCCACCGACGTCACGCTGCCCGGCGCCCTGCCGGTGGTCCTGGAGCGGCACTACGTGTCGGGGCATCCGTGCGGGGGGTGGTTCGGTCCCACCTGGGCAGGCACGCTTGACCAACGACTGGAGATCGACGAGGCAGGTGTCGTCTACGTCACGGACAGCGGCATGCTGCTGACGTATCCGGTGCCGGAGCCGGATGAACCGACGTTGCCCACCTCCGGTCCTCGTTGGCCGCTGTGCTGGGACGGCAAGCCCGACGGCACCTTCCGTATCGTCCTCCCGGAGCAGAACCGCACCCTGCACTTCGCGCCGCTGCCCGTGGGCGGCCGTGAGCTGGCTCTGACGGCGATCACCGACCGGACAGGCGATGGAGACCGCATCGCAATCGCCTACGACGCCCAGGGCGCACCGAAAGAGATCACCCACTCCGGCGGCTACCGCATCGCCGTCGATACCGACCCCAAGCTGCTGCGTGTCACAGCCCTTCGTCTCCTGCACGGTGAACAGCGCGAGCACAGCACCACCCTCGTCTCCTACGCATACGATGCTGCGGGCAACCTGACCGAAGTCTTCAACTCAGCCGGCAGGGCTCTGCGGTACCGGTACGACGCGGAACACCGTGTGACGTCGTGGACGGACCGCAACGGCACGTCATACGGGTACGTCTACGACCCCCGGGGCCGCGTTCTGCGCGGCATCGGCCCGGACGGCATCCTGTCAGGCCGACTGCACTACGACACGGCTGCCCGTACCACCCGCTACACCGACTCACAGGGCAATACCACTGTGTACGTCTGCAACGAGGCGTACAAGATCATCGCGCAGACCGACCCGCTCGGTAACACCAGCCGCACGGAATGGGACGAGTCCAACCGGCACCCCATCGCCGCCACCGATCCCCTGGGCCACACAACGCGCTACCGCTACGACGACCAGGACCGGCTGATCGCTGTTGAGCGGCCCGACGGCACCGTGGCCGAGACCGTTTACGACGACTGCGGTCTGCCGCTCGAGACCCGTCAACCGGGCGGCGCGGTATGGCGCCACACCTATGACGATCGTGGGTCACACACCTCGACCACCCACCCCAGCGGTGCCACCACGCACTACGCGTACAACAGCTCGGGCCACCTCACGTCCATCACGGACGCTCTGGGCCACACCACCCGGATCACGACGGACGCGGCAGGTCTCCCGGTCGAGATAGCTGACCCCCTGGGCCGCACCACGCGCATGCGCCGGGGCCCGCACGGTCAGGTCACGGCTGTCACCGATGCACTGGGAAGGACCACGCGTCATGGCTGGACGATCGAGGGCATGCCCGCTTGGCGGGAGGGCCCGGAAGGTGCCCGCGAGGTGTGGCAGTGGGATGCCGAAGGCAACCTCGCCCTCCACACCGACGAGGCCGGGCACACCACGACCTACACCCACACCCACTTCGACCAGCCCGCCACGAGGACCGACCCCGACGGCGCGCACTACGCCTTCGCCTACGACACCGAGCTGCGTCCGACCAGTGTCACCAACCCCCGGGGGCAGCAGTGGCATTACACGTACGATGCGGCAGGCCGCTTGGTCGAGGAGACCGACTTCAACGGTGCCAGACGCACCTACGAACGCGACGCGGCGGGCCGCCTCACAGCCCAGACGAACGCCCTGGGCGAAACGCTGCGCTACACACTTGACGCGGTCGGGCACATGGTCGCCCAGCACGATGAGACCAACGGCGACATCACGACCTACACATACGACGCGAGCGGCGCCCTGATCCACGCGGCGAACGCGGACACGGAGATGACCCGTGAACATGACTCGGTCGGCCGCGTCATCTCGGAAACGATCAACGGCCACATCAGTGCCTATGCGTACGACGCCATGGGCCGCCGCACCCATCGCACCACCCCCTCGGGCATGTGCTCGGAGTGGACCTACGACCCTGCCGGTCGCCCTGCCGGACTGAGTGGTGGCGTCGGAACCATGGCCTTCACCTACGACGCTGCCGGCCGCGAGACCGAACGCCGCATCGGTGACGACACCACCCTCAGGCAGACCTGGGACAGGGACAACCGCCTCACAACCCAAACCCTCTCCACCGGCCACCAGGCCGAAGCGGACCGCATTCTCCAGCACCGCACCTACGCCTACCGACCCGACGGATACCTCACCGAGGTTCGTGAACTCACGACTGGTACGCGGCATTTCGCGTTGGACCCCGTCGGACGTGTGACGAGTGTCCAGGCACACGGATGGGGCGAGGAGTACGCGTACGACACCGCCGGCGATCAGACCCGCGCCTCAGCGCCGCACCACCCCGCGACCGGTGACCGGACCTATGAGGGCGCCCTCATTCGCCGGGCGGGGCGCACCACCTACGAGCACGACGCCGCCGGCCGCCTGATTCGCAAGGCCCGCAAGCTCCTCAACGGACAGACCCGCACGTGGACCTACGCCTGGAACGCGGAAAACCGCCTCGTCAAGGCCACCACCCCGCACGGCGAGGAATGGACCTATACTTACGACCCCCTGGGTCGCCGTACATCCAAAACAGGTCCGGACGGAACCCCTCTCTCCTTCACCTGGGACGGCACCCGCCTGGCTGAGCAATTCACCTCGGGTGGCGCGGCAACGACATGGGAATACATGCCGGGCACCCATCGCCCGATATCCCAATCCACACATCGAGTGCTCGAAGCCGGGCGTGATAGCGCCCGCTCGATACGTGCCCTGGAGGACTCCACCCCCCAGTCCGAGTACGACGACCGCTTCCACGCGATCATCACGGACTTGGTTGGTACGCCTGTCGAACTGGTCACTTCCGACGGCACCCTCACTTCGCAGCCCCGCACCACCCTCTGGGGCACACCCCTCCCCACTCCTTCTGCGGGTGGGGTGGACTGCCCGCTCCGCTTCCCAGGTCAATACGCAGACCCGGAAACCGGCCTCAACTACAATTACTTCCGGCACTACGATCCGGAAACTGCCCGCTATGCGACACCTGACCCACTTGGGTTGGTTCCAGCGCCCAATGCGGTGGCATACGTCCGTAACCCCCACACGTGGACTGATCACCTGGGTCTCGCTGGGGATGATGGACCGGAATGGGTCGATCCCAAGGACCTGAACTTCTCCCAACGCACCGTGTCCCCGAACGACTACGTGGAGAAGATGCGTTCCGGTGAGTGGGACTGGCGACGTCCCGGAACGGCATTGAAGGTCATGGAAGTGGACGGTCAACTGGTGTCGTATGACAACCGACGGCTTGATGCGGCGCGTGAAGTGGGGAGTCCGGTGACCATCGAGCGAGTCGATCCGAATGCGGTTCACCCCGATTCGACAACGGGGCGGACGTGGGCGGAGCAATTCAGCAGGCGTATGAACTCCGCGCGGAACAGAAACGAACTGGGCGAGCCCGTCCCCCCGACGGGACTCACAGAGAGGCCACAGCACGTGCGCAACGGGAAGTGTAAGAGGAAATGACCGCGATCCAAAAACTATGGGAAGATTTTGAGCTGCCCATCAGGGATGCACTGCACTTCAACGACGGGCGCTCATATGACCTCGACCTGGACCCCGACGCGCCGACCGGTTTTCATGTCCTACCACCCTTCGACCTGGAGGGAACGCTGAGAAACGATCCGTCTTGGACGTCTTCGGTTGATGGGCTTGCCGAAGTGGACCTGGGGAGGGAAGGCCTGCTGTGGGGCGGTGAGGGTTCGTACGGGTCAGAGGGGTTCATCGCGCGGTTGACCGCCGATCGGGCACTGGTCTGGGCGATTTTCTTCACGGAATCCAATCCATTCGATCGCATCCAACTGTCCAACAAACGCGCTACTTTCAGCTCAACCTCTGGTATCGACATCGCAGTTGACATCGACGATCCACGAACTCCGGTCATAGGAATACTTCCATCCTGATCTCGCAGGTCACGGGCCTGGTGCGGGTCCGTGATGGCGCGCTCGGGCTGATCGGGTGCGAGGGGCGGTCTGTGACCTCCGGGCCTCGGAGTCCGCCAGGATCAGCAGGGCCTGCGGGAGTGTGGTCGAGGTGTCAGGCGGGCAGAGGTGACCGCGGGAAGCCGCCGCGGCACCGTCGGCACGCCGGCCCTCGTCCTTATCCGCCTCCTGTCGTGCCTCACCACGCCGACGACTTTGGCAGCCAAAATGGTGGTCGGGTCCAGGTGTCAAGGACGGCACGTCGTGAGATCCGCTCGACAAGGCGAAAGCTGGAGTGCCTAAACCTCAATCTCCAATTTGTTCAAAGGCGTATCCTCCGGAAAGATATCTGAAGCTGGCGTCACCCCCGGTGTTGGACATTTCGGCCTGCTGGCGCAATTCCTGGGGCGGGGCGATCCTCGGTTGTCAGGAAAACCTCGGAAAGGCCGCCCTCATGAATTCTTACCTTCGTGAGGTCATGGCGAGAGCAGTCACCGTGCCTGGTCCCCGGGTGTACAAACTGGCGGCGGGCGGGTTGAGCCACACCTCGTGGGGCACCTCATGCAGCGTCTGGCGGCTGCTCGACGGCGTGCACGATCCTGATTCCTCTGCAACCCGTCCTCGTCCCCATGCGGGAGCTTGCCGGCGAGCGGGTAGACCTTTTTAGATGTGCCATGCAAATGGCTGGGTAATGATCTTCGAACGGCTGGGAAGGGCTGGCACGGAGTCTCCGTACGTGCAGGTCAGACCCACCCGTGAACGGCCCACCGCACGACTGTTCTTGAGTCAGCTCAGGAAGAGTTCACAAGATCCCGTCCGATCTGGTTGATCGGGCGGGATCTTGGCGTTTCCGGGAAGTGGTTCGAGGAGTTGTCCGAACGCGATCGGTGCCGGAGGGGGTTGCCGGGCGGTCGTCGGCCGGTGTTTCTGGGTGGTTCGGGTGGGTGAGGCGTTTCTGGGCTGTGGGCGGGCGTGTGTGATCCCGGCCTGTGGTGCTGGGGTCTCAGATGGGTTCGCGGATCTCCGGCCGTATGGGCGGCGGCAGGCCGGCCGCGTCGGGGGGCGTGGATGCCGATCCAGCGAGCGTGGCGACGCCCCGGGAGGCGCCGGTCGCTTGTGTTCGGCTGGTCTGGTGCCAGCTGAAGAGGATGTGCAGGTTGATGCTGCAGATCATCAGCGCGAGCAGGATGGTCTGCGCGACCCGCCCGTGGACGAGTCGCTTCGTGGGGGCGGAGATGTCGATGCCGTGGCTCTTGGCGCTGCCGTTGAGGCCTTCGATGTTTGCTCGCTCGGGCCGGTAGGCGTCCTGCCAGGTGGGGTGGAGGTAGTGCCGGTCCTGGCGGAACTTGTCGAGCTTGCCGAGGGCGCCCGGGTCGGACGGTGATCGTGGGCTTCTGGCAGATCCGCGGCAGCTCGTCCTGGGGCAGGTCTGTCAAACGTTTACAGTCCCCTACTCGTGAATAAAGCCACGGGCAGAATGCTTTCCGTACGCCGGGCGGGGGTGCGCCTGGGTCTTCGTGGCGCGGAAGGGGCAAGGGTATGGGCTGGGGCGGAGGGCGGGTCTTACGCGACCGCAATGTGGTGTTTTACCTGAGCGGTGTGGTGGTCTCGGGCTTCGGTAGCTCTGCTATGGCCCTGGCAGCCGGTGTGTGGACCAAGTCGCTCACCGGGTCGGACAGTCTGGCTGCCCTGACGACCTTCTGCGTATGGGCGCCCATTCTGTTCGGCCCGCTGATCGGCACACTGGCTGACCGGGCGCGTCGGCGTCCATTGCTGATCTGGACCAATCTCGGCATGGCCGCGGTGCTGCTGCCGCTTCTCGCCGTACGTTCCAGCGACCAGATCTGGATTCTGTTTGCTGTACTGATCGTGTACGGCACCAGCTCGGTACTGCTGGATGCGGCGGAGGCCGCACTGGTAGCGACCGCTGTACCGGAGGCACTACGCGGAGACTTCAACGGCCTGCGGATGACGGCGAACGAGGGCATGAAACTCGTCGCCCCGCTTCTGGGCGCGCTTCTATTCGTCCAGTTCGGCGGCACAGCAGTGGCCCTGCTGGACGCGGTCACCTTCGTGCTTGCCGCGATAGCTTTCGCCCTCATACGTGTGTCAGAACCCATGCCCCGCCCGGCTGAAGCCCAACGATGGAGCGTCCAGGCCGCCGAGGGAATCCGTTATCTGCGACATCACCCGGTTCTGTGGCGGCTGGTGCTGGCCGGGGCCGCAACTATGGGCGTGGCCGGGCTGAACGGGGCGTCGGTCTATGCGGTGGTCGATGCTGGTCTTCACCGTCCGCCTGCCTTCGCCGGGGTCCTCTACGCCGTGCAGGGCATCGGCTCGGTAGTCATCGGGCTGTTCGCCGGTGCTCTGCTGCGGCGGATGCCCGAACGAGTCTTCGCCGCAGCGGGCATCATGCTGTTCGCGCTGGGCGTCGCCCTGCGCGTCATCCCCTCGGTGCCAGCAGTCCTGCTTGCCAGCGCGATGATCGGCGCGGGGCTGCCCTGCGTGCTGATCGCAGCCATGACGGCCGTCCAACGCGAGACGCCGGGCCAGCTCGTGGGCAGAGTGGCGGCCACCGCCAACACCCTTCTCTTTGCCCCCAATGCCATTGCCCTGGCCGCCGGAGCGGGTCTGCTTGTGCTCGTGGACTACCGCGTCCTGCTACTCGTTGCCGGGGCCGCAGCGGCCACCGCCGCGGTCGGCTGCCTTCTTGGTAGCCGTGGGCGGACACAGGTAGCAGCCCCGGCCCTGGGAGAATCAGGTCGCGTCGAGGACCGGGACATCGATGACGTCACCAGCTAATGGAGGTCGACGGCTTTCTCAGCGAGGCTGTGGGCTGGGAAACGATCTCTGACGATCTGGGAAGTGATCTTCAGGCTGTTTTTCCGCTGCTGGTCAGGCCCACTCGTGAACACCCCACCGCACGACAGTTCTTGAGTTCGCTCAGGAAGAGTTCACAAGATCCCGTCCGATCTGATTGATCGGGCGGGATCTTGGCGTTTTCAGGGTCTGCTCGACGCGGTGTCCGAATTCGGGTCGGCTGTGAGACGCCCCTTCTGGAGGGTTGCGGCCGGTGTCGGGGGTGGTTCTCTGGTGCGGGAAGCGTGCTGGTGCCGTCGCTGGGCATGCGAAGGCCGCCCCTGCTCGGCATCAGGTGTTCGTGAGGGGTGCGTCTCGGGTGGGCGGGGGAACTCCGGGGCGACCAGCGGTGGTTCTCCGAGTTCCATGAGTTCGCTGGTTTCGTCGGGTTCGCTGATGGGCGTCGTCGTGCGTGGGGTGGTGTTCTCCCAGGTAGACAGCGTGTGCAGGGTGATGCTGCAGATCATGAGGGCGAGGAGGGTGGTCTGGGCGACGCGGCCGTGGGCGAGTCGTTTCTTGGGGTCGGCGACATCGATGTGGTGGCTTCTGATTCTGCCGTTCAGCCCTTCGATGTTTGCTCGGCCGGGGCGGCAGGCGTCCTGCCAGGCGGGGTGGAGGTAGTGCCGGTCCTGGCGGTATTTGTCGAGCTTGCCGAGGTCGCCAGGGCGGACAGTGATGCTGGGCTTTTGGCAGATCGGTGGGAGTTGCTCGCCGCCGGGGAGCGGGACGGTGGGTTTGGCGGCGGTGTGGGCCGCGGTGGCCCGTTGGCTGGTGAGGTCGACGACGGCTGGCCGGGGTGTGGTGATGTGGTGGACCTGGTTGAAGCGGGAGCAGGTCACCGAGGGCGAGGTCCGGCGGCGGGGGCATTGCAGGCGGATCGCTCCGCGTGCGTCGGCGGACTGTTTGATCTTGAGGAAGTACGGTTCGCGGGCTGTGATCAGTTGGCTGAGCGGTGTGTTGTCGTCGAGGTCGCGTACGGCTTTGTCGTCGAGGCCGGTGGTGGCGAGTGCGGTGGGCATGGCAGGGCAGGCGAGGGATCCGTCGACGAGCAGAGCGCCGTGGTGGGTGCCCTGGACGCCGCGTTGTCCTTGTTTGTAGTCGAGGACGGGTTGGTGGCCCAACTGGCGTGCGGGCTGGGCGAAGTGGGCGGTTGTCCGGTCGGTGCAGGTGCGGTCTGCGGCCAGCAGTCCGGTGGGGAAGCCGAACGGGGTGAGCCTGGCCAGGGCGTGGACGGCGTTGGGGCCGGTGCGTTTGCCGGGGGTGTCCAGGACCAGGCCGAGGGCGAGTTGCGGATGCTCACTGACGCGTCGGCCCGCCTGTTGATGATGGGCGGGGCGGCGGCGACCAGGAGGCTGGCGCTGTGGCCGAAGATTTATTCCCGCCCGTCGCAGACTCACCTCCTGCCCTTCGCGCGTGAGGTCGCTGTCGAAGCGCCTGTGCAATGGACGCCGCAGGGCGGCTATGCCTCGCCGAGCTGGTCCATGAATTCAGCCCGCCAGTTGGGGTTCCGACGCTGGTGGAGGACGCTGCCGATGACCTCGTGAGCCGGCAGGGAGAGTGCATCGACCAACGCGCCCGCCGCGTTGGCACGGTGCTGCCAGGCCTCCCTCTCGCTGTAGTCGATCAGAAGGCGGCCGTCGCCGCCCCGGGGCAGGCGCCATGCTGCCGCCGCGTCCGCGAAGACTGTTCGCAGCCGTATGCCAAGTGGTGAGTCGTCGTCGACACCTTGGCCCTCGTCCTGTCCCGCTCGAGGAAGAGCTTCGATGACCTCCGGGTAGGTATCGAGGCCGGTCTCGGCGGCCAGACTGGACATTTGTATCGCCAGCACGGTGCGCAAGCGTGCCTCTGGGGCCGTGGTGATGTGTTCGGCGAGTTCGGTCGGCGGACGGTATCGCCCGCCCACTCCTGGCAGCACCGGCAACACCTGGGCACTGGCCAACTCGCCGGTCAGGGCGCCCGGCGACAGGTCGATTCCGAAGTGGTCGGAGACAGCCCTGCAAACCGCCTGGAGAGTTGCACGCTGGAGCAGGGGCGTCCGCTCCGTCGGCATCCCCAGCATCCCCAGCGAGGTCCGTCCGTCTGGCAGGAGCCGGCCCGCGGCTGGGCCGTGTGCGGGCAACTCGGGAAAGATGTCAAACGGATCCCCCTCACCGGGCTGCTGGTAGGAGCGCCGTGTGTCATAGACCGTGACGAGTTCCCCGTCGTCGTAGAAGGACATCGTGGTGGACCCGGAGAACGACAGGGATACCGCTTGAGTACCTCGGGACAGACGACGCAGGACCTCGCTCCGGTTGCCCTCCCCCCGGTGCCCTTCCTCGATTCCGAAGGCCCACTGCCCACAGCGCCCGGCCCGGACCACCGGGAGGAATCCGGTCGTCCATCGCTGTGCGTCTTCCTGTGCCTGGCCGCGTGAGCGGGGGCGGTGGGTGTCGGCCAGGGCTCCGAAACGGTGCAGGAGCTCCGACTCGTTCAGGCCCCGCACGAAACTGAGGCAGAACGAGGCGTATTCTCCCGCCCATCCCTCCTCCGCGACTACGGGGAAAGCGTCGTGGTCCATTTCAGGTGCGGCGGGTGCGGGGACAGTCGCCGCGACCTCCCGCAGTGACCTGGGGACGGGGAGCGGCGGAGGTTCTTCCTCCCAGAGCAGAGTCTCCTGCCAGATGACGGGCACGAACTTCCGCCACCACCCCATCGCAAGCCCGTGCTCGAGGCCGCCCGCGAGCTCATGCAGGAAGGCTGCAAGCGAAGACCAACGCCCGAAGCTCGGCCCTTCCCCCTTGACGTGCGTTCCCACTGCGCCGAAAGTCGCACCCTCCCGGCAGTCGAGGACCAGGCCATCCGGCGGATTGTGGTCCGCGAACATCAGGAACTTCGGATGCCAGTACGTTTCATCCGGAGGATCCTCGCCGGCCCTGTTCCACAGCCGCTGGTCCATCCGACCGCGCCGCAGAATGGCATCAATACCCAACGGCAGATCCCCTCCAGGGAACTGGAAGAGACCGTGCCCCGGTGAGACGCCGTCGTGGCGGCGTAGGGACTCGACCAGGTCAGCGGGGAACTTCAATCTCAATTCGTCCGCAGCCGCGGAGAGGGCGTCCGCTGAGGCGGGCGGGCGCAGAGACTCGAAGGTACGCGGTGCGTGTTCGGCCAGCCAGGTCTCGATCCGCTGCCAGGACCGATCCACGGGATGCACAGTCATGAGCGGATGATCGCAGCCGCCGCCGACAACCGGACAGGCCAGCACGGACCTGGGAAACGATCTCCACCCATCTGGGAAGCGATCTTCAACCGGCTCACTCACCGCTGGTCGGACCTACTCGTGAACACCCCACCGCAGGGCCGTTCACGGGGTCATCCCGGAACGGTTCACGAGATCCCGGTCACTGCTGCGGCGTGACGGCCGCGTGCTGCTGGCGCTGGAGGATCAGCCCGGTGCGGACGAGCCGACACCGGCAGAACTTGCCGACGACGCTGCGGCACTCGGCCTCGTGGCCGCCGACGCGGCTGACCGCGATCCGCTGCCGGGCCGTGTGACGGTGCTGAGAGAACTTCGCGCTGCGGCAGCGCCCGAGGGCACGCTCCCGCCAGCAGACACCCGGCTCGTTGGCCTGGCCGGTTTCCCGCTCGCCTACGACCATGAGCGCAGACGTTTTCTGCCACGCGCAAGGGAGGCCGTTCCTCGGCACACCGAGCAGACGGTGTCCGGTCTCGCCGGCGCTCAAACCCTGATCGATGAGGGGCACTCGGCCGTGACCCGCGACGGGTGAAGGCCGCCCGTCTCCAAGCGGCCCGTCGGCGGGGCGGTTTCGCCGCTTTCACCGTCAAGGGGCCGGGCCGGTCGCCCGCTACTGAGAGGTGGGAGGCCGAGAGCTGTTGGTCGCGCTGCAGAAGGGCGCGATCGCGTTGCGCATGCGTACGCGCGAGGAGGTCGAGCCCTTCTTCGAAGGGCTGGAGCTCGTCGAGCCCGGGCTGGTCACGGCGCCCGAGTGGTATCAGGAGGCGCCCGCGCCGGTGTACGAGCGGAGCGGGTTCTACGTGGGTGTGGCGCGGGTTCCCTGAGGACGGACGGGAGTTCGGCAGCCGTTCCCGCTGAACCCGGGGGAGCTGTACCGTCGGCGGTCACGGAGCAGTCGGGAGGTGTTCGTACACCGTCACCCGTCGGCCGCGGATCTGTTTGTCGGACACCGGAGTGAAGTACTTCTTCAGCACCTCGATCTTCGTCAGGTCCCGCTCACCCCGAGTCGGCCTCGCCACCGGCGCGGCGTCCGTGACCAGTATGATCCGGCGCTGGGTGAGCATCGCCGACCGAACCCGCGCGGGGCTCGCCTCCACGCCCTTCAGCGTCCCGGACTCCTCGGGGGTCTCCGCCAGCGCTATGTCCCGCAGACCGGTGGAGACGTCGGGGGACACCAGCACGGTGTCCCGGCGTGCCGCGGGTATGAAGAGCACCCCGTCCCCGTCCTCCTTGACCTGACGCATCTGTTCGGCGGCCGCCAAGACGTCGTCCACCCGGCTCGCCGGGGACCTTTTGGACAGTGACTGCGGCAGCAGCGCGATCATCGCGACGGCGGCCGTCGCCGGGATCACCCACGGCGACGCTTTCGGTGCCCGCCGGGCGGCCCCTCGTACTGCCGCGTCGAGGACCACACCGATCAGCAGTGCGAGACCGAGCAGGCTGAACAGGATGTACCGGTCCACGAACAGCGGCTTGAACAGGGAGAGTCCGGTCAGGCCGAGTTGCGGCACCGCCAGCAGGGGCAGCCCGACGGATGCCGCCGACAGCCGTCCTGCCCGGGGCCTGTCCAGCAGGCTTCCGAGCCCACCGATCACCAGCAGTACCGCCGGGCCGATCATCATGTGCCAGGTCAGCGGAGGTATCCAGGACACCTGGTCGGACTGGTTCATGCTGAAGAGGATCAGGGGCAGGGCACCTGTCGTCGCGGCCGCTGCAGCCGTCGCCCAGCGTGTCGGCACCCCGTGCCCGGCTCGCGTCCACAGAAGGGTCGCCAGGTGTGCCGGCAGGATCAGCAGCGCCAGCCAGTTCAGCCAGCCGCAGACGAGGACCGTACAGCCGTAGGCCACCCAGTACGGCCTCCGGTCGCGGCCCTGCAGCGCGGTCACGAGCAGCAGGGTCGAGATCCCGGCTCCGGCCGCCACCAGTGCGTAGGGCCGGCCCTCCTGGAGGTAGAACTGCACGGCGGGAAGCATTCCGAAGACCAGTCCACCCGCCAGACCCACCCAGGCCCCGGCCAGCCGCCGGCCGAGGAGCGCTACGCAGGCAGCTCCCACCGCTGTGGCCAGTACGGAAGGTAATCGCAAGATGGTGGTGGAGGGCCCGAAGCACTCGAAAAGTCCGTGCATGAACAGGTAGTAGAGCGCGTGCACGACGTCGACGTGCTCCAGCATGTTCACGATGTCGTCGGTGGATCGCCGGGCCACTTGCCAGGTCGCGGCCTCGTCCCGCCAGAGACTGTTCTCCCGGGACAGGCCCCACATGCCGAGGGCGACGGTCCACACCACCGGAATCAGCCATATGTGAAGAGGGCTACGAGGAACGGCGGTTGCGGGTTTCATGAACGTGGGCTCGGACCTCGAATAGGGAGGGCGTGACGAATCCGGCGGTATGGGGATGAAGGGCCCGGCGAATCCTGGAAAGAGAATTGTCAGCCTGTTTCACGCCGATCGCCAGCTTATTTCAAGCCATGGGTGGCAGCGGTTGATGCCCTGCATGGGAATGTGCCGTTCGGTAACCCGGCACCGTGAATCGGGACTTTACCGGTAGGGCCAGCCTGGCACATTGAATGTGAGGCACATCACTCACGGGTCAGTACGGCTAGCTAGCCGTCGAGTCCTGCGAGTGGAGGCGTGGTGATGCCGGTTCGCCCACCGGTGCATGGCTGAGCGGTGTCTATCCGTGGTGCTGGGCGATGCTTATCCGTAGTTCGGCAGGGGTGAACCCTGACTGCTCTCATGCTTTTCCGTCGCCGCCGCGTAGCGGAGGGAGGAGTGACCGGAATGCGAGTCCTTCAATTCCGGAACCAGTCCCTCCGGTGGCGCGTCATCGCGATTATGCCGATAAGTCATCGGGTATTCAGGTGCGGTCTGTGAGTCCGTCGGCGGAAGTCGTCTTCGACGGCACTTTCTCACGAGAGTGTGACCCCAGCGGCTTTGCCATGCAGATGCTGCTGTCGTACGTCCGGTAGTGGCCGAACTTCGCGCAGACGGTGTAGCCGCTCGACGTGTACAGCGCGATCGCTTCCGGCTGCTGGTCGCCGGTCTCCAGGACCATGCGGGTGCGCCCGGCCGCGCGGGCGTCGGCCTCCAGGGCGGCGAGGATGCGGCGCGCGAGGCCCTTGCCGCGGCCCTCGGGTATCACGAACATCCGCTTGATCTCGGCGTCGCCGTCGGAGTATCCCTCGGAGTTCTGCTCCTGGCTGCGCCAGCCGCCGGTCGCCAGGGGGCGGCCCTCGTCGTCGTAGGCGAGCAGGTACAGCCCGCGCGGCGGATCGAACATGGTGGCGTCGAGCGGTGTGACGTCGCCCTCGTCGCCGTAGCGCTCGGCATATTCGAGCTGCACCTGATCGTTGAGTTTCACGGCGTCAGGGTGATCGAAGGGGCGACTACGGATATTCATGCGAGACATGGTACAGGTATGCATTGCCTCTCTGTAGGTACTGTACCGGGATGCTGACTGTTACCACCGTGAACGTGAACGGGCTCCGTGCCGCCGCGAAGAAGGGCTTCGTCGAGTGGCTGGGGCAGACCGAGGCCGATGTGATCTGCCTCCAGGAGGTCCGGGCCGAAGCGCAGCAGCTCCCCGATGAGGTGCGTGAGCCCGAGGGTTGGCACGTCGTGTACGCCCCGGCCGCGGCCAAGGGGCGCGCGGGTGTCGCGGTCTATACGCGGCACGCGCCGGAGCGCGTCCAGATCGGGTTCGGCGGGTTCGATGTCCCGGGGAGTGAGGAATTCGACACCGCCGGCCGCTACGCCGAGGTGGACCTCCCCGGTGTGACGGTCGCCAGTCTGTACCTGCCCTCCGGTGAGGTCGGCACGGAGAGGCAGGAGGAGAAGGAGCGCTTCATGGCGGCCTTCCTTCCTTATCTCCAGGGGCTGAGGGAGCGGGCGGCGGCGGAGGGGCGTGAGGTGGTCGTGTGCGGCGACTGGAACATCGCCCACCGTGAGGCCGACCTCAAGAACTGGAAGTCCAACAAGAAGAACTCCGGCTTCCTCCCCGAGGAACGGGAGTGGCTGACCCGGGTGTTCGACGAGGCGGCGTACGTCGACGTGGTCCGTGCGCAGCATCCGGAGGAGGAGGGCCCGTACTCCTGGTGGTCCTACCGTGGCCGGGCCTTCGACAACGACGCGGGCTGGCGCATCGACCTAGTTTGCACAACGCCCGGCATCGCCTCCACGGCGGTCAAGGCGTGGGTCGAGAAGGCAGCCAGTCACGGTGAACGCTGGAGTGACCATGCTCCGGTCACCGTGGTGTTCGACCGGTAGGCGAACCGCATTCTGTGCCGGCAGTCGAGCGGCAGGCGCGATCAGGACCGCGCTCTGCTCCGCTCCTGCGGCAGGCGGGTGACGTCAGTCGGAGGACTGAGCGTCAGACGACGTAGCTGCCGGCGCCAAGCACGGTCCTGAGTCGGCCTTCCGCGCGGAGGGCGGCTACAGCCTTCTGGGTTTGGACGCAGCGTACGAACCGCGCTGCTGACGGGGGACTGTGGTAGCGACTGCTGAGACCCTGGCCGGGCGTCGCTGGGGGTGTCGTGGTCGCGGCAGGCACCCGTCAGGCTCTTCAACAGCGTCCCCCCGCAGGGATTTGCTCTGGAGACGGCTGAGCGGGTGCCGGGCACCGGCGACACGGCGTGAGGCGTGAAGCCTCTCCTGCTGTCCGATGGCGAACGTCAGACGGCTTTCGTCTGCTGCGACCCTCAGCCGGTTGTCTCCGCCGGCCTTTCCTTTGCGCACGGTGACTGTGACGCCCATTTCCCGCAGCATCTGGCGACGTTCGGCGGTGGAGCTGCGGTCCCAGAACTCTGCGTATGTCTCGCCCGTCTCAACGGTCTCTGTCCGGGTAGGCTCGGCGGGCGCTGCTTCCAGGGCCCCCGCACGCCGTTCCAGGGCGTCTACTTCCTCCTGCCAGATGCGACGCCCGATGGTGCTCTGCCGTGACGCCTGAGAGGCGTACAGGGCTCGTAGCTCCGTCTCGATCTCCCGCAGTTCCGGGCCAGGGTCGTAGCCCCTGTGCGTGACAACCCGCGTCATGGGCCATGCGCCGATTCGCTGCATGAGCTGTGCTTCCGCGTAGTCGTCGAGCCAATCCGCGCGCATGGACGAGGCTGCCGGGCATCGGACCCCGCGTGAGGACGCACGGCAGACGTAGTCATGCGCACCCTTGCGCGCCGACTTGTACAGGTTCAGCCCACAGCCAGCACACTTGGCAACCCCGAGCAGAAGCGCGTCTGTGTCCTTCCTGGTCCGATTCTTCTGCGGTGTCTTCGCTGCCAGGCACTCACCCAGGGTTGCGAACTCGTCGCGGGTCAGGATCGGGGGGCCGATGAGGACAGGTTCGCCGGCATGGTCGCGAACAGTCCTGCCCTGGTGGGTCCTGTAGCCGAGCAGCGTCGGGGACCGCAGGGCTTTCGACAGCGTGGAAGTCGTCCAGCGGAAGCGGTCCAGGCGGACACCACCGCGCATGCCACCGGTGGGGCGACCGGCCTGTAGGGCCTGGTAGTCGCGTGGTGTGGGTGTCCCATCGTCGTTCAGCCCGTTGATGATCGCTGTCAGGCCCTCCCCAGCAACCACACGGCGGATTACGTCCAGTAGGGCTGGCAGCGCGTCAGGGTCATGGGCCAGGACGAAGCCCGGCCCGTTCGGGTTAGGTGCCTTGGTAAAGCCCCACGGGGCCAGTCCGCCGCTGTACCGACCCTGTGACCGCAGCGCGGCATGCGCCCCGGCAACACGCTCCGATATGGCTTGTGACTCCATCTGCGCACTGAACGCCAGCATCATCATGATCAGTTCGGAGACTGGCGACACGGACCGCATGTCGAGTTCGAACGGGGCGCCGCCCGGCCCCTCGGCGAACAGGAGCAGCTTGCCGTGCTGCTTGGCCCACTTACCCAGTTCGGCCATGTCCGCCATGGATCTCACGGCGCGGTCAAGGCGCCACCACACGATGCCGTCGAACTCGTCCGGCCGGCGTAGCCACTGGCCTAGCTCCGGGCGTTCGCACGGTGAGCGGTGGAGCGACCACGCGCCGGTGACGGTCACCTACGAGCGCTGATCGTCCTTGCGCAACCGCCGGTCCAGCGCCATGGACAGCTCCGAGTCCACCACGGCGTGGGCGAGTGAGCGCAGTTGGTCCGGGTCGGTGTGCGCGGTGTGGGTGCGCAGGACGCTGAGGAAGAGGTCCGCGAGGGCGTCGGCGTGCTCGCGGACCTGGCGGCCCGCCGAGAGCACGGCGTCGAGCGGGACCCCGGCCCGCACCAGCTCGGACGACGCCTCCAGCAGGCGGCGGCTGATGTGGACGATCTCGTCGCCGTCGATGCCGAGGTAGCCCAGCTCCATGGCGGCGGCGAGGTTCTCCGCCGTCGCCTGGTCCTGGAAGTAGTCGGCGAGTTGTTCCGGTGTGAGCCGGACCGGGGTCTCCTCGGTCGGTTCGCCCAGGCCGAGCACCTCGGCGACATCGCGTCCGCTGTCGAAGGTGCTGGCGAGGTCGGCGATGCCGTTGAGGGTGTGCCCCCGCTTTAACAGGCCCGTGACGGTGCGCAGCCGGGCCAGGTGGTGGTCGTCGTACCAGGCGATGCGGCCCTCGCGGCGGGGTGGCTGGATCAGGCCGCGCTCCCGGTAGAAGCGCAGGGTGCGCACAGTGATGCCGGCCTCCGCGGCCAGCTCCTCCATGCGGTATTCACGGTGTTCGCGTCCTTCAGCCACACCCGCACCCTATGTTGTACCGCCGGTAACTTTCCTTGCTCAGCCCCCTACCCATCGGTACGGGGCTGCTCTACCCTCCCAACCATGCCAGTGATTGCTGGCAGAGTCGTGGCACGTACCGCGGGGAGGCGGCAGCATGGCCCAGCACGAGCACGTACGAGTGGCGGTGATCGGATCCGGATTCGGGGGCCTCGGGGCCGCGGTCCGGCTTCGCCGCGAAGGCATCACCGACTTCCTGATCCTCGAACGGGCCGGCTCTGTCGGCGGCACCTGGCGCGACAACAGCTACCCGGGCTGCGCCTGCGACGTACCGTCCCATCTGTACTCGTTCTCGTTCGCCCCCAACCCCGACTGGCCGCGCACCTTCTCGGGGCAGCAGCACATCCGCGCCTACCTGGAGCACGTCACCGACACCTTCGGTCTGCGCCCGCACCTCAGGCTGGACCACGAAGTCACGGTCATGCGCTGGGACAACGACGAGCTGCACTGGGTGATCGAGACGGCGAACGGCGCCACGATCACCGCCGACGCGGTCATCTCGGCCACCGGTCCGCTGTCCGACCCGAAGCTGCCGGACATACCAGGGCTCGCCGAATTCCCCGGCAAGGTCTTCCACTCCGCGCAGTGGGACCACGACTACGACCTCAGCGGCAAGCGCGTCGCGGTGATCGGCACCGGCGCCTCCGCGATCCAGATCGTCCCGGAGATCCAGCCCAAGGCCGGCCGGCTCACCCTCTTCCAGCGGACCCCGCCGTGGGTGATGCCGCGCATGGACCGTGCGATCAGCGGCGTCGAGAAGTGGCTGCACCGCACGCTGCCGTTCACGGCCACCGCGCGTCGCGGACTCCTGTGGGGCATCCGGGAGTTGCAGGTGGGCGCCTTCACCAAGCACCCCAACCAGCTCGGGCTCGTGGAGTCCATAGCCAAGTCCAACATGGCGCGGGCGATCAAGGACCCCGCGCTGCGGGCCAAGCTGACGCCCTCGTACCGCATCGGCTGCAAGCGCATCCTGCTCTCCAACGCCTACTACCCGGCGCTCGCGCAGCCGAACGTGGACGTGGTCGACTCCGGCCTGTCCGAGGTGCGGGGCTCCACCCTGGTCGGGTCGGACGGTTCGGAGACCGAGGCCGACGTGATCATCCTCGGCACCGGCTTCCACGTGACGGACATGCCGATCGCCACCCGGGTCGTCGGCGCGGACGGCATCACCCTCGCCGAGTCCTGGAAGGACGAGATGCAGGCGCTGCGGGGGGCGACGGCGGCCGGCTTCCCCAACTGGATGACGATCATCGGGCCCAACACGGGGCTGGGCAACTCCTCCATGATCCTGATGATCGAGTCCCAGCTGAACTACATGGCCGACTTCATGCGTCAGCTGGACGTCCTGGGCGGGCGAGCCGCACTCGACGCGCGGCCCGCCGCCGTCGGCGCCTGGAACCAGCGGGTCCAGGACCGCATGAAGCGGACCGTGTGGAACACCGGCGGCTGCACGAGCTGGTACCTCGACGCCAACGGACGCAACACCACGGTCTGGCCGGGCACGACGGCCGAATTCCGGCGGGCCACCCGCTCGGTCGACCTGGGTGAGTACGACGTCATCCGTCCCCCCGTCACCCACTCCACGGCGCAGGCGGCCGTGACCGAGGAGGCCGCACGATGAGCCGACCGACGCAGACGGGCCCCACCCCTCCGGTACCCGTACGCGAACTGAGCGTCGTCTCCGCCGACGGCTCGCGCGTACACGTCGAACTGCACGGCCCCGAGGACGCCCCCGCAGTGGTCCTGGCGCACGGCTGGACCTGTAACACCCGCTTCTGGGACGCCCAGGTCCGTGACCTCGCGGTCGACCACCGGGTCGTCGTCTACGACCAGCGGGGCCACGGCAGTTCGCCTGAGGCGGGCCCCGACGGATACAGCACGCGTGCCCTGGCCGACGACCTGGAGGCGGTGCTGAAGGCCACGCTCGCCCCGGGGCAGAAGGCCGTGCTCGGCGGGCACTCCATGGGAGGGATGACACTGATGGCGGCGGCGGGACGCGACGCCCTGCGGGAGCACGGGGCGGCCGTGCTGCTGTGCAGCACCGGCAGCTCGCGCCTGACGGCCGAGTCGCTGGTGCTGCCGCTGCGGGCCGGCGCCCTCCGCACCCGGATGACGGCGGCGGTCCTCGGGGCGCGCGCACCGCTCGGGCCGGTCACGGCGGTCTCGAAGAAGATCCTCAAGTACGCGACGATGGGACGGGGTTCGGCCCCGGACAAGGTCGACGCCTGTGCCAGGATCGTGCACGCGTGTCCTCGGCGGGCGCGCGTCGCCTGGGGGTACGTACTCGCGGAGCTCGACCTCGAGGCGCGTCTACGGGAGCTGCGGCTGCCGACCGCGGTGATCGCGGGCACGGAGGACCGGCTGACACCGCCCGTGCACGCGCGGGCCATCGAGGCGGCACTGCCGCAGAGCCTCGGGCTCACCGAACTGGCGGGTATGGGCCACATGACGCCGGTCGAGGCTCCCGAGGCGGTCACGGCGAAGCTCCGTGAGCTGGTGGCCGCGTACGTCACTGTGGAAGGTGGGGGCAGCACGGCGGCAGCCGTGCACGAGGAGGAGGTCGCATGAGCGGCAGGCGGAGTCTCGAAGGGCAGGTCGTCGTCGTCACGGGCGCGGCACGTGGGGTGGGCGAGCTGCTGGCCCGCAAGCTGTCGGCGCGCGGTGCCACACTGGCGCTGGTCGGACTGGAGCCGGACGAGCTGAAGAAGGTCTCCGAGCGGCTGCACTCGGAGAGTGACCACTGGTACGCGGACGTCACGGACCACGTGGCGATGAGCCGGGTCGCCGAAGAGGTCAAGAAGCGCTTCGGGAAGATCGACGTCGTCGTCGCCAACGCGGGCGTCGCCACCGGAGGTCCGCTCGTGGACTCCGATCCGGAGGCATGGCGGCGGGTCATCGAGGTGAACCTGATCGGCGGCGCGGTGACGGCACGGGCCTTCCTGCCGCTGCTCATCGAGAGCCGTGGCTACTTCCTCCAGGTCGCCTCGCTGGCGGCGATCACGCCGGCGCCGATGATGAGCGCCTACTGCGCGTCCAAGTCGGGCGTGGAGGCGTTCGCGCACTGTCTGCGCGGCGAGGTCGGCCACCAGGGCGTGAAGGTCGGGGTCGGCTACCTGTCCTGGACCGACACGGACATGGTGCGCGGCGCCGACGAGGACGACGTCATGCGGGAGTTGCGGCAGCGGCTGCCGTGGCCGACGAACCGCACGTACCCCCTGGGCCCGGCGGTCGACCGGATCGTGGCCGGGATCGAACGGCGCTCCACGCATGTGTACGCCCAGTGGTGGCTGCGCGGGATGCAGCCGATCCGGGGGTATCTGCCGATGGTGATCGGGGTCGTCGGGCAGCGTGAGATGAAGCGCTTCGGGTCTCGGCTGGACGGCGTCAGCAAGGGGCTCGTGGGGGCCGGCGGGCGGGCGGACAGAGAGGCGCGAGTTCCGCGCGGATGATCGAAATGCGGTGAATGTCCGGGTGTGTAAGTCTGGGCGAGGCCCCACCGGGGCCACCCCCACGCACCCACATTGGAGTGAACGGCATGGGCATCGCAGACCAGTTCAAGGACAAGGCGCAGGAGCTTGCCGACCAGGCCAAGCAGCAGAAGGCGGGCGGCAAGCGGGACGAGGCGCGTGAGCGTTCCGACGACCGCCCGGACCGCGACGCGGACCAGGCGTCGGACCGCCGGCCCGGCGCGCGGAACCGCGCGCAGGACGTGACGGACGAGGCACGTGAGCGCTTCGAGCGCTGACGTGCGGCGCGGCTGAGCGCCTGCGGTCGGTTGGGGCGTACCCGGGGTTCCGGGTACGCCCCTTCTTGTGGGTGCGCGGTGCGCGGTGCGCGGTGCGCGGTGCGTGTGCGTGGTACGTGTGCGCGGTACGGGTCTTTCGGGGCTCTGCCCGGACCTCGCACCTCAATCGCCGGAGGGGCTCGATCCGGCTGTGGCCCCGGGCGGGCTCGACGCGTCGGTCACCTCGGGGGGAGTGGGGGCCGTCGTAGGTTCGGGGCCGTTTCGTAGGTGGGCGGTGTGGCCGCCGGGTGGGCGGCCAGGAGGTCCAGGGCCACCCTCACCGCGTCGTCCAGTACCGCGTGGCGGCCCTCCGCCCAGTCCAGCGGGGTGCGCAGCGCCTCCAGGTCGGGCTCGACCCCGTGGTTCTCGACGGACCAGCCGTACGTGTCGAACCAGGCGGCGTTCATCGGCACCGTGATCACCGTGCCGTCACCGAGCCGGTGCCGCCCGGTCATGCCGACCACACCGCCCCAGGTGCGCTGGCCCACCACCGGACCCAGCTTCAGCAGCCGGAACGCCGCCGTGATCATGTCCCCGTCGGAGGACGTCGCCTCGTCGGCCAGGGCGACGACCGGCCCCCGGGGCGCGTTGGACGCGTACGAGACCGCATGGGCGTTGCGGGTCAGGTCCCAGCCGAGGATCGTGCGGGTGAGCTTCTCGACGACCAGCTCGCTGATGTGCCCGCCCGCGTTGCCCCGTACGTCCACGATCAGCGCGGGGCGCGACACCTCGAGCCGGAGATCGCGGTTGAACTGGGCCCAGCCGGAGCCACCCATGTCGGGGATGTGCAGATAGCCGCACTTTCCGTGGCTCAACTCCCTTACCACCTCACGGCGTTTGGCCACCCAGTCCTGGTAGCGCAGCGGCCGTTCGTCGACCAGGGGGACGATCGCGATGCGCCGGGACCGGCCCCCGCACTCGCCCACGGCGGGGCGGAACGTCAGCTCCACGGTGGTGCCGCCCGCCGCCGTCAGCAGCGGGTACGGCCCCGCCACCGGGTCGACGGGGCGTCCGTCGACATGGGTGAGGACGGCACCCTCCCGGATCCCCGTACCGGCCAGCGGCGAACGGGCCTTGGAGTCGGAGGAGTCGCCCGGCAGGATGCGCTGCACCATCCAGTCGCCGTCCCGGCACACGAGGTTGGCGCCCAGCAGCCCGATCGCCCGCTGGTAGTGCGGGGGGCCCTCGTTGCGGCGGGCGGGCGAGACGTACGCGTGGGAGGTGCCCAGCTCGCCGAGGACCTCGCGCAGCAGATCCGCGAACTCGTCGGGGGACGCGATCCGTTCGACCAGCGGGCGGTACTGCTCCAGTACACCGGCCCAGTCGATGCCGCACATGTCCGGTTCCCAGAAGTAGGACCGGATGATGCGCCCCGCCTCCCCGTACGCCTGGCGCCATTCGGCCGCCGGGTCGACGTCGTGCAGGATGCGTCGCAGGTCGAGGAAGACCGTCGTGTCGCTGTCGCCGGGCTCGTTGGACGGGACGGCGCGCAGCTCGCCGTCGTCCATGACGACCAGCCGGGACGCGTCCCCGCTCACCGCGAACCAGTCGAGGTGGCCGACCAGTTCGGTCTTGCGGGCCTTGGCGATGTTGAAGTGCTCCAGGGTGGGACGGCCCGACATGTCCGCGGGGTTGGCGAACGTCTCGCCCAGTGCGCCGGAGATCGGCCAGCGCAGCCAGACGAGGCCGCCGCCGCTGACCGGCCGGAGCGCCGAGTACTTCGACGCGGAGACCGGGAACGGGGTCACCCTGCTCTCCAGCCCCTCGAACTCCACCATGACCGTGGGCCCCTCGACTGTGCCCTCGGGAACGTCCACCGGGTCCAGGCCGCCCGCCGCCGGCCTGCCGTCCGGGAGCAGGGCGAAGGGGGAAGGGGTGGCCGAGGTGAGGGGGACCAGATACGGGCGGCAGCCCAGCGGGAAGGAGAGGTCACCGGTGTGGACGTCGTACACCGGGTCGAATCCGCGCCAGGAGAGGAAGGCGAGATAGCGGCCGTCGCCCGTGAAGACGGGGTTCTCGTCCTCGAAACGGCCGTTGGTGACATCGACTGTCACCGGGGCGTCCGGGCCGGTGATCCGGGCCAGCTTGATCTGCCGCAGCGACCTGCCGATGCCGGGGTGCGACCAGGTCAGCCAGTGGCCGTCCGGGGAGAACGCCAGATCGCGGACCGGTCCGTTCACGGAGCGGATGAGTTCGGTGAGCCCGCCGTGGGGCGTCCCCGGCCCGGTGAGCGCCTCCAGCGGTGCGACGGTCCTCGGCGGTGCGACGGCCTCGGCGGGTCCGGTCCCGGCGGGCTCCGGGGAGTCCCCGTCCAGGTCCAGGGGCTGCTCCTCCGCCGTGTCCAGAAGCAGCAGACGGCCGTCGTTCGACGCGATGGCCAGCCGCTCGCCCTCCGGGTCGGAGGTGAGCTCGTGGACCCTGCCCAGCTGCCCGGCGGCCAGCCGGCGGGGCGGGCGGTCGCCGCTGGCCCGGGGGAGGGAGGCGATCTCGATCGCGTCGTCGCCCTCCGCGTCCGTGACGTACGCGACCTGGCCGCTGCTGCCGAGCATCTCCGGCAGCCGGACCCGTACCCCCGGGGTGTCGGTGATCGTGCGGGCGGGGCCGTCGCGGTGGGTGAGCCAGTACAGGCTGCCGCGCACCGAGACGGCGCTCGCGCGGCCCGTCTCGTCGACGGACAGCGAGTCGACATGGCTGGACGCCGGTACCTGGTGCGTACGCCGGCCCGTCCGTGGCCCCCCGAGCCGCACCTCCAGCTTCCGGGGCGCCGCGTCCGGCGTTTCCAGGTCCTCGACCAGCCACAGATCGCCGCCGCACTGGTAGACCACCCGGCTGCCGTCGCTGGAGGCGTGCCGGGCGTAGAAGGCGTCGTGGTCCGTGTGCCGGCGGAGATCGCTGCCGTCCATCAGGCAGGAGTACAGATTGCCGACGCCCTCGTGGTCGGAGAGGAAGGCGATCCGGCGCCCCACGAACATCGGCGCGTCCAGGTGCCCGCCGATGTCCGGCAGCAGCCGCTCGCCGTGCAGCCACAGCCGGCCGGTGGCCCCGCCCCGGTACCGCTTCCAGGCGGCCGGCTCGTGCGGCGGCTTCCCGGTGAGCAGCAGGGTGCGGCGTTCGCCGTCGACGTCGGCGACCGCGATGTCGGAGACGGGCCCCCAGGGGAGCTTGCCGCCGGGGCTGCCGTCGGTGGGGACGCTGTACGCCCAGGAGAAGTACGAGAACGGCTGGTTGTGCGAGGAGACGGCGAGGATCTGGGACGCGTCCCCGGGGTCGGGACTCCAGCCGCAGACCCGGGCGTCGGTGGAACCCCAGTAGGTGAGTCTGCGGGCGGGCCCGCCGTCGACGGGGGCGAGGTGGATCTCGGGATCGAGCGTGCGCCAGGTCGTGTAGGCGATGCGGCTGCCGTCGGGCGAGAAGCGCGGATGACTGACCCTGGTCCGGTCGACAGTCAGCCGCCACGCCCGGCCGGGCCGCTGCCCCGCCGGGGCGAGAGGGGAGACCCAGAGGTCGTCCTCCGCCGCGAAGCAGAGCAAGTCCTTGTGGAGGTGCGGGAAACGGAGATACGCGACGTCGTCACTCACCCTCCAATGCTTTCCGTGCGAAGGGTGCGCGGCAACTTGTGGTGCAGCACACAGCGAAACAGTTTCGTTTCGCTGGGAAGGGGGAGTACCTTCAAAGTGTACGAAACAGTTTCGTTCCGTTAGTCGATCTTCGACTGACGTACGATCCAGCAGGCGCAAGGAAGAGGAGGTCGACCCATGGCACGCAGCCGGCTCACGCCCGAACGCGAGAGCGAGCTGTACGCCGCTGTGCTCGATCTGCTCGGCGAGGTCGGCTACGAAGCCCTGACCATGGACGCCGTTGCCGCCCGCACCCGTTCCAGCAAGGCCACCCTCTACCGGCAGTGGGGGAGCAAGGCCGAGCTGGTCGTCAAGGCGCTCCGGGACAACAAGCCGGTGCACCTTGCCGATGTCGACACCGGTTCGCTCCGCGGTGACTTCCTCGCCGTGCTGGCGCGTACCGACGACTGCCAGATGGAGCGGAACTCCGCACTGATGCGGGGTCTGAGCCATGCCGTCCACGACAACCCCGATCTCTTCCAGGCGCTGCGGGATCTGCTGATCGAGCCGGAGATGACCGGCCTCGGTGCGTTGCTCCGGCGGGCCGTGGACAGAGGTGAAGTGCGTGCGGACAATCCGGCGCTTTCCTATGTTCCGCACATGATGATCGGCGCCGTCGGCGCTCGCGAACTGGTCGAGGACCGGCCGGTCGACCAGGCGTTCCTCACCGACTACGCAGAAGCCGTGGTGTTCCCCGCCCTCGGTCTCTGACGTCCCCTTTTCTTCTTTTCTTCGTACGACCCGTCTCCCCGACGCCCCACCTGACACGCCGCTCTCGTCGTCGGGCTGGTTCCTCATGCCCTCTTCCACTCAACGACCTGACCGGGAGTAACCTCTCCGTGGCTACATTCCTGTACAAACTTGGGCGGATCGCCTTCAGGCGCCGCCGTTACGTCGCGCTGATCTGGGTGGCGCTGCTGGCGCTGGCCGGCTTCGGCGCCGCCTCCGCGTCCACCGCCACCTCCAGCTCGTTCTCGATCCCCGGCACGGAGGCCCAGCGGGCCTTCGACCTGCTGGACGAACGTTTCCCCGGAGGCAGCGCCGACGGTGCGACCGCCCGGGTCGTCTTCAAGGCACCCGCAGGCGAGAAGGTCACCGCGGCGGCCGACAAGGCCGAGATCCAGGAGATCGTCGGCGAGCTGAAGTCCGGCTCGGAGCAGATCGCCGCTGTCGCCGACCCGTACACGGCGAACGCCGTCAGCAAGGACGGCTCGACCGCGTACATCTCCGTCTCCTACAAGGTGAGCTCCATGGAGCTCACCGACGGGACGCGGGAGGCGCTCGAGGAGGCGGCCGAGGCCGCGCGGAGCGGTGGGATGACCGTGGAGATCGGTGGTGACGCGCTCCAGGTGATGCCGGAGACCGGGGTAACCGAGGTCATCGGGGTCGCCGTCGCCGCCGTGGTGCTGGTCATCACCTTCGGATCGCTGATCGCCGCGGGGCTGCCGCTGCTCACCGCGCTCATCGGCGTGGGGATCGGTGTCTCGCTGATCACCGCCCTGGCGAACGTGCTCGACCTGGGAACCACCACCTCCACGCTCGCGATGATGATCGGCCTCGCGGTCGGCATCGACTACGCCCTCTTCATCGTCTCCCGCTACCGCGCCGAGCTGGCCGAGGGCCGGGAACGCGAGGAAGCCGCCGGCCGGGCCGTCGGCACCGCGGGGTCCGCGGTGGTCTTCGCCGGTCTGACCGTCGTCATCGCGCTGGTGGGTCTCGCCGTCGTCAACATCCCGATGCTGTCGAAGATGGGCTTCGCCGCCGCGGGCACGGTCGCGATCGCCGTTCTCATCGCGCTCACCCTCGTCCCGGCGATGCTCGGCTTCGCCGGGAAGCGGATCATGGGACGCAAGGCCCGCAAGGCCGCCGAGGCGGAGAACGAGCCCGAGGCGAAGCCGAACATGGGCACCCGCTGGGCGCGGTTCGTGCTGCGCAAGCCGGTGTGGGTGCTGCTGGCCGGGGTCATCGGCCTCGGTGTCATCGCCGTACCCGCCGCCTCGCTGGAGATGGGGCTGCCGGACGACGGTTCGCAGCCGAAGAGCACCACGCAGCGCCAGGCCTACGACCTGCTGTCCGACGGCTTCGGCCCCGGATTCAACGGCCCGCTGCTGGTCGTCGTGGACACGAAGAACAGCACGGACGGCAGGACCGCGGTCGACCGGGTCTCCCAGGAGATCGAGGGCATCGACCACGTCGCCGCCGTCACCCCGGCCGCCTTCAACAAGACCGGCGACGCCGCGACCATCACGGTCGTCCCCCAGGACCGGCCGAGCTCCACGACCACGGAGAACGTCGTCCACGCCATCCGTGACGCGGGCGCGGACGTCAAGGGTGACACCGGCGCGGAGGTGCTGGTCACCGGTGCCACAGCGATGAACATCGACTTCTCGGAGAAGATGAACGACGCGCTGCTGCCCTATCTGACGCTCGTCGTCGGGCTGGCCTTCCTGCTCCTGATGGTGGTCTTCCGCTCGCTGCTGGTGCCGCTGAAGGCGGCCCTCGGCTTCCTGCTCTCGGTCGTCGCGGCCCTGGGCGCGGTCGTCGCGGTCTTCCAGTGGGGCTGGCTCGCCTCGCTCTTCGGGGTCGAGCAGACCGGTCCGATCATGAGCATGATGCCGATCTTCATGGTCGGTGTGGTCTTCGGTCTCGCGATGGACTACGAGGTCTTCCTGGTCACCCGGATGCGTGAGGCGTACGTCCACGGCGAGACGCCCGGCCAGGCGATCGTCACCGGCTTCCGGCACGGGGCCCGGGTGGTCACCGCAGCCGCGGTGATCATGATGGCCGTCTTCGCCGGTTTCATCGGCTCCAGCGAGTCGATGATCAAGATGATCGGCTTCTCCCTGGCCATCGCCGTCTTCTTCGACGCCTTCGTGGTGCGGATGGCCATCGTGCCGGCGGTGCTCGCCCTGCTCGGCAAGCGCGCCTGGTGGCTGCCGCGCGGGCTCGACCGTGTCCTGCCCGACGTGGACGTCGAGGGCGAGGGACTGCGCAAGAACCTCGTCGACGACCCGGCTGCCGACGGCGGGGAGCGGGAGCCGGCCCGCGTATGACACCCCCTGACCCCGGGGCCCGCGCCTGAGCGGAGCGCGGCTCCGGAGCGCCGGTCACCTGTGGGGACGGGGGCCGGGGCGGCGGAGAGCCCTCGTGCACGCGGCACGAGGGCTCTCCGCTCCGTTCAGGCGCTGCCTGCGGTGGCCGGGGCGGCCGGCGGGCGCTCCGCCGCCCTCGCGCGGGTCCGCGACAGGAGGCGGATGAGGGGCGCGTTGTCGAACTGGAAGACGGCGACACCGTCCGTCGCGTGCAGCTCCAGGACCAGCTGGGCCCGGCCGCACGGCCACATGCGTACGTCGCCGTGGGTGACGGGGGAGCGCAGCCCGCGTTCCAGGAGGTCGAGGGCGAAGACCCACTCGACACCTCCGGGGAGCCGGACCCGTACGGTGCCCGGTTCCGCGGGGTCGCAGCGCAGCTCGACGGGGACCAGCCGGGAGTCAGGGCCGTCCGTGATGAGCCGGGCACGTAGGTGTTCTTGGATCGCGAGGGACATGGCCGGCTCCTCCTGTGTAAAGATCTCTCCCCCTAATGTCCCATATATTCCCGTTTGGGCATGTCGGGCATGGGTTAGCTGTCATCTCTATGCTCTTGCGAGCTATGTGCAACAGGGCCCTATCATGGAGCGTTTCCCGACCCCGCCAGCAGTAACGCCCGAAGCGGAGCCACTCCATGCATGTACCCGACGGTTTCATCGACGCACCTGTCTCCGCCGTCGCAGGTGTCGTCGCCGCCGGTGCGGTCGCCGTGGGTCTCCGCGGCGCCCGGCGTGAACTCGGGGGAGAGCGGACGGCTCCACTGGCCGGACTCGTCGCCGCGTTCATCTTCGCCGTGCAGATGCTGAACTTCCCGGTCGCGGCGGGCACCAGCGGCCACCTCCTGGGCGGGGCGCTCGCGGCGATCCTGGTCGGGCCGTACACCGGGCTGCTCTGCATAGCGGTCGTCCTCCTGATGCAGGGCGTCCTCTTCGCCGACGGAGGTCTCACCGCGCTCGGCGTGAACATCACGGTGATGGGCGTCGTCACCACCGTCGTCGCCTACGCGGTCTTCCGCGGGCTGACCCGGGTGCTGCCCCGCACCCGCCGCTCGACGACCGTCTCGGCCTTCGTGGCCGCGCTGGTCTCCGTACCGGCCGCCGCCGTCGCGTTCACCCTGATCTACGCGATCGGCGGGACCACCGACGTACCCATCGGCAAGGTCCTCACCGCGATGGTCGGCGTCCACGTCCTGATCGGCGTCGGGGAGGCGGCCATCACCGCGCTGACCGTCGGCGCCGTGATCGCGGTGCGCCCCGACCTGGTGCACGGCGCCCGGTCGCTCGCCGCCCCGCTCAAGCTCCGTGTCGACGGCGACCTCATCGACGTACCGGCCGCCCCGGCCGCCGCGCACGAACCCGCCGCCGCCCGCTCCACACGCAAGGTCTGGGCCGCCGGCCTGGCCGCCGCGCTCCTTCTCGCGGGCTTCGTCTCCTTCTACGCCTCCGCCAGCCCCGACGGCCTGGAGAAGGTCGCCGCCGACAAGGGCATCGACGAGAAGGCCGAGGAACACGGCGCGGCCGATTCCCCGCTCGCCGACTACGGAGTCAAGGACGTCAGCAACGCCCGCGTCTCCGGAGGCCTCGCCGGAGTGATCGGCGTCGGCGCCACCGTCGTCGTGGGCAGCGGCGTGTTCTGGGCCGTACGCCGGCGCCGCACGCCGGAGGCAGCCGACTCCCGTACCACCGAGTCCGTCTGATGGGCGCCGGCCACGCCCACAAGCTCTACCGGCACGGGCACTCGCCCGTCCACGCCCTGCCCCCGCACTGCAAGCTCGCCGCCGTCCTCTGCTTCGTCGTGGCTGTCGTCTCCACCCCACGCGAGGCCGTCTGGGCCTTCGCGCTGTACGCGGGTCTGCTCGCCGCCGTCGCCGCGATCGCCGGGATCTCCGCGGGGTTCCTGCTGAAGCGGCTGGCCATCGAGGTGCCGTTCGTCGCGTTCGCGCTGCTCATGCCGTTCGTCGTGCCCGGCGAGCAGACCGAGCTGCTCGGCTTCTCCGTCAGCGTCCCCGGCCTCTGGGGCGCCTGGAACGTACTCGCGAAAGGCACCCTCGGCGTCGCCGCCTCGGTGATCCTGGCCTCGACCACCGAGCTGCGCTCCCTGCTGCTCGGGCTCCAGCGGCTCAGGCTGCCCCCGATGCTCGTCCAGATCGCGTCCTTCATGATCCGCTACGGCGACGTCATCACCGACGAACTGCGCCGGATGTCGATCGCCCGCCGCTCCCGCGGCTTCGAGGCCCGCGGCGTACGGCACTGGGGCGCCCTCGCCAAGACGGCCGGAGCCCTCTTCATCCGGTCCTACGAGCGCGGCGAACGCGTCCACCTCGCGATGGTCAGCCGCGGCTACACCGGCACCCTGCCGGTGATCGACGACGTGACCGCCTCCCGCACCCAGTGGGCGCACGCCGCGGCACTCCCCGTGCTCGCCCTCGTCGTCTGTCTGCTGGGATGGACCGTATGAGCCTGCCCACCGCCTCCGCGCCGTCCCTCGAGGTCAGCGGCCTCGCCTACGCCTACCCCGACGGCCACCAGGCCCTCTTCGGCGTCGACCTGACCGTGGCCCGGGGGGAACGCGTGGCGCTCCTCGGTCCCAACGGCGCGGGCAAGACCACCCTCGTCCTCCACCTCAACGGCATCCTCGACGCGGGAGCGGGCACCGTCCGGGTCGCCGGGCTGCCCGTCGAGAAACGCCACCTCGCGGAGATCCGCCGCCGCGTCGGCATCGTCTTCCAGGACCCCGACGACCAGCTGTTCATGCCGACCGTCCGTGAGGACGTCGCCTTCGGTCCGGCCGCGGCCGGGATGCGCGGCCCGGAGCTGGAGGAGCGGGTCATGGACGCGCTCAAGCAGGTCGGTATGGAGGAGTACGCGGCGCGGCCCCCGCACCACCTCTCCTTCGGCCAGCGCCGCCGGGTCGCCGTCGCCACCGTCCTCGCCATGGAGCCGGAGATCCTCGTCCTGGACGAACCCTCCTCCAACCTGGACCCGGCCTCCCGCCGTGAACTCGCCGACATCCTGCGCTCCCTGGACGTCACCGTGCTGATGGTCACCCATGACCTGCCGTACGCCCTCGAACTCTGCCCCCGAGCCGTCATCCTCAGCGACGGGGTGATCGCCGCCGACGACCGTACACAGGACCTGCTCTGCGATGACGCGCTCATGCGCAGGCACCGGCTGGAGCTGCCCTTCGGCTTCGACCCGCGTTCCGTGTCCGTACCGCGTCCGTGAACAGGAGGTGACCCGGCACCCGTTCCACCTGTGGCGCGATGCACCATGGGGGGATGAGCGGGAGCGCGGGAGCAGGCGTGGATGTACGGGGCACGGTGACACCGGGATTCGAGGCGGTACGGGACGCTTTCGTCCGTAACTTCGAACAGCGCGGGGAGCGGGGAGCGGCCGTGACCCTCTACCGCCACGGCCGGAAGGTCGTGGACCTGTGGGCCGGTACGCGCGATGTCGACGGCACCGAACCCTGGGCCGTGGACACCGTGCAGATCGTCCGCTCGGCGGGGAAGGGCATCGCCGCCGCCGTACCGCTGCTGCTGCACCAGCGCGGACAGGTGGACCTCGACGCCCCCGTCGGCACGTACTGGCCGGAGTTCAAGGCGAACGGCAAGGAACGCGTCCTCGTGCGCCATCTCCTCGCCCACCGTGCCGGGCTGGCAGCGCTCGACACGACGCTGACGCCTGAGGAGGCCGCCGACGGGGTGTCGGGGCCGAGGGCCGTCGCCGCCCAACGGCCCCAGTGGGACCCCGGAACCGACCACGGGTACCACGCCCAGACCTACAGCTGGCTCGTCGGCGAACTGGTGCGCAGGGTCACCGGGCGGACCATCGGCCGCTGGATCGCCGAGGAGATCGCCCGGCCTCTCGGCCTGGACTTCTGGTTCGGGCTCCCGGCCGACGAGGCGCACCGGATCGGGCGGATCGGCCCCGTCGAACCCCCGGCGGCCGAGAACAGCGGCGCCCTGCGCACGCGCCCCAAGCGTTCCGTCGTCGATGCCTACAACGACCCGGCCTCCCTCACCCGCCGGGCCTTCGGGGCGATCGACCCCTTCCCCGACGAGAACGCCCCGGCCTACCGCGCCGCCGAACTCCCCGCGTCCAACGGCGTCGCCACCGCACGCGGGCTCGCCCGCTGCTACGCCGCGATGATCGGCGAGGTCGACGGCCACCGCCTGTTCGCCCCCGCCACCCTCACCCTGGCCCGCACCGAGGAGTCCGCGGGCCCGGACCGGGTGCTGGTCGTCAACACCCGTTTCGGCCTCGGCTACATGCTGCACGGCCCGGCCGCGCCGCTGCTCGGCCCCGGGTCGTTCGGGCACCCCGGGCGCGGGGGTTCGCTGGGCTTCGCCGACCCCGAAGCGGGCATCGCGCTCGGCTATGTGACGAACGGTCTGCAGAAGGGAGTCACCGCCGATCCCCGCGCCCAGGCCCTGGTCCGGGCCGTACGGCCGGCGCTGTGACTCCTCCACGCTTCCACGGGTACGCCGCGCCCCTCACCGGTGCGGGGGCCGGGGTATCGGCGCCGCCACGGCCCGCAGGCTCGCCGACGAGGGCGCGGCCGTCCTCGTGATCCTTGCTTCTGCAGGGGGGTGCATTCTGAGCATTGCGAGAGCCTCGAATCGTGCAGCTCAGCAGCCGATTGAGGAGAGGCTGACCGAGTACAACATGTGTTGTGCAAGATCGGCCGATCGTTGACCCTGCACGACCCTGCGGGTGGACGGCGGTCAGCCGGCCGTCAACACGGGCTTCCGCAAAGCGGTTTCGGGCGACGGGCAGGGCCATGGCTGAGCCTTTGGAGAGGAGACGGTCAGGCGCTCCGGTGCCTACTCTTCAAGCAGGCGTCCGTCCTTGACTGCTCCCAGGAACGCGCCCCAGGCGCCCGGGGCGTGGAACTGTGCACCGTAGGAGGGATCTTTGCTGTCCCGGACGGCGCGGCCGCCGTTGGCGGTGTGGGCTACTTCCACGCAGTCGCCCTGCTGATCCGAGTACGAAGATTTTTGGAACAGGCCGACAATCTCAGGTATCACGATTTCTCTTCCTTCTCTTCCTGCGGTCGGCTGCCGAGAAGCTTCTCAATGCGCTTGGCGGTTTCCTCTGGGGAAATAGCCGCCGAGCGTAGCTGATCAAAGACATTGACATAAACGGCAAGGTCTTCCGCTGACTCCACCACGGTCGTGTTGGTAACATTTCGTACAGTTACCGCCTCGACGTTCGGCTCTACCCCGAACGAAAAGGCGACGAACGCACCAGACATTCCTGCTGCTTTACTCGCTGACTCGGGCAGTATTTGTACGGTGACGTTTTGCCTCTGACCTGTGTCGAGGAGCCTCTCCCACTGGGCCCCGCAGAGGTCGGGGGTGTGCACCAGGGATGTGATAGCCGGTTCCCAGATGATGGCAGTGAAATGCGTGCCACCCTGCGCAATCCGTTTCTGTCGCTCCTGGCGAACCTCGACGAGTTGACCAATTCTTTCGGGGGAAATGAAGGTCGGTCCGGACGAAATAACTGCCTCTGCGTACTCTGCGGTCTGCAAGAGCCCCGGAATGAGGGCAGGCTCCCAGGAGCGAATGTAAGTCGAGTCATTTTCGAGCGTGATGTGGTCTGCATAGTCCGGTCGGACCGTGTCCTGGTAGTCGAGCCACCAGCCGCGCTCGTTGCTCGCGCGCGCCCAAGTCTCCAGCCTGGTGCGTTCGTCTGCGTCCCGTACCCCGTACCGGTCCATGAGTGTCCGGACCTCCAGGGCTGAAGCTGACACCATCCCGCCCTCGAGGCGGCTCACCTTGCTGACCGACTTCATGATTGCCTCGGCAGCAGCGGCTTGATCCAAGCCTGCCGCCTCGCGGTATCGCCTCAGCGCCGCCCCAAGCCTTCGGCTTCGAACGGTGGGCCTCCCACCAGCGGGCATGTCGCTCCTCTCTCAATGTCCGTCCCAGTGTGCCGTCTTGAGCGGAGCCGGAGCCAGCGTCGCACGGGTGTGCGAGGGGTCGCAAATTTGCGAGAGAGCTAGTTGCGATAGTGGAGGGGATGCGCTTAACGTGGCCGCCGTGACGCACTGTGCGGAGTTTTGTTCAGTGCGTGATCGTGAGCAGGACAGCGAAACCCCCGCGACCGCTGCAGGTCCGGGGGCATGGCCAACGCTTTGAAGGAGCGTCGACGTGCTGAAGCTTATCGCCCGTCTCTTCCATCCGGCCTTGCGGCGTTCAACCGCAGGTTGCGGACCCGTTCGGAGCTCGATCCGGGCTCCACGCCCGGCCCCCGCCGTCTCGCGTCACCTGCTGGTGTGCCGCTGTGCGCTGCCGGCCGAGCTCGTACCCCGCCGCGCTGACGGCCCGTACTCCCAGGCGGCGTACGAGCGGTGAGAGCGTGCCGAGAACCGTACGCGCCGGGAGTGGCGCCATGCGGTCCAGCCGGTGCCGCGCGCCATCGGCTCCGGCCCGCGCCCGGCCCGCGGCATGGTGGTGCGCTGATGGGCGACGTAAAGGGGGCCGAGGTGGTGCGGCGCTGGAGCCATGACCCTCGCTGTGTCGGGGTGGCGCGTGCCGAACTCCTTACGACCCTGCGGAGGTGGGGCCTCGCGCCACTGAACGACGCGGCGGCTCTCGTTCTCTCGGAGCTGCTGACCAACGCCGGGCGGCATGCGCGTGTTCCACGGGGCCGGGAGATCGAAACGCGCTTCCTCCTGGTGGACGACGGCCTGCGTATCGAGGTGCATGACGCGTCGCCAGTCCCACCACGGAAGCGCGCGCCGGATCTGGAGGCCGACGGCGGCAGGGGGCTCTTCATCGTGGCTGCTGTGGCCGACAGCTGGGGATACGGCGATCGGGCCGGCCCTGGGAAGGTCGCATGGGCCGAATTGGCGCTGCCTCCTGCCGCAGGCACTGAGGTGCGCCATGGGTGAGCTCCGGATGTGCGCGGTCCTGGTTCGGCGCGGTGACGGTATCGACGTACGGGGGCGGTGGCTCGAGGTGCACGGTTCACGCTTGGAACGGTTCGCGACCGGCGGTGCTGTCGTGGTGCTGAACTTCGTTTCCGGAGGTCGGATGCGGGTGCCCGTCTTCAAGCATCTATGGGTGTTCCGGCAGGCGGCTTCCCCTGGCGGCGCCCAAACGGGCAATGGGGCGCTTCACGTTGGCGTTTCCGGCCCACCGCCGATTTTCGAGGTGGAGTGCATGACGTGCCACGCCGCGTGTGAAGCGTCCAAGGAGCTGGACTCCGCCGAGCGATTCCGGTGGCGCGTCCGACATGCGTGGGAGACCGGTCACATGGACTACCGGGACACCCGAACCGGGTTCCTGCGCGCCACACCCTCGTAGCTTCAGCAATCCCGGCCCTCGTCGGTGGCCGGTCGGTCCTTCGCCGCCGGCCATCTCCGAGGGATTTCCGAGAGGGACCGCTGCCCGGTCCGTAGTGCCGCATCCACGTTCGCCCTGTCGACGACGGTCCGTAGGCGTTGGTCGTCCCGACCCGGTGCCCCTGCGGATGATCCGCATCAGCCGCCTGCCCTCGTCGTCATCGATCTCACGGACCTGTACACGTCCAGCCACGTGATCATTCTGGCCCGGCCCGCCGCGCAGGGAACCACCCACGCGGCGGACTGCTACGAGGCAAACTTGGTCAGCGCGCGGGTTAGTTCGGCGTCGTACTGATCGGCGTCGAAGTGAAAAACCGGAGGGTGCGCGGCGTCAACGGGTACCTGCCAGTCGGACCACCCCACGATCCCACCGTGACGCTGCACGAACACAGACAAATAGCCACAGCATCCGCCCGTGCACTCGGGCTCACCCAGTACTGCACGACGTCCCTCGCCGATCGCCCAGAGTGGCCCCTGACCCTGGGCAGGCAACGCCTCCTCGACAAACGGGCCGCGGCCTCCCTCTCCGATCGCCGCAGCCACCACTTCCTCGCCATCGATCCGGAAAGACAACTGGGCAGCCCATCGGGGTCCCGGTGGCAACACGCTGACCTCAAGCCGATTGAACACCCAGGCACCCTACGTGAGTACTGGCCGACGCAGTTCCGTTCCTACAACTGGATGCGGGCGTCTGGCCGACTGCCAGTCGACGCCCGAAGAGGCGAACGTTGCCTGATGCGGCACTAGTTCGTGGAGGTGAACTGCTCGTCAGGAGCTGTCACGGTGGCGGCCTTGTTGTCCTGCAGCTGCTGAAGACGCTTCAGCGTTGCGGTGACCGTGGCTTGCGCACCTGAGGGGGCATCTGTCGTGTCGCCCTCGATCCTCACACGAATGTTGGCCCTGCCCGAACGGGCGAACCCGTAGACGGTGTCCTCGCTGGCGCCGGGGTTGATGACAAGGGTGCTCTCGTCGCCCAGCAAACGTTGCCTGACGCGGCACCAGCCCATCTGGTGCGCTGCCGCCGACGGTTCCGGTGGGCGGAACATTGGCGCACTGGTGTCGGACCTGGTCGGCAGGGGCGGTTGGCCGCCGCCCCTGCCGGACGTCGCCGGCTCGTAGCCGCACAGGCCGGTCAACCGAGGGGGTGTCAGCTGCCCGCGCGCAGCACCGCCGCCACCACCGGGCCGGCCGCGTCGCCGCCGTGGCCACCGGACTGGACGACCGCCGCTGCCGCGAGGTCGTCGCTGAAGCCGGTGAACCAGCTGTTGGACGTGGACTGCCCGTCGACCTCGGCCGAGCCCGTCTTGGCGCCCTTGTCGCCGCCGACCGAGGCCATGGCCGCCTGGCCGGTGCCCCAGGAGGCGGTGGCCCGCATCATGTCGGTCAGCTGTCCGGAGACGTTCTGCGACAGCGAGCGGGACGCGGTGGCGAGCTGACGGTCGTCCAGGGACTGCGGGACGATGACCGGCTGACGGAACGTTCCTGTGCGGGCGGTCGCCGTGACGGACGCGATGGTGAGGGCGTTCATCTGGACGGTGCCCTGGCCTATGTACTGTGCCGCCGCCTCGCCGCCGGTCTCCTCGGGCACACTCCCGTCGAAGGAGACGACGCCGCTCTTCCAGTCGAGGCCGATACCGAAGACCTCACGGGCCTCCTCGGGCAGCGCCGAGTCGTCCTGCGTGTCGTCGATCAGCTTGATGAAAGCGGTGTTGCACGAGCGCGCGAAGCTGGTCGTGAAGCTGCTGGACGCGGGCAGCTCGAAGTGCTTCAGATTGTGGAACGTACGGCCTTGGTACAGCACCTCCTTCGGGCACTCCGCGGCGCCGCTCGCCGTGACCAGGCCCTTCTCCAGGAGCATCGCGGCGGTCACGATCTTCAGCGTGGAGCCGGGTGCCTGCTTGCCCTGCATCGCCGCGTTGAAGCCGGTCGCCGGGTTGTTGGCGACGGCGCGGATCGAGCCCGTGGACGGCCGCACGGCGACCACCGACGCCCCGCTGTACTGCGTGACCGCCTTCTCGGCCGCCGCCTGCGCGTCTGCGTCGAGCGTCGTCTGCAGCTTGCCCGGCTTCCCCTTGGCGAGCGTCAGCAGAGTGGTGTCCGGCAGCTGTTCGTCGGCCGGCTCGATCCAGGTCTCGATTCCCGGTGAACCGCCCGCCGTGTCGCCGTACTTCTCACGCAGGCTGTCCAGGATCGGCCCGAGCGACGGGTACGTCTCCTTGTCGAGCACCTTGCCGTTGTGGTCGACGGCCTCGATCGCCGCCGTAGAGGACTCGCCGGTCCTCAGCGACGCCCCTTCGGTCAGCTGCGGGTGGATCACCGTGGGCTGCCAGTCGACGAGGGCCTTGCCGGTCGTCAGGCCACGCACCACGGTCAGCTCGGAGGAGTACGACCAGGGCTTGGTCTTCCCTCCGTAGGACACCGTCGCCTTCACCGTGTACGGCACCTTCGTGCCGACGGCGGCGCCCGGCGTGATCACCGCCTTCGTGACGTGGACCTCGTCCGCGTAGCCGGCCAGCAGCGGCTCGGCGACGGTCTCGTTGTTCGTGAGAAGGGCGGCCGCCGACGCGTCGCCCGACGCCCACGCCTCGAGGAATCCCTTGGCGGTCTCCTCGATCTCTTCCTTGCCCGGCGGCCCTGTCTTCACCTCCGAGGACGCCGAAGCGGTCCCCGTGGCCCCGGCCTCGCCCCCGTCCAGCAGCACTTCGTACGCGCCGTAGCCGAGTCCTCCGGCCACCAGTACGAACACTCCGCCGATCACGGCGACCTTCGCTCCACTGCGCATCGGTGCAGTCCCCTCCCCAGGAGCCCTCTTGAACGTGTTCAAGAGGGTCTTCCTTTGGCACCCTACGGGACACGGGAGAGGCCTGAGGCGGTTGTTACCGGACCGCGATGCGCCGCGAGAGAGCGCTTTCCTCCCTTCGCGTGGCCCGGTCGCTACACCCAGGTGTCCAGCCACATCCGTTCGCGCCAGGAGGTGTCCGGGATCGACGTGCCCGTGTACAGCGGCCAGAAGTAGACGAAGTTCCAGACGATCAGCAGCACCAGGACGCCCGCCGCGATCGCGCCCAGCGTGCGTCTGCGCTCGCCCGTGGGATCGGCGGTGTCCATGCCGAGGCGGTGCTTGGTGCCCGTTCCGGCCGCCGGGCCGAGCAGGGCGCCGATCATCATCGTGACCGCCAGGCACAGGAAGGGCACGAACACGACCGCGTAGAAGAGGAAGATCGTCCGCTCCTGGTAGAAGAACCAGGGCACCCAGCCCGCCGCCACCCCGCACGCGATCGCGCCCGCCCGCCAGTCGCGGCGGAAGGCCCAGCGCCACAGCACGTACAGCAGCGCCACGGACGCCGCCCACCAGAGCAGCGGGGTGCCGAGCGCCAGGACCTCGCGGGCGCACTTGCGGGTCTCGGATTCGAGGCAGCCCGTCTTCTCCTCGTAGAAGTACGAGACGGGGCGGCCCAGGACGATCCAGCTCCACGGGTTGGACTGGTAGGTGTGACCGGAGGTCAGGCCGATGTGGAAGTCGTAGACCTGGTTCTCGTAGTGCCACAGGCTGCGCAGCCAGTCCGGGAGCCAGGTCCAGTTGCCGCCCTTGCCCTCGGTGGCCGCCCAGTTGCGGTAGTACCCCTTGTCCGTGACGATCCAGCCGGTCCACGAGACGACGTACGTGCCGATCGCGACCGGCACCGTGGAGACGAACGCGGGCAGCAGGTCCCTGAGGACCACCGCACGGTACGGCTGCACCGCGCCCGCCGTGCGCCGCGCGCCGACGTCCCAGAGCACCGCCATCACCCCGAACGCGGCCAGGATGTAGAGCCCGTTCCACTTCGTCGCGAAGGCGAGGCCGAGCATCAGGCCGGCCGCGATCCGCCACGGGCGCCACCCGAGGCGGAGTGATTCGGCGATGTGGACGTCCGGGCGCAGGAGACCCTCCTCGTCGACCGGGAGCGCCGCGGCCAGCCTGCGGCGGGACCGGTCACGGTCGATGAGGAAGCAGCCGAAGGCCGCGAGCACGAAGAACATCAGCACCAGGTCGAGCAGCGCGGTGCGGCTCATCACGAAGTGCAGCCCGTCCACGGCCAGCAGGGTGCCCGCCAGGCAGCCCAGGAACGTCGAGCGGAACAGGCGGCGGCCGATGCGGCACAGCATCAGGACCGAGATCGTGCCGAGCAGCGCCACCATGAAGCGCCAGCCGAAGGGGGTGAAGCCGAAGAGCTGTTCGCCGAACCCGATGATCCACTTGCCGACCGGCGGATGGACGACGTAACCCGGGTCCACCGGGATGTCCACCGAGGACGGGTCCTTGAGGATCAGCTTGTCGACGTCCTTGGGCCAGGAACCCTCGTACCCCTGGTTGACCAGGGCCCAGGCGTCCTTGGCGTAGTACGTCTCGTCGAATATCACCGCCTTCGGGCTGCCCAGGTTCCAGAACCGCAGCACCCCCGCGACCAGGGCGACCAGCAGCGGCCCGCCCCACGCGGACCAGCGCACCAGGTGGCCGGCCAGGGCCGGTGGCACGGCGAGCACGTTCCAGAACTGCCGGCCGGGGCGGGTGTAGGGCGGGACCAGGCGTTCGCGCAGCCCCGTCTCCGGCCGGGGGGAATGGCCGAAGCGGCGCAGCCGCTGCTGCCAGGAAGGCGGCTGGTCGCCGGTGTGATCCCCGGCGTCGTTGCCCTGCTGGGCTTCGGGCGCAGTACTCGTCACCGCGCCATCGTAGGGAACGCATCTGTGCGAGTGGTGCCGCCCGTGCTGGGAGGATGGCCGATGTGACTGGAACGACTGGAACGCTCGTACTCGCAGGGACCCCCATCGGCGACGTGGCGGACGCCCCGCCACGGCTCGCCGCCGAGCTGGAGACGGCCGATGTCGTGGCCGCCGAGGACACCCGGCGGCTGCGCCGGCTCACCCAGGCGCTGGGCATCCACACGACGGGGCGTGTCGTGTCCTACTTCGAGGGCAACGAGACGGCGCGCACGCCCGAACTCGTCGAGGCGCTGGCCGGCGGCGCGCGCGTCCTGCTCGTCACCGACGCCGGGATGCCGTCCGTCTCCGACCCCGGCTACCGGCTCGTCGCCGCCGCCGTGGAGCGGGACATCAAGGTGACCGCCGTACCGGGCCCGTCGGCCGTGCTGACCGCGCTCGCGCTGTCCGCCCTGCCCGTGGACCGCTTCTGCTTCGAGGGCTTCCTGCCGCGCAAGGCGGGCGAGCGGCTCGGGAAGCTCCGCGAGGTCGCCGACGAGCGCCGCACGATGGTCTTCTTCGAGGCCCCGCACCGGCTGGACGACACCCTGGCCGCGATGGCCGAGGTGTTCGGAGCGGACCGCAGGGCCGCCGTGTGCCGGGAACTGACGAAGACGTACGAGGAAGTGAAGCGCGGCCCGCTGGGCGAGCTGGCGGTCTGGGCGGCCGAGGGCGTGCGCGGCGAGATCACCGTCGTGGTCGAGGGCGCCACGGACTCCGGGGACGAAGGACTGGACGCCGCCGAGCTGGTGCGCAGGGTGCAGGTGCGCGAGGAGGCGGGGGAGCGGCGCAAGGAGGCCATCGCGGCGGTGGCCGCCGACGCGGGGCTGCCCAAGCGCGAGGTGTTCGATGCGGTGGTCGCGGCAAAGAACGCGGCTCGGACCGGCCAGGAACAGGGCAAAGGACTAACCTGAAAGGTAAAGCCCGGGCCGCGTAGCGGGGCCTTGGGCCACGGAACGGCCAAAAGCGTCCCAACACTCGGCAGGCCTGGTGCTTCGCCGCCGGAGAAGGCGTCCACTTGAGGGTGGAACGCACCATCCGGAGTGCTTGTCCGGAGTGCTTGTCCACGGACAAGAGGAGCAGGCATGAGTGAGATCGCAGCAACCACCGCGCACGAGGCGTACGCCTTCGCCTGCATGAGGTGTGGGTACGGCTGGGAGCAGGCCTACGAGATAGAGCACCACACCGACGGCTCGGGCAACGCGTTCGTGGTCTACCGGGCGGACGGAAAGCGCGTGCCCTCGCCGCTGTCCACCCCGACGTGCACGAACTGCGGCGGCCACGTGGTCCGCATCATGCGCGCCGGCCGGGTCTCGACCGTGCAGGAGCTGCTTCAGCGCCAGTACGCCACCCGACCGGCGAACGCCGGTGAGGACGTGACCGGTGGGGAGAGGGTGGTCGCCACCGCCGTGCCGGCCTCCGGCCCCGCGCCGCGCCACTGGCAGCTGTCGGATCTGCTGCATCCCTTCCACCGGCGCTGAGAGAGGGCCCGGGGCCTCGTAGAGTCGTCGGCATGAGCCGTACCGACGCCCCGCCGCTGCCCGAACCCCTCAGGGTTCCGGTCGCCGATTCGCACACGCACCTGGACATGCAGGACGGAACCGTCGAGGAGGGGCTCGCCCGGGCCGCGGCCGTCAACGTGACCGCCGTCGTCCAGGTGGGCTGCGACGTGAAGGGCTCCCGCTGGGCCGCCGAGACCGCCGCCGCGCACCCGTCCGTGCACGCCTCCGTCGCCCTGCACCCCAACGAGGCGCCGCGCATCGTGCACGGGGACCCGGACGGCTGGTCACGCCAGGAGGCGCGGGAGCCGGGCGGGAGGGCGGCGCTCGACGAGGCGCTCGCCGAGATCGACGCGCTGGCCGCCCTCGGCCACGTACGCGCGGTCGGCGAGACCGGCCTCGACCACTTCCGGACGGGCCCCGAGGGCATGGCGGCCCAGGAGGAGTCCTTCCGGGCGCACATCGAGATCGCCAAGCGGCACGGCAAGGCCCTGGTCATCCACGACCGTGAGGCCCACGCGGACGTGCTGCGCATCCTCGCCGACGCCGGCGCGCCGGAGCGGACCGTCTTCCACTGCTACTCCGGGGACGCCGAGATGGCCCGGATCTGCGCGGCGGCCGGGTACTTCATGTCCTTCGCGGGCAACGTCACCTTCAAGAACGCGCAGCCGCTGCGCGACGCCCTGGTGGTCGCCCCCGCCGAGCTCGTGCTCGTCGAGACGGACGCCCCCTTCCTCACGCCCGCCCCCTACCGTGGACGGCCCAACGCGCCCTATCTGATTCCGGTCACGCTCCGTGCCATGGCCGAGGTGAGGGGCACCGACGAGGACACCCTGGCGGCCGCCGTCTACGACAACACCGCGCGGGCGTTCGACTTCTGAGGGCCACCGGACATCCTGGTCGACACGTTGGGTAATCGTACGACTTTGGAGGGTGACGGGTCCTCGGCTATCGTGCCCGCGCAACGGGGTCGGCAGCCGGAGTCTCTGGAGCGTCGTGGGCCATTCGCAGGGCAGTCACCGTGCAGCGCGCGGCAGTCGGCGCACCAGGCAGGCGCCCGCGCGGGTCCCCGCCCCGGCGGCGCCGCGGTCCCTCCACGAGGAGCGGACGATCGTCGCCGGGCTGTGGCCGGGCCGCCCGTCCGTCCACGACCCGACCGTGCTGGACACCCCGCTGGTGCCCCGGCAGACAGCCGCGCGGACGGAGGGCGCCGGACACCGGGCGGCCCGGCGGCACCGGAGCGGCCCGGAGACCCTCCGCAGGCTCGTCCCCCGGGCCCTGGTCATCGCCGTCCTGGCCGGCGGCACAGCCGGGTTCCTCGCCCAGGACAAGGCCGTCCGCGTCAGTGTCGACGGGACGTCGCGCACCCTGCACACCTTCGCGGACGACGTCGGGGAGCTCCTCGAGGACGAAGGCGTGACGGTCGGTGCCCGCGACCTCGTCGCCCCCGCCCCCTCCACCGGGCTGGACCACGGCGACGAGGTCGTCGTCCTCCGGGAGGCACAAGGTTTCGGGCCCGTGCCGGGCGGCGCCCCTTGGGCCCCGCGGCGGCCGTAGGCTTAACGGGTGAGCACCACAGAGCCCGACGCCCTCCTGGGCCCCGCAGACATCCGCGAGCTGGCCGCAGCGCTGGGCGTACGCCCCACCAAGCAGCGCGGTCAGAACTTCGTCATCGACGCCAACACGGTCCGCCGGATCGTACGGACCGCCGAGGTGCGGCCCGACGACGTGGTGGTCGAGGTCGGGCCCGGTCTGGGCTCGCTGACCCTGGCCCTGCTGGAGGCGGCCGACCGGGTCGTCGCCGTCGAGATCGACGACGTGCTCGCGGGCGCCCTGCCGGCCACGGTCGCCGCCCGGCTGCCGGGGCGCGCCGACCGCTTCGCCCTGGTCCACTCGGACGCGATGCTGGTCACGGAGCTGCCCGGCCCGGCGCCGACCGCGCTCGTCGCCAACCTTCCGTACAACGTCGCCGTGCCGGTCCTGCTCACCATGCTGGAGCGCTTCCCCACCATCGAGCGGACGCTCGTGATGGTGCAGGCCGAGGTCGCCGACCGGCTGGCCGCCAAGCCCGGCAACAAGGTCTACGGCGTGCCCTCCGTCAAGGCCAACTGGTACGCCGACGTCAAGCGCGCCGGGTCCATCGGCCGCACGGTGTTCTGGCCCGCGCCCAACGTCGACTCGGGGCTGGTGTCCCTGGTGCGGCGCACCGAACCGATCCGTACCACCGCGAGCAGGACCGAGGTCTTCGCCGTCGTGGACGCCGCCTTCGCCCAGCGCCGCAAGACGCTGCGCGCCGCCCTGGCCGGCTGGGCCGGATCGGCGCCCGCCGCCGAGGCCGCCCTGACCGCTGCGGGGATCTCGCCGCAGGCCAGGGGCGAGGCACTGACCGTCGAGGAGTTCGCCGCCATCGCCGAGAACAAGCCGGAGCCTTCCGCATGACTCACAGCGTCACCGTCCGCGTCCCCGCCAAGGTCAACGTGCAGCTCGCGGTGGGCGCCCCCCGCCCCGACGGCTTCCACGACCTGGCCAACGTCTTCCTCGCCGTCGGCCTGTACGACGAGGTCACCGTCACCCCCGCCGACGCCCTGCGCGTCACCTGCTCCGGCCCGGACGCCGGAAAGGTCCCGCTGGACGCCACCAACCTGGCGGCCCGCGCCGCGATCGCCCTGGCGGCCCGGCACGGCCTCGCCCCCGATGTGCACATCCACATCGCCAAGGACATACCCGTCGCCGGCGGCATGGCGGGCGGCAGCGCCGACGGCGCCGCGGCCCTGCTGGCCTGCGACGCCCTGTGGGCCACCGGCGCGAGCCAGGAGGAACTCCTGGAGATCTGCGCCGAACTGGGCAGCGACGTGCCGTTCAGCCTGATCGGCGGGGCCGCCCTCGGGGTCGGCCGCGGTGAGCAGCTGACCCCGGTCGAGACCGGCGGCACCTTCCACTGGGTCTTCGCCGTCGCCGACGGCGGGCTCTCCACCCCCGCGGTGTACGGCGAGTTCGACCGGCTCACCGCCGGTACGCGGGTGCCGGAGCCGACCGCCTCCGCCGCGCTCCTGACAGCCCTGCGCAAGGGCGACACCAGGGCGCTCGCGGGCGCCCTCGGCAACGACCTCCAGGCCGCCGCCCTCTCCCTGCGCCCCTCACTGGCCGACACCCTCGCGGCGGGCACCGCCGCCGGCGCCCTGGCCGCGCTCGTCTCGGGATCCGGGCCGACCACCGCGTTCCTGGTCGCGGACGAGGCGGCGGCGCGGAAGGTGGCGGACGCCCTGCTGGCTTCCGGCACCTGCCGCAGCGCCCGGCCCGCGGCGTCACCGGCGGCGGGCGCCACCGTCGTCTGACCGGTCGGGCAGGCTGGACAGCCGGTCGTCACCGAAGGGATCCGAGTGCGTCACCTCGGCCACCGGCTGACGGCCGGTGTCACCACCGCCGTCAGGCCGGCTTCACGGTCCTCTTCGCCAGCTCGTACGCCGGGAGCATCTCCTCGTGTTCCTGGGAGTCCAGCCCGCCCAGGTGCACCACGACCGGGCCCTCCGGCGTCGCGACGGCGAAGGCGCTCTCCGTCTTCTGCTCGTCCGACAGCTTCAGGTGCACCGTGTAGGTGACCTCCGCGACCGCCACCGATCCCGCTTCCGTCGCCTTGTACGCCGCCTCGGACGCGTTCGGGTCGCCGGCCAGGAAGTCCTCCAGCGCCGCTCGCGGCGTGGTGCCGGACCCCTTGCCCTGCCAGACCCGGAGGTAGCCGATGTTCCCGGCGGGCTTGGCGTCGATCTCGCAGACCATGGTGGCCGATCCCTGCTGTCCCAGGGCCGCGAGCTCGGAGCCGGGATCCACCTCCACGGCCTCCGGCTTCCAGTCCGCCGCCAGGTCGAACGTCACCGGCAGCTCGCAGGCCGAGCCGGGGGCGCCCAGCGTGGCACCCTTCGCCGCTGCGGGGCTCTCCGCCGCCTTCGAGGGGAACTCGTCCCCGTTCCGGCCCGCGTCACCGCCGCCTGACGACGACGAACAGCCGGCCAGCGCCGCCGTCACCACGACCGCCGAAACCACGGCACGCACCGCGCCACGCATCATGAAGTCCCCACCCCGGAGTTGTTCGAACCGCTCCGACCTGGGGTTACTCCCCATGATCGATCGCCGCACGTTATCGCACCCCGCGCGGCGACTACTCTGGGACGTCGAGCGGTCCCCGACGCAGGGATCCCCGAGGCAGGAGTGAAATGGCCGTCAATCTGGTCAATGTCGAGCAGGTCAGCAAGGTGTACGGCACCCGTGCCCTGCTCGACGGTGTATCCCTCGGGGTGTCCGAGGGCGACCGGATCGGCGTCGTCGGCCGCAACGGCGACGGCAAGACGACGCTCATCCGGATGCTCGCCAAGCTGGAGGAGGCGGACACCGGCCGGGTCACCCACAACGGTGGGCTGCGCCTCGGTGTCCTCACCCAGCACGACTCGCTGGATCCGAAGGCCACCATCCGGCACGAGGTGATCGGCGATCTCGAGGACCACGAGTGGGCCGGCAGCGCCAAGATCCGCGATGTGCTGACCGGGCTCTTCGGCGGCCTCGCCCTCCCCGGTTTCGAGCACGGCCTGGACACCGTCATCGCCCCGCTCTCCGGGGGCGAGCGGCGCCGGATCGCGCTGGCGAAGCTGCTCATCGCCGAGCAGGACCTGATCGTGCTCGACGAGCCCACCAACCACCTCGACGTCGAGGGCATCTCCTGGCTGGCGGGACATCTGCGGACCCGGCGCTCCGCGCTCGTCTGCGTCACCCACGACCGGTGGTTCCTGGACCAGGTCTGCACCCGCATGTGGGACGTCCAGCGGGGTAGCGTCCACGAGTACGAGGGCGGCTACAGCGACTACGTGTTCGCTCGGGCCGAGCGGGAGCGGATCGCCGCGACCGAGGAGTCCAAGCGGCAGAACCTGATGCGCAAGGAGCTGGCCTGGCTGCGGCGCGGCGCCCCCGCCCGTACGTCCAAGCCCCGCTACCGCATCGAGGCGGCCAACGAGCTGATCGCCGATGTGCCGCCCCCGCGCGACACCAGCGAGCTGATGAAGTTCGCCAACGCCCGGCTCGGCAAGACCGTCTTCGACCTGGAGGACGTGACCGTCCAGGCCGGACCCAAGACCCTGCTCACCCACCTCACCTGGCAGCTCGGCCCCGGTGACCGCATCGGCCTGGTCGGCGTCAACGGCGCGGGCAAGACCTCGCTCCTGCGGGCGCTCACCGAGGCGTCCCGCAGCCAGGGCGACGTACAGCCCGCAGCCGGGAAGATCGTCGTCGGCAAGACGGTGAAGCTCGCCTACCTCTCCCAGGAGGTCGCGGAGCTCGACCCGAAACTGCGGGTGCTCGAAGCCGTCCAGCAGGTGCGCGACCGGGTCGACCTCGGCAAGGGACGCGAGATGACGGCCGGTCAGCTCTGCGAGCAGTTCGGCTTCGTCAAGGAGAAGCAGTGGACGCCCGTGGGCGACCTGTCCGGTGGTGAGCGGCGCCGGCTGCAGATCCTGCGTCTGCTGATGGACGAGCCCAACGTCCTCTTCCTCGACGAGCCCACCAACGACCTCGACATCGAGACCCTGACCCAGCTGGAGGACCTCCTCGACGGCTGGCCCGGTTCGATGATCGTGATCTCCCACGACCGGTTCTTCGTCGAGCGGACCACGGACCGGGTGATGGCGCTCCTCGGCGACCAGGCGCTGCGGATGCTGCCGCGTGGCATCGACGAGTACATCGAGCGCAGGCAGCGCATGGAGGAGACGGCCACGCCCGCCTCCGCCGCGGGGTTCCAACCGCCCAAGACGGCACCGGCCGAGGCCGTCTCGCCGCAGGCGGCGCGTGCCGCGAAGAAGGAGCTCCAGAAGGTGGAGCGGCAGCTCGACAAGATGTCGACCAGGGAGACGACGCTGCACGCGCAGATCGCGGACAACGCCACCGACTTCGAGAAGGTCGCCGAGCTCGACGCCGAACTGCGTGAACTGGTCGCGGAGCGGGACGTGTTGGAGATGCGCTGGCTGGAGCTGGCCGAGGAGGCCTGAGCAGTCCTGGGCCGTCCTGAGGGGCGGCCCGGGCCGGCCCGGAGGCCGCGCCCGGGCGGGTGGTAGAAAGTAGGCCCGCTCGGGTTGACGTGACCCTGCGGAGCCAGGACCGTACGAGGGGGACTCCGCCGATGACTCAGCCTTCCGGCACACCACCGCAGGAAGGCTTCGGGGCACCGCTCGGTCCGCCGCCGGGCACGCCCCCCGGATACGGCTACCCGCCCGGGCCGTACGGGCAGTCGGCGCAGAGCGGTTACGGCTTTCCGCCGCAGCCGCCCACGGTGACCGCGCCGGGCAGGCCGTCCGGGCCCGGTGGCGGCGGCCGCTTCAAGGGCAGGACCGGCAGGGTGGCCGGCGTCGTGCTCGCCCTGGTCCTGGTCGCCGGTGGCGGCGCCTGGTTCGCCCTGGGCGACGACGGGAAGAAGCCGGCCGCAGGCGGTGCGACGGGTGCCTCGCCCACGGCGGAACAGAACGAAGGCAAGGACGACGAGGTGAGCGACGCGGCACTCGCGGCGCAGCTCGACGCCCGCCGTGAACCGGGTGAGGCGAAGGTCCGGTGGCTGCAGAGCCTGGGCGCCGACCTCCCCGGAAGGGCCATGGGTGTCTACGGGCCCTGGGAGGCCGGAGACGTCGTCGCCAAGGGCATGTACCGCACGGTGTCGGGCTACTCGGTGGCCGACGGCAAGCAGCTGTGGAGCGTGGAGCTGCCGGACGACATCTGCGCGGCGCCCACCCGCCCGACCGACGACGGCAAGATCGTGGTCGCCGTCGAGGCGAAGGAGTCCGACAACGGCACGGACTGCACCGTTCTGCAGATGATCGACCTGCGGACGGGTGAGACGGGCTGGAGGAAGACCTTCCCGAAGATCCCCGTCGCCGAGGTCGAGAAGCGGGTCGTCATGGCGGCGAACGGCGACACGGTGACGTACGCGCGCCCCGGCCACGTCCACACCTACCGGGTGCATGACGGGCAGGAGCTGTTCGCCGCGCAGCCCCGCGAATGCCGGTCCTACGCGTTCCTCAGCGGTGCCCGGATGAGGGCGGTCGCGAACTGCGAGGGCGGCAACCAGGTCCAGGAGTTCGACCCCGCGTCCGGGAAGAAGAAGTGGGCGTACACGATCGAGAAGGACTGGTTCGTCGACCAGGTCTACTCCGTCAGCCCGCTGCTCGTCTCGGTGCAGAAGGGGGACGAGTGGCGGGTCCTCGCCCTGCGCGACAACGGCACCCTCCGGTCGCACATCGAGCTGGGCACCCGGGACGTCGAGCTCGGGTTCGCCGACTACGAGGTGAGGTGCGGGGGCTATCTGGTGGTGACCCGCAACCGGGACGACTGCCGGGGCGTCGCCGCGGACGACGACACCTTCTATGTGTCGACCAAGCGGAAGCACGTCGAATTCGACCTCGACAACCGGATCATCGCCTTCGACCTGAACACCGGCGAGCAGAAGTGGACGGCCGACGCCCCGCTGGGACGCCGGATGGAGCCGATGCGCATGGAGGGCGGGAAGCTGCTGCTCCACGTGGCGGCCACCAGGACGCGGGGAGGCGAGATCGCCACGCTCGCGCCCACCGGCGGATCCCCGCAGACGGTGCTGACCCATCCGGCGTCGACGGCCGCGATCGAGGCGGGCATGACCGCGGCCGAGGTCGACTACACGGACGGCCGTTCCCTCCTCACCCTGCCGCTGGTCGGCACCGCGGAGGACGACGAGGCCGAGGCGGGCACGAAAACGATGATGGCCTTCGGCGAATAGGGGATTCTCTGCGGAGAATCCACCAAAGCCGCGCGCCAGGAACACAATTGACGGAGCGTCGGAGAAACGGGCGTCACAGGGCCTCACCAGGCACGTAACGGCGGCATCACGGCCCGGTTCTCCCTTGGGAACAGGGGGTGGACCGAACCGGTGTCCGAGGTGGTGCGGGTGGTACAAAGAAGCCCCGCTCGACTGTCGTAACGCCGCGGAACCCATGCCCGATTCGCTCCTTTCCGGGGGGAATTCAGAGACTTCTCGCACCTCATCCTCTGAGCCCAGCGGAATCGCGGGGGAGACCGGACCGGGCACCGGACCGCACGAAGGGGGACGTGCTGATGACCCAGCCGCCCAGCCAGCAACCGCCGCAGGGGGGCTTCGGGGCTCCGCAGGAACCTCAGGGCACTCCTCAGCCACCCCAGCCGCAGTCACCCGCTGCCCCACCGCAGATGCCGCCCACGCCTCCCCCCGCGCAGCCGGGTTACGGCTACCCGCAGGCACCCGGCGCGCAGCCCGGCTACGGCTACCCCCAGGCTCCCGGCCAGGCGGCCCCCGGCCCGTACGCCCAGCAGCCCGGCCCGTACGGCGCCCCCTCGGGGCCGTACGCGCAGCAGCCCGGCCCGTACGGTCAGCAGCCCGGTTACGGCTACCCGCAGCAGCAGTACCCCGGCGCGCCCGCGCCCGGCGGCTCCGGCGGGGGCCCCTTCAAGGGCAAGCCCGCCGTCGTCATCGGCGCGGCGCTCGCCGTGCTCCTCGTCGTCGGCGGCGGCATCTTCTTCGCCACGAGCGGCGACGGCGACGACAAGAAGCCCGTCGCCAAGTCCAGCAGCGGCGCCGCGGATCCGAGCGCCTCGCCCACCGTCGACCAGGGCGACGGCAAGGGCGACGGCCGCGAGGCCGAGGACGACCTGAACGCCGGGCGCAAGGCCGGTGAGGCGAAGGTCCTCTGGCTGACGACGAACGACATCGACCTGCCGCGCAGCGGCGCGGACGTCTACGGCCCGTGGATCGTCGGGGACACGCTCGTCAAGGGCATGTACCGCTCGGTCGTCGGTTACTCGGTGGCCGACGGCAAGCCGAAGTGGACCCTTCCGCTGCCCGCCGACATGTGCGCCGCACCCGGGTCGCCCACGGCCGACGGCAAGATCGTCATCGGTGTCGAGAACGGCACCACGGACAAGGCCACCTGCTCCGAACTGCAGATGATCGACCTCAACACCGGCAAGGCCGGCTGGAAGAAGACGGTCAAGCAGAACGGTACCTGGGACCTGCTGTCCGACGTCGGTCTGGCGATCAGCGGTGACACGGTGACCGTCGGCCGCACGAACAACTCCAACGGCTACCGGGTCAGCGACGGGAAGGAACTGTTCGGCAAGCCGTCAGGGAACTGCCAGCCGTTCGCCTTCGCCGGCGGCCCCAAGCTGATCGCCGCGGTCAACTGCCGCACCGACGACGTGGAGAACCCGCAGCACCAGATCCAGGAGGTCGACCCGGCCACCGGGAAGGCCAAGTGGACGTACCAGCCCAAGCGCGGCTGGGAGATCGACAAGGTCTACTCGGTGAGCCCTCTCGTCGTCTCGCTGACCCAGCGCGAGGAGAAGAAGTGGGGCATCCTCGCGCTCAAGGAGAACGGCGCGCTCCGTTCCCAGCTGGTCAGTGAGGCGGGGGACAACCCCGCCGTCGACTGCGGAAGCGACTTCGCCATCTTCGGCCAGAAGCTCGAAGGCTGCACCGGCATCGCCGCCGACGCCAACACCTTCTACATGATGACCGAGGACGACACCAGCGGCAGCGCCCGCACCAACAAGGTCATCGCGTTCGACCTGAACACCGGCAAGTCCAAGTGGAAGGCGGCGGCGCCCGCCGAGCGCACCATGAAGCCGCTGCGCATGGAGGGCGGCAACGTCCTGGTCTACCTGGAGCCCTCGTACGACAAGGGCGGGGCGATCGCGACGATCGCACCCACCGGAGGCGCGCCCGAGGTGGTGCTGCAGCACCCGGACTCGACGACCGGGATCGAGAACTTCTTCTCGTCCAAGATCGCCTACGAGGGTGGCCGTTCCTTCGTCGTCAGCGACCGCGTCAGCGCGAGCAACGACGAGGAGGAGAAAGCGAAGACGACCATGATGGCCTTCGGCAAGTGACGGCCGACGACGGCAACCGCCACCCCTTCTCCTCAGACCCAGCAGAGGTACGTACGCCATGACTCAGCCGCCCAACGAACCGCCCCAGGGCGGATTCGGCGCCCCGCAGGAACCGCCGTCCGGCGGGTTCGGCGCGCCCACCCCGCCGCCCGCCGACCCGTTCGGCAAGCAGCCCCCGGCCGCAGGCGGTTACGGCAGCCCGCCCCCGCCGCCCGCCGGTGGATACGGCGCCCCGCAGGCGCCGCCCCCCGGGCAGCCGCCCACGCAGCCCGGTTACGGCTACCCGCAGGCACCGCCTCCCGGGCAGCCGCCCACGCAGCCCGGTTACGGCTTCCCGCAGGCACCGCCTCCCGGCATGGCTCCGCAGCAGGGGTACGGCTACCCGACCGCACCGATGCAGCCGCAGTACCCCGGACCCCAACAGGGCGGCGGCAAGAAGTTCACCACCCAGATGCAGATCATCGTCGCCGCGGTCGTCGCCGTGGTGCTGATCGTCGGTGGCGGAGTCCTCTACGCCTCCGGCGGCAGCGACGACGACGGCAAGCAGGACGAGGCGTCCTCGGCCGGAACGGGCGGCGGCGAGAGCAAGGGCGGCGAGGGCGCGGACCTGGGAGGCGGCACGGAGAAGGCCCCGGCCGACACCAAGTCCCAGGTCGGCTTCCAGCTTCCGCACCCGAAGGTCACCGACACCACGGTCGTCGACGGATCCTGGGTCACGGACAAGGCGTACGTGAAGACCGGCGTGTACGAGATCGTCGGCTACGACCTCGCCAAGGGAACCAAGCTCTGGTCGATCCCGCTGACCGGCCAGGTCTGCGCCGCGTCCCGGCACATGAGCAAGGACTACAAGACGGCCATCGCCTTCGCGGAGGGCAAGCCGAGCGCCGAGGACAAGTACCCCTCCTGCACCCAGATCGGCGCGCTCGACCTGGCCACCGGCAAGCTCATGTGGAGCAAGTCCGTCACGTCCACCGCCAGCGGTGACGAGCCCGTCAGGTTCGGCGAGGTCACGCTCAGCGGGACGACGGTCGCCGCGGGCGGAACCGGCGGCGGGGCCGCCTTCAACCTCACGGACGGCGCCGAGCTCTGGAAGCCCAAGGCCGAAGCCAACAACTGCTACGACATGGGATACGGCGGGGGCGACGCCCTCGCGGTGGTCCGCAAGTGCGGCAGCTACGACTCCCCGCAGCTCACCATCCAGGCACTGAACCCGACCACCGGCGCACCGCTCTCCTCGTACAACATGCCGGCCGGTGTCGAGTACGCGGCCATCGTCTCCACCAAGCCGCTCGTCGTCGCGGCCGACGTCGGCGACACCGCCGGCGACGGCAGCAGCATCTCGGACTTCTTCTCCATCGACGCGGCCACCGGCAAGCTCATCGTCCGGATCTCGGCCGACGCGGACAAGTACGCCGGGGACTGCGGCTCCACCGAGGTCGAGCAGTGCAGTTCCCTGGCCGTCGGCAACAACAGGATCTACGTGCCGACCGAGGAGCACGAGGGCAGCGGCGAGTACGGCGACACCAATGAGATCGTCGCCTTCGACCTCACCACCGGCAAGCTCGTCGGAGGCAGGGCGGACGCGGGCGACCGCTACGCGCTGACCCCGCTGCGCATGGACGGCTCCAACGTCATCGCGTACAAGCAGCCCCCGTACGACAAGGGCGGCCAGATCGTCTCCATCGACGGCTCCACCTTCGAGGAGACCGTGCTGATGGTGAATCCGGACGACGAGGCGGTCCGTGACGCGGAGACCAGCTTCTCCATGAACTACTCCGAGTTCATCTACGAGAAGGGCCGGCTGTTCGTCTCCGAGAAGATGGTCAGTGAGCCCAGCAAGTCCAGCTCGGTGGACGACAAGCAGTACCTCGCGGTGTCCTTCAGCACCGTCTGACCCGCCCGGCCCGTGCAGGGGCCGGCAGTGAACGGCCCTGCCGGTTGATCATCAGACCGGCAGGGCCGATCGTTTTCCGACGGCCAAGTAGCCCTGAATGACTCAGAATTCGGCATTCTGGGGGGCTTCTGAACAGTAGGGGGCGCACCGCGTCGAACAAGCGTGTAACTTGCCGGGTCAGAGGGGCCGGGGGGCCTGTTCAGGGTTACGCAGCGGTACGACGCTGTACACATGGGGGCTATCTCGATGGGCGTGCGGCTCATGGTGGTCGATGACCACCGTCTGCTCGCCGAGGCACTCGCCTCGGCGCTGAAATTGCGGGGGCACCGGGTGCTCGCGGCAGCCGCGCCGACGTCCGGAGCCGCGGACCTGGTCGTCAGCAGGGCGCCGGAGGTCTGTTTGTTCGGCACGGCGGCGCCCGCCGAACCCGGGGCGTTCGACCCGATCGTACGGATCGGACGGGAGCGCCCGCAGATCGCCGTGGTGGTGCTCGGCCCGGTGCCGAGCCCGCGCGGGATCGCTGCGGCCTTCGCCGCCGGCGCGGCCGGTTACGTCCGCCACGACGAACGCATCGAGGGCGTCGAGCGCGCCATGATCAAGGCCCGTGCGGGAGAGGTCGCGGTCTCCCCGCAGCTGTTGCGGGGCGCCTTCGCCGAGATGCTGTATCCGGCTGTCCAGCCGGACGACGAGGGGCAGCGACTGCTGCGGATGCTGACCCCGCGCGAGGTCGAGGTGCTGGTGCGGGTCGCCGAGGGGGAGGACACCCGGCTGATCGCGGCCGGTATGGAGATCGCGCCGAGCACCGCGCGCACGCATGTGCAGCGGGTGCTGATGAAGCTCGGCGTCGGCTCCCGGCTGGAGGCCGCCGCACTCGCGGCCCGTACGGGACTGCTCGACCGGGCGGCGCCGGGAACGGCGCGGGGGCCGGACGGCCTCGCGTGAACGCGTGACGGTCCGGCCCCCGCGGCGTACCGGTCAGCCCTCCGGCGTGCTCGGGGCTTCTTCGGGCGCCTCGTCGGGCGCCTGGGCCGGGCGCAGCTTCATCCAGATCAGGAAGAAGAGGCCGAGCGCCAGCATGGCCAGGCCGGTCCAGAGGTTGATGTGGACGCCCTCGGCCTTCTTCAGGTCGGCTTCGGACGGGTTGATACCGGCGATGGTGACGATCACTCCGTAGACCACGAAGAGACCGCCGATGATCCGCCGGATGTCGAAGAGCCGGGCCGCGGTCGCGGACTTGCGCTCCAGTTCGGAGACTTCCTTGTGCAGGTCGGACATGGTGAGTGCCTCCGATCAGAGCGAGTAGGGCAGGTAGCACAGCGCGGCGAGGACGATGGCGCCCCAGCCGAGCAGGGCGGGCTTGCGGTACCAGGCGCCGTCGCCCTCGTCCGGCACCTCGTCGGCGTCCGGGGACTCCGTCCCGTAGACCAGCCCGGCCAGTTCGGCCTCCGGCTTGGGCGCGGTGAAGAGAGTGACGGCGACCATGACGACCGCGCCGGCGACGAATCCGACGATGGCGGACACGAAGTTGGCGCCCTGGTCGGACGGGATGTCGATGATGCCCTGCTTGTAGATGACGAAGTAGTTCACCATCGCGGCCGTGGTACCCGCGACGAGGCCCCACACACCGGACTTCGTCGAGGCGCGCTTCCAGAACATGCCGATGATGAAGACGACGAACATCGGGACGTTGAAGAACGAGAACAGCGTCTGCAGGTACGTCATGATGTTGGAGAAGCTGGCCGCGATGAACGCCGTGCCGATCGACGCCAGCACACCCACCGCGGTGATCAGCCGGCCGAAGCGCAGGTAGTACGCGTCGGGCTGGTCCTTCTTCACGTACCGCTGCCAGATGTCCGTGGTGAACACCGTGTTGAACGAGGACACGTTGGCGGCCATACCGGCCATGAACGCGGCCAGCAGACCGGTCACCGCGATGCCGAGCACACCGTTGGGCAGGAGCTCCCGCATCAGCAGCGGAATGGCGTCGTTGTACGTGAGGTCCGAGCCGGACGTGCCGATCTTCGGGACGACGACGGCGGCGACCAGGCCCGGGATCATCACCGCGAAGACGATGAAGATCTTCGGGAAGGCGGCGATCAGCGGGGTGCGCTTGGCCGCCGAGAGGTTCTTCGCGGACAGGGCGCGCTGCACCTCGGCGAAGTTGGTGGTCCAGTAGCCGAAGGAGAGCACGAAGCCGAGGCCGAGGATGATCGTCAGCCAGTTGGCGCCGAGCGGGTTGGCGTCACCGATGCCGGTACCGCCCCAGGCGGACATGAAGTCCGTGCCGTGCTGCTTCTCCAGCGAGCCGCTCAGCCCGTCCCAGCCGCCGACGCGCTTGAGGCCCAGCAGGGTCAGCGGGATCAGCGCGGCGAGGATGACGAAGAACTGCAGCACCTCGTTGTAGATCGCCGAGGAGAGACCGCCGATGGTGATGTAGAGCAGGACGAACACGCCGGCGACGACGATCGCGACCGAGCGGTCCCAGCCCAGCAGCGCCTCCACGACGATCGACAGGGCGTAGAGGTTCACGCCCGCGATCAGGATCGCCGCGAAGGCGAAGAGCACGGAGCTCAGCAGGTGCGCCGACTTGTCGAAGCGCTGGAGCAGGAACTCCGGTACGGAACGGACCTTCGACCGGTAGTAGAAGGGCATCATCACCAGGCCGAGGAAGACCATGGCCGGGATGGCGCCGATCCAGTACCAGTGGACGACCGCGACGCCGTACTGCGCGCCGGTCGCCGCCATGCCGAGGATCTCGGTCGCCCCGAGATTCGCCGCGACGAAGGCCAGACCGGTCACCCAGGCGGGCAGCGACCGTCCGGAGAGGAAGAAGTCGAGGCTCGTCCTCACACTGGCCCGGGCGGCGAAGCCGATGCCGAGCACCACGACGAAGTAGATCGCCAGGATTGTGTAATCGAGCCCGTTCGTGGGGAGCCGGAGCCCTTCGGCCAGATAGTGCATGGGGGGTACTCGCTTCGTTGCGCGAACTGAACCCGTCGGAACCTACGCCTTTGTGTTCAGAAAATGAACAGCTTGTATGACGTTCTTTGTTTGATCGTGATCGGACAGGGTGGAATGTCCGGATCTTGGTGATCGTTTACACGGGACGGGCACAGGATCTGACGGCATTGACGCACCTGTTGGGTTGTGATTAGTTATGTGCGGTTCTGTTTAGAGGGCGTTACATGGAGGAGCCTGGTGAAGAAGACGGTTACGACCCTCGCCGACGGCCGTGAGCTGATCTATTACGACTCCGCGGATGACACCGTCCGCGACGCCGTCGACCTGCGGCCGCTGGATGCCGTATCGACGTCCTCGGAGATCCGCCACGACCCGCTGCTCGGCGACTCGGTGGCCATCGCCTCGCACCGGCAGGGGCGTACGTACCACCCGCCGGCCGACGAATGCCCGCTCTGCCCGTCGAGTGAGGGCCGGCTCAGCGAGATCCCCGACACCGGCTACGACGTCGCCGTCTTCGAGAACCGCTTCCCCTCCCTCGCCGGTGACTCGGGCCGCTGTGAGGTCGTCTGCTTCACCTCCGACCACGACGTGTCCTTCGCCGGCCTCACCGAGGACCAGGCCGCCCTGGTCCTGGAGGCCTGGACCGACCGCACGGCCGATCTCGCCGAGCTCCCGCAGGTCACCCAGGTGTTCTGCTTCGAGAACCGCGGCGCCGAGATCGGCGTCACCCTCGGCCACCCGCACGGGCAGATCTACGGCTACCCCTTCGTCACCCCGCGCACCGAGCTGATGATGCGCTCGGCGCAGACCCACCGCGCCGAGACCGGCCGCAACCTCTTCGACGACGTCGTCGCCCGGGAACTGGCCGACGGCGACCGTGTCGTCCTGGAGGGCGAGCACTGGGTCGCCTTCGTGCCGTACGCCGCGCACTGGCCCTACGAGGTCCACCTCCACCCGCGCCGCCGCGTCCCCGACCTGCGGGAGCTCGACGAGGGTGCCCGCACGGAGTTCCCACAGATCTATCTGGAACTCTTGAGGCGATTCGACCGGATCTTCGGCCCCGGCGAGCCGCCGACCCCGTACATCTCGGCCTGGCACCAGGCGCCCTTCAGGGTCCCCGGCCGCGAGGAGTTCGGGCTGCACCTCGAGCTCTTCACCATCAGGCGGACCACCGGCAAGCTGAAGTTCCTCGCGGGCTCCGAGTCCGGCATGGGCGTGTTCATCAACGACGTGCCGCCGGAGGCCGCGGCCCAGCGACTGCGAGAGGTAGCGAGCGAGTGAGCAACACCGGCAAGAAGTACCTGGTGACGGGTGGCGCGGGATACGTCGGCAGTGTCGTCGCCGCACACCTGCTGGAGGCCGGCCACACCGTGACCGTCCTCGACGACCTGTCGACCGGTTTCCGCGAAGGCGTCCCCACGGGCGCCGAGTTCATCGAGGGACGCATCCAGGACGCCGCGAAGTGGCTGGACCCCTCCTACGACGGAGTGCTGCACTTCGCCGCGTACTCCCAGGTCGGCGAGTCCGTCGCCGACCCCGAGAAGTACTGGGTCAACAACGTCGGCGGCACCACCGCACTCCTCGCCGCCATGCGCGACGCGGGGGTGCGCACCCTCGTCTTCTCCTCCACCGCGGCGACCTACGGAGAACCGGTCTCCAGCCCCATCACGGAGACCGACCCCACCGCGCCCACCAGCCCGTACGGCGCCTCCAAGCTGGCCGTCGACCACATGATCAGCGGCGAGGCGACCGCCCACGGCCTGGCCGCCGTCTCCCTGCGCTACTTCAACGTCGCCGGCGCCTACGGCAGCTGCGGCGAGCGCCACAGCCCCGAGTCGCACCTCATCCCGCTGGTCCTCCAGGTCGCCCTCGGACAGCGCGACTCGATCTCCGTCTACGGGGACGACTACCCGACCCCCGACGGCACCTGCGTACGCGACTACATCCACGTCGCCGACCTCGCCGAGGCCCATCTGCTGGCCCTGGACGCGGCCACCGCGGGCGAACACCTCATCTGCAACCTCGGCAACGGCAACGGCTTCTCCGTACGCGAAGTCATCGAGACCGTCCGCCAGGTCACCGGCCACCCGGTCCCCGAGACCGCGGCGCCCCGGCGCGGCGGCGACCCGGCCGTCCTCGTCGCCTCCGCCGCCACCGCCAGGGAGAGGCTCGGCTGGCAGCCGTCCCGCGCCGACCTGGCCGCCATCGTCGCCGACGCGTGGACGTTCGCCCGCCGAGAGGAGCCCACCGCACCATGACCGACAACGCCGACCTGACCGCCTCCTTCACCGAGCTCTACGGGACCGTCCCCGAGGGGATCTGGGCGGCACCCGGACGAGTGAACCTGATCGGTGAGTACACCGACTTCAACGACGGCTTCGTCATGCCGCTGGCCCTCCCGCACCACGCGCGCGCGGCCGTCGCCCGCCGCTCCGACGGACAGCTGCGCCTGCACTCCACCGACGTACCGGGTGGCGTCGTCTCCCTGCGCGTCGACGAGCTGGTCCCGCACTCCGGCCACGGCTGGGCCGCCTACCCGGCCGGTGTCGTCTGGGCGCTCCGCGAGGCGGGTCACGCGGTCACCGGGGCGGACATCCAGCTCACCTCCACCGTGCCGGTGGGCGCCGGACTCTCCTCGTCGGCCGCCCTCGAGGTCGTCACCGCGCTCGCCCTGAACGACCTCTTCGAACTCGGCCTGAGCGAACCGGAGATCGCCGTGCTCGGCCAGCGCGCCGAGAACTCCTTCGTCGGCGTGCCCTGCGGCGTCATGGACCAGATGGCCTCCGCGTGCTGCACCGAGGGCCACGCGCTGTACCTCGACACCCGCGATCTCACCCAGCGCCAGGTCCCCTTCGACCTGCCCGCACACGGGCTGCAACTGCTCGTCGTCGACACCCGGGTCAAGCACGCCCTGGGTGACGGCGCGTACGCGGAGCGCCGGGCCGGCTGCGAGGCGGGCGCCCGGGCGCTCGGCATCCCCACCCTCCGCGACCTTCCGTACGAGGGCCTGGACGCCGCACTGGAGACCCTCGCGGCGGCGGGCGAGGACGAGTCGGTCGTGCGGTACGTCCGTCATGTGGTGAGCGACAACCACCGGGTGGAACAGGTCATCTCGCTGCTCGACGCGGGCGAGGTGCGCGCGGCGGGCCCGGTCCTCAACCAGGGGCACCTCTCGCTCCGCGACGACCTGCGGGTCTCGTGCCCGGAGCTGGACCTCGTGGTCTCCACGGCGAACACCGCCGGGGCACTCGGGGCCAGGATGACCGGGGGCGGCTTCGGCGGCTCGGCGATCGTGCTGGTGGAGGAAGCGATGGCGGACACCGTCGCCAAGGCCGTTTCGGAGGCCTTCACCTCCGCCGGTCACGCCGCCCCGGGAATCTTCCCCGCGGTCCCTTCGGCGGGGGCCCGGCGGATCGCTCCAGCTGCTTGACCAGGATGAACTCCGCGACGCCGGGCGGGTAGTCCGCTACCTCGCCGACCACCTCGTACCCCTGCTTCCGGTAGAAGTCCGGGGCCTGGAAGCCCCAGGTCTCGAGCCGGGAGCGGGTACAGGCCCGGTCGTCGTGGGCGAGGCGTTCCGCCTCGGCGAGCAGTCGCGCGCCGAGGCCGGCGCGGCGGTGGGAGGCGTCCACCCAGAGCAGGTCCACATGGAGCCAGTAGGCCCAGGTCCGCCCGCTCAGCCCGCCGGCCAGCTCTCCGTCGTCGTCCAGGAGCCAGACCTCCAGCGGGACTTCGTGCTCGGCGGGGGTGGAGTGCAGGGCGCGCAGCTCCGGTGATCCGTCCCAGTTGTCGTCGTGCAGCCGACGGCCCAGCAGAATACGACGTTCCTTGTCCACTTCGGTCTCAAGACGGAACATGAACAACACCCTAAACACCTTCGGTGGTCAGTTCCGCGAATCACCTTCCCCCGCCCACCGCCCGCCGTACGCTGATGCTCAGCACCGGTGGGGGCCGGTGCCGTTTCAGGGGACGAGACAGTCGGATACGACGCCCGGGGCGGGTGGCGGCCGGCACACGGCGGCGGCCGTGCGCCGACGGACCACCGGAGTGCTCCGGGCGTCGTGTTCGCCGCGGTCCGTCCCCGTCGGGGCCGGCCTTGAACGAGGCGCCCCAGGAGCTCACGCAGCATGGGGGTGTCTGTGGCTCGTATCCGGGTTCTGGTGGTCGACGACCACCGCATCTTTGCCGAGTCCCTCGCGGCGGCCCTCGCCGCCGAACCGGACGTCGACGTGTCCGCGGCGGGCAGTGGCCCCGCCGCGCTGCGGTGTCTGGAGCGCGCGACCGCCGAGGGGCGCCGCTACGACGTGCTGCTGGTCGACGCCGAACTGGGCGTTCCGGCCCCGGGCGGGGCCCGGACCGTTCCCGCGCCGCGCGGCGCACCGGAGGACGCTGCCGGCGGTGCGCCGGTGGACGGCATCTCGCTGGTGGCCGGGGCTCGTGCGGGGCATCCGCACATGCGGACGGTGGTGCTCGCGGAGACGGACGACCCACGCCGGGCCGCGACGGCGCTGCAGGCCGGGGCGTCGGGCTGGGTCGCCAAGGACTGTTCGCTGCAACGGCTTCTGACGGTCATACGGGGTGTGCTGCGTGATGAGACGCATCTGCCGGCCGCCTTGCTGACCGGGGTCCTGCGGGAGCTGACCGCGGCCCGCAAGCACCGCACCGAGAGCGAGCAGCTCGTCGAGTCGCTGACGCCGCGCGAGCGAGAGGTGCTGCGCTGCATGGTGGCGGGCCTGGGGCGCAAGGCGGTCGCGGAGCGGCTCTTCCTGTCCCCGCACACGGTGCGTACCCATATGCAGAACGTGCTGGGGAAGCTGGGTGTGCACTCGACCCTGGCGGCCGTGGCGCTGGCCCGGCGGGCGGGGGTGGGCCCGGCCGCGCTAACCGGGGATGTTGTCGAACGGGGCGGTCAACTGGCGTAGCAGCCCGGCCAGTTCGGACCGCTGCTGACGGGAGAGCTCGCCCAGGATGGCCCGCTCCTGGTCGAGCAGCCCGGCCAGCGACTGGTCGGCCTTGTCACGGCCCAGGTCGGTCAGCCTCACCAGGACGCCGCGGCGGTCGCTCGGGTCGGGCAGCCGCTCCACCAGGTTCTTCTTGGTCAGCCGGTCGATGCGGTTCGTCATCGTGCCCGAGGTGACCAGGGTCTGGGTCAGGAGCTGGCCGGGGGAGAGCTGATACGGGGCACCGGCGCGGCGCAGGGACGTCAGGACGTCGAATTCCCAGGGCTCCAGCTCGTGCTCCGCGAAGGCGATCCTGCGGGCCCGGTCCAGATGCCGGGCCAGCCGGGAGACGCGGCTCAGGACCTCGAGTGGTTCCACGTCGAGGTCGGGGCGCTCTCGGCGCCATGCAGCGACCAGCCGGTCGACCTCGTCCTCCATGTCGATCAGTGTAGAGGGTCCCTCGACATGAAGTCTCTTGAATTCAAGTGTCTTGACATCAAGAGACTTTCTTGGTGATCCTGGGCTCATGACAGCACCCACCTGGGACCCCCTGCAATACCTCCGCCACGCCGACCACCGCACCCGCCCTTTCCATGACCTCCTGGCCCGGACCGGACCCCTGCCGCACGAACCCGCACCCCGGATCGCCGACCTCGGCTGCGGCGCGGGCAACGTCACCGCCCTCCTCGCGGCACGCTGGCCCGGCGCCCGCATCACCGGCTACGACAGTTCCCCCCAGATGCTCGAACGAGCCCGCGCCCACGCCGGCCCCCTCCTCGACTTCACCGAGGCCGACGCCACCACCTGGGCGCCCACCGAGACGTACGACCTCATCGTCTCCAACGCCCTGCTCCAATGGGTCCCCGGCCACACCGACCGCTTCCCGCACTGGCTGGACGCCCTCGCCCCCGGCGGCACCCTCGCCTTCCAGGTCCCCGGCAACTTCGACGCCCCCAGCCACACCCTCATGCGCGAACTCGCCGAATCCCCCCGCTGGCACGACCGCCTCGGCGGCCTCCTGCGCCACGGCGACGCCGTACACACACCCGCCGAGTACCTGGAGCACCTCACCGCACCCGGACGCACCGTCGACGTCTGGGAGACCACCTACCTGCACCTGCTCCAGGGCGAGGACCCCGTCCTCGACTGGGTCAAGGGCACCGGCCTGCGCCCCGTCCTCGACGCCCTCGCCGACGACCCGGAAGCGCACGACGCCTTCCTCGGCGAATACCGCGACCTGCTGCGCACGGCCTACCCGGCCGGCCCGCACGGCACGGTCTTCCCGTTCCGCCGCGTCTTCGCCGTGGCGCGCACGGCCGGGTGACCGTCCCGGCCGGCCGTCACAGCGCGTCGAGCGCCTCCGGCGAGATGCCGAGGTCGACGGGGAACGGGACCCCGGTCTTGAGCCGGTCGTGATGGATGCCCGTCACGGCGTACGTCTTGTTCACCGGGTCCAGCTCGTGCACCCGTACGGCCGGGTGCCGGTCGCTCCCGGCCGTCTCGACCGGCCGGAAGTTCGGAATGCCGGAAACACCGCGGCGGGTCAGTTCTTCCGGTGGCCTATCAGCCGCGGCTTCGACTCCAGGTTCTCCAGCCCGTGCCACGCCAGATTCACCAGGTGGGCCGCGACCTCGGCCTTCTTCGGCTTCCGCACGTCCAGCCACCACTGGCCGGTCAGTGCCACCATCCCGACCAGGGCCTGCGCGTACAGCGGGGCCAGCTTCGGGTCGAAACCCCGGGCCTTGAACTCCAGGCCCAGGATGTCCTCGACCTGCGTCGCGATGTCGCTGATCAGCGAGGCGAACGTGCCTGTCGACTGCGCGACGGGGGAGTCGCGGACCAGGATCCGGAAACCGTCCGTATACGTCTCGATGTAGTCGAGCAGCGCGAACGCCGCCTGTTCCAGCAGCTCACGCGGATGACCCGCCGTGAGTGCGCCCGTCACCAGATCCAGCAACTGGCGCATCTCACGGTCGACCACGACGGCGTACAGGCCCTCCTTGCCGCCGAAGTGCTCGTACACCACGGGCTTGGAGACCCCGGCACGCGCCGCGATCTCCTCCACCGAGGTGCCCTCGAAGCCCTTGTCGGCGAACAGGGCGCGGCCGATGTCCAGGAGTTGCTCGCGGCGCTCCTTGCCCGTCATCCGGACCCGCCGGACCCGTCGCGTGGGGGCAGGCATGCTCTTCTCGCCGCTGGTGCTTCCGTCGGTCGCCACGTCGTCAATCATGCCGGGTCGGCGGCCGGGGGCTTGCGCCGGGAGGCGATACGCGAGGCATCGGGCCACCGCACGTCATGTGCCCAGCCCAGCTGCTCGAACCAGCGGATCAACCGGGCGCTGGAATCGATCTGTCCCCTCATCACCCCGTGCCGGGCACTCGTCGGGTCCGCGTGGTGCAGGTTGTGCCAGGACTCGCCGCACGAGAGGACCGCCAGCCACCACACGTTCCCGGACCTGTCGCGGGACTTGAAGGGCCGCTTCCCGACCGCGTGACAGATGGAGTTGATGGACCACGTCACGTGGTGCAGCAGCGCGACACGGACCAGCGAGCCCCAGAAGAAGGCGGTGAACGCGCCCCACCACGACAGGGTGACCAGGCCGCCGACCAGCGGCGGGATCGCCAGCGAGAGGATCGTGAAGCTGAGGAAGTGACGCGAGATCGCACGGATCGCCGGGTCCCTGACCAGGTCAGGGGCGTACTTCTGCTGCGGTGTCTGCTCCTCGTTGAACATCCAGCCGATATGGGCCCACCACAGGCCCTTCATCAGCGCCGGGAGGTTCTCACCGAAGCGCCACGGCGAATGCGGGTCGCCCTCGGCGTCGGAGAACCGGTGGTGCTTGCGGTGGTCGGCCACCCAGCGCACCAGCGGACCCTCGACCGCCATGGAGCCGGCGACCGCCAGGGCGATACGGAGCGGACGCTTCGCCTTGAAGGAGCCGTGCGTGAAGTAGCGGTGGAAACCGATCGTCACGCCGTGGCAGCCCCAGTAGTACATGGCGACCAGCAGGCCCAGGTCGAGCCAGCTGACGCCACGGCCCCAGGCCAGCGGCACCGCCGCGACCAGGGCCGCGAACGGCACCACGATGAAGAGGAGCAGCGCGATCTGCTCGACCGAACGTTTCTTGTCCCCGCCGAGCGTGGCGGAGGGGGTTGCGGAGTCGCCTGCCGTCGCCGGCAGGCCGTCGTCGATCACATCGGGGCTGGTGGGCATTGGGGAGTCCCCTGTGTGGTGAGGAAATATGATGGTATGGGCGGGCTACGCTTCCGTAACCTACGGCATCGTAAGTATGACAGCGAAGAAGGCCGCGACACGAGAGCGCCGCCGCCGGAACCCCTCCGGCACGGGGCCCGTACCTCCCGCCTACCCCGGATCCGGACCACCCCGCAGGGCAACGAGCACGCCGAACCCCCGGACACCTATCCTGGGAGCGTCGGACAGCGCGGTCCGCACTCTGCATATCCGGGGTGACCCGTCAGCACCGCGAGCGCCCCGGCCCCCCTGACAGACGTGCTCAACCACTGCAAGGAGCCGCACCTGTGAGCAGTGCCGACCAGACCCCTGCCGCCACCACCGAACTGCGGGCCGACATCCGCCGCCTCGGCGACCTGCTGGGCGAGACCCTCGTACGCCAGGAAGGCCAGGACCTCCTCGACCTCGTCGAGCGCGTCCGCGCCCTGACCCGCACCGACGGCGAGGCAGCAGCCGAGCTCCTCGGCGACACGGACCTGGAGACCGCCGCGCAGCTCGTGCGCGCCTTCTCCACCTACTTCCACCTCGCCAACGTCACCGAGCAGGTCCACCGCGCCCACGAGATGCGCGACCGCCGGGCCGCCGAAGGCGGGCTCCTCGCCCGCACCGCCGACCGCCTCAAGGACGCCGACCCCGAACACCTGCGCGAGACGGTCAAGAACCTCAACGTACGGCCCGTCTTCACCGCACACCCCACGGAAGCCGCACGGCGCTCCGTGCTCAACAAGCTCCGCCGCATCGCCGAACTGCTCGAAACCCCCGTCATCGAGGCCGACCGCCGACGCCACGACCTCCGGCTCGCCGAGAACATCGACCTCATCTGGCAGACCGACGAGCTGCGCGTCGTACGCCCCGAGCCCGCCGACGAAGCCCGCAACGCCATCTACTACCTCGACGAACTCCACGCCAACGCCGTCGGCGACGTCCTCGAGGACCTCGCCGCCGAACTGGAGCGCGTCGGCGTCGAACTCCCCGCCGGCACCCGCCCCCTCACCTTCGGCACCTGGATCGGCGGCGACCGCGACGGCAACCCCAACGTGACGCCCGCCGTCACCTGGGACGTGCTGATCCTCCAGCACGAGCACGGCATCACCGACGCCCTCGAACTCGTCGACTACCTGCGCGGACTCCTCTCCAACTCCATCCGCTACACCGGAGCCACCGACGAGCTCCTCACCTCCCTCCAGACCGACCTGGAGCGGCTGCCCGAGATCAGCCCCCGCTACAAGCGGCTGAACGCCGAAGAGCCCTACCGGCTCAAGGCCACCTGCATCCGGCAGAAGCTCGTCAACACCCGCGAGCGGCTCGCCACCGGCACCCCGCACCGCCCCGGCTGCGACTACCTCGGCACCGCCGAGCTCATCGCCGACCTGGCCCTCATCCAGACCTCCCTGCGCGAACACCGCGGCGGACTCTTCGCCGACGGCCGCATGAACCGCACCATCCGCACGCTGTCCGCGTTCGGCCTCCAGCTCGCCACCATGGACGTCCGTGAGCACGCCGACGCCCACCACCACGCCCTCGGTCAGCTCTTCGACCGCCTCGGCGAGGAGTCCTGGCGCTACGCCGACATGCCCCGCGACTACCGGCAGAAGCTCCTCGCCAAGGAACTCCGCTCCCGCCGCCCCCTCGCCCCCACCCCGGCACCGCTCGACGCCGCCGGCGAGAAGACCCTCGGCGTCTTCCACACCATCAAGCAGGCCTTCGAACGCTTCGGCCCCGAAGTCATCGAGTCCTACATCATCTCGATGTGCCAGGGCGCCGACGACGTCTTCGCCGCAGCCGTCCTGGCCCGCGAAGCCGGACTCGTCGACCTCCACGGCGGCTGGGCCAAGATCGGCATCGTCCCGCTCCTGGAGACCACCGACGAACTCCGCGCGGCCGACGTCATCCTCGACGAGATGCTCGCCGACCCCTCCTACCGCCGGCTCGTCTCGCTCCGCGGCGACGTCCAGGAGGTCATGCTCGGATACTCCGACTCCTCCAAGTTCGGCGGCATCACCACCTCCCAGTGGGAGATCCACCGCGCCCAGCGCCGGCTCCGCGACGTGGCCCACCGCTACGGCGTACGCCTGCGCCTCTTCCACGGCCGCGGCGGCACCGTCGGCCGAGGCGGCGGCCCCTCCCACGACGCGATCCTCGCCCAGCCCTGGGGAACGCTCGAAGGCGAGATCAAGGTGACCGAGCAGGGCGAGGTCATCTCCGACAAGTACCTCATCCCCGCACTGGCACGGGAGAACCTGGAACTGACCGTCGCGGCCACCCTCCAGGCATCCGCCCTGCACACGGCACCCCGCCAGTCCGACGAGGCACTCGCCCGCTGGGACGCGGCCATGGACACCGTGTCCGACGCCGCCCACGCCGCCTACCGCAAGCTCGTCGAGGACCCGGACCTGCCCGCCTACTTCCTCGCCTCCACCCCGGTGGACCAGCTCGCCGACCTGCACCTGGGCTCGCGGCCCTCCCGCCGCCCCGGCTCCGGCGTCTCGCTCGACGGCCTGCGCGCCATCCCCTGGGTGTTCGGCTGGACCCAGTCACGCCAGATCGTCCCCGGCTGGTTCGGCGTCGGCTCCGGCCTCAAGGCACTCAGGGAGGCCGGTCTCGACACCGTCCTGGAAGAGATGCACGGTCAGTGGCACTTCTTCCAGAACTTCCTCTCCAACGTCGAGATGACCCTCGCCAAGACCGACCTGCGCATCGCCCGGCACTACGTCGACACCCTCGTCCCCGACGAGCTCAAGCACGTCTTCGACGTCATCCAGGCCGAGCACGAGCTCACCGTCCAGGAAGTCCTCAAGGTCACCGGCGGCAGGGAACTCCTCGGCACCAGCCCGGTGCTCCAGCAGACCTTCGCCATCCGTGACGCCTACCTGGACCCGATCTCCTACCTCCAGGTGTCCCTGCTCGCCCGCCAGCGTCAGGCGGCCGAACGCGGCGAGGAAGCCGACCCGCTCCTCGCCCGCGCCCTGCTGCTGACCGTCAACGGCGTAGCGGCGGGCCTCCGCAACACCGGCTGACCCGCACCGGAGTGACCGGGTGCGGTCCTGTCAGAGGGCGAAGAACGTCGCCGTCAGCAGGACCGCACCCGCGATCCCCGCACCCCAGGCGGTCCGCGTCAGCCGCATACCGCCGCCGATCACGAGCGCGGCCAGCACCAGCGCACCGCCCAACGGCACCCAGGCGTGCAGGAAGCCCGGCGTTCCGGTGCGTACGACATCACCGGTGCCGGGCTTCACCACGACAGGGAAACGGGCCCCCTTCTTCACCGCCACGGACCGCTGGATCGTCACGGCGGACCGGTCCCGCGCCTCCGCGTCGGCCGTGAACGACCCCGTGCACACGTCCTCGTCGCACGCGGTCACCACCATCGTCCCGTGCTCACGGCCCTCGGACAGAACGATGTGATGCGCGCTGTTCCACGACGACCACACACCCGCGACCAGCAGCAACAGGACGACACAGCCCGCGGCGAACATCCGGCCATGAGCCAGCAGTCGGTGGGACGAACTCCGTTTCATGGGGGCCGATCCTTGGGCAGAGCCCTGCCCTCGGTCAACCTGTGGCCGGAAATGGCCCAAGAAGCAGCAGGAATGTCAGGAGTTGTACGTGGACTGGGCCCGCTCCAGCCCGTCCGCCAGCAACGACTCCACCGAATCCGCCGCCCGGTCGACCAGATACGCCAGCTCCTTGCGCTCCGTACCCGAGAAATCCTTCAGCACGAAGTCCGCGACCTGCATGCGCCCCGGAGGCCGGCCGATCCCGAACCGCACCCGGTGATAATCCGGCCCCATCGCCTTCGTCATCGACTTCAACCCGTTGTGCCCGTTGTCGCCACCACCCAGCTTCAGCCGCAGCATGCCGAAGTCGATGTCCAACTCGTCGTGCACCGCCACGACATGGTCCAAGGGCACCTTGTAGAAGTCCCGCAACGCCGTGACCGGCCCACCGGACAGATTCATGTACGACATCGGCTTCGCCAGCACCACCCGCCGGCTCCCAGGGCCGGGCGGACCGATCCGCCCCTCCAGCACCTGCGCCTGCGCCTTCTGCGCCCGCTTGAACTTCCCGCCGATCCGCTCCGCCAGGAGGTCGGCCACCATGAACCCGACATTGTGCCGGTTCGCCGCGTACTCGGGGCCGGGGTTGCCGAGGCCCACGATCAGCCAGGGGTCGGTGACGTCGGACATCTGCGCTCGGTCTCCTCGCATACGAACCAGTGATGACAGGCGAACGGGGCGGCGGATCCCCCGGAAGGGAACCGCCACCCCGTCAGTGAAGCAGGTGGGGCGAGGATCAGGCCTCGGTGGAAGCCTCCTCGGCGGGGGCCTCCTCGACCTGCGCGGAGACGACCTGGAGCACGACAGCGTCCTCGTCGCCGGCGAGCACGGAGCCCTTGGGCAGCGGAACGTCCTTCGCCAGGATCGAGTCACCGGCGTCCAGGCCCGCGATGGAGACCGTGACGGACTCCGGGATGTGGGTGGCCTCGGCCTCGACGAGCAGGGTGTTCTGCACGTACTCGAGAAGGTTGCCGCCCGGGGCCAGCTCGCCCTCGACGTGCACCGCGATCTCGACCTCGACCTTCTCGCCGCGCTTCACGGTGAGGAGGTCGACGTGCTCGATGTTGCCCTTGATCGCGTTGCGCTGCACGGCCTTCGGGATCACCAGGGCGTCCTTGCCGTCGATCTCGAGACCGATCAGGACGTTGGCCGTACGCAGAGCGAGAAGCAGCTCGTGGCCCGGCAGGTTGATGTGAACCGGCTCAGCACCGTGGCCGTAGACGACCCCGGGAACCAGGTTGGCGCGACGGGTGCGACGGGCAGCGCCCTTGCCGAACTCCGTACGGACCGTTGCGTCGAGCTTGATCTCAGCCATGCTGCACTCCTCGTAAGGTGACGAAAAACCGATGGTCACCCGGCCCACGACAGGCCTGCTACGAAGAGCGCGTCGATAACGGACCACCGACCCCGTGCCTACACACGAGAACGGCCTCCCTCGCCGAGCAACTCACTGAGTCTACCCGGCGGGGAGGCCACACCCAAAGTGGATCACCCGCAGGTGGTCCTGCAGGCGGTCAGTCGCCCTGCTCCTCGAAGAGGCTCGTCACCGAACCGTCCTCGAAGACCTCCCGCACCGCGCGCGCGATGGTCGGGGCGATCGAGAGAACCGTGATCTTGTCGATCTCCAGCTCACCCGGTGTCGGCAGCGTGTCCGTGAAGACGAACTCGCTGACCTTGGAGTTCTTCAGGCGGTCCGCGGCGGGGCCCGACAGGACACCGTGCGTCGCCGTCACTATGACGTCCTCGGCGCCGTGCGCGAACAGGGCGTCCGCAGCCGCACAGATGGTGCCACCCGTGTCGATCATGTCATCGACCAGGACACAGACCCGGCCCTCGACGTTGCCCACGACCTCATGGACGCTGACCTGATTGGGGACGTCCTTGTCGCGGCGCTTGTGCACGATCGCCAGCGGGGCGTCCAGACGGTCGCACCAGCGGTCGGCGACGCGCACCCGGCCGGCGTCCGGGGAGACGATCGTCAGCTTCGAGCGGTCGACCTTCGCACCGACGTAGTCGGCCAGGATCGGCAGCGCGAACAGGTGATCCACCGGACCGTCGAAGAAGCCCTGGATCTGGTCGGTGTGCAGATCGACGGTGAGGATGCGGTCCGCACCCGCCGTCTTCATCAGGTCGGCGATCAGACGCGCGGAGATCGGCTCACGGCCACGGTGCTTCTTGTCCTGACGGGCATAGCCGTAGAACGGCACGATCACCGTGATCGAACGGGCGGACGCGCGCTTCAGCGCGTCCAGCATGATCAACTGCTCCATGATCCACTTGTTGATCGGAGCCGTGTGGCTCTGGATCAGGAAGCAGTCGGCGCCACGGGCGGACTCCTGGAAACGCACGTAGATCTCACCGTTGGCGAAATCGAAGGCCTTCGTCGGCACGAGACCGACACCCAGCTGATGTGCGACCTCCTCGGCCAGCTCGGGGTGGGCGCGGCCGGAGAAGAGCATCAGTTTCTTCTCGCCGGTCGTCTTGATCCCGGTCACAGCACAGTCTCCTCAGACGTGTATCTGGCACCGCGCGCATGTGTCCCGATGTGCGACGAGCCAGCCGAAATGGGTGAGCATCTATCACGGTACGCCGAGTCAGGCGCGGCTGTTTCCGGTCAGCTTTCTCCGCCAGGCTCCTGAACGGCGGCCTGAGCCGCCTGCGCGGCCGCGCTGCCAGGACGCTTCCGGGCCACCCAGCCCTCGATATTCCGCTGCTGGCCTCGGGCCACGGCCAGCGAACCCGCCGGTACGTCCTTGGTGATGACCGAACCGGCAGCGGTGTAAACGCCGTCCCCGACCGTGACGGGTGCCACAAACATATTGTCCGACCCGGTCCGGCAGTGGGATCCGATCGTGGTGTGGTGCTTGGCCACCCCGTCGTAGTTCACGAACACGCTCGCCGCGCCGATGTTGGTGTGATCACCGATCGTCGCGTCCCCGACGTAACTCAGGTGCGGCACCTTCGTGCCCTCGCCGATCGTCGCGTTCTTCATCTCGACGTACGTACCCGCCTTGGACTTCGCGCCCAGCCTCGTCCCCGGCCGCAGATAGGCGAACGGCCCCACGGAGGCACCGGGCCCCACCTCGGCGCTGTCCGCGACCGTGTTGTCCACCCGCGCGCCCGCGTGCACGACCGTGTCCTTCAACCGCGAGTTCGGGCCCACCTCGGCGTCCTCCGCCAGGTGCGTCGCACCCAGCAGCTGGGTACCCGGGTGCACGATCGCGTCACGCTCGTACGTCACCGCCGCGTCGATCAGCGTGGACGCCGGGTCCACGACCGTCACGCCCGCCAGCATCGCCCGCTCCAGGAGCCGCCCGTTGAGCAGGCGCCTGGCCTCGGCCAGCTGGAGCCGGTTGTTGATGCCCAGGATCTCCCGGTGATCGCCGGCTACCGAGGCACCCACCCGGTGCCCGGCCTCACGCAGGATCGACAGCACGTCGGTGAGGTACTCCTCGCCCTGGCTGTTGTCCGTACGCACCTTGCCGAGCGCCTCGCCGAGCAGCCGGCCGTCGAACGCGAAGACCCCGGAGTTGATCTCCCGGATCGCGCGCTGCGCGTCGGTGGCGTCCTTGTGCTCGACGATCTCGGTGACCGCTCCGGTGGCCGCGTCACGGACGATCCGGCCGTAGCCGGTCGAGTCCGGGACCTCGGCGGTCAGCACGGTGACCGCGTTCGCGTCGGCGGCGTGGGTGGCGGCGAGCGCGGAGAGGGTCTCGCCGGAGAGCAGCGGAGTGTCCCCGCAGACGACGATGACGGTGCCGTCCACGGCGCCGCCGAGCTCCGCCAGACCGATCCGGACCGCGTGGCCGGTGCCCTTCTGCTCGGCCTGGAAGGCGGTGCGTACGGGGGTGTCCCCGGCGGAGAGGTGCGCGGTGACCTGCTCGGCGGCGTGGCCGACCACGACCACGAGGTGCTGGGGGCCGAGCTCGCGGGAGGCGGCGACGACATGTCCGACGAGCGAGCGCCCGGAGATCTCGTGCAGGACCTTGGGGGTCTTCGACTTCATGCGGGTGCCCTCACCCGCTGCGAGGACGACGACGGCTGCCGGGGGGTTGGCGCTCACGGATGTGCCCTTCGGCTTCGGGTGGTGGACATCCGCAGGATACCGGGGGCGTTTACGCCCGAAACGAGCGCGGGCCCCGACCATGAGGTCGGGGCCCGCGCGTGCAGCTCCCCCACCAGGACTTGAACCCGGACAAATAGCACCAAAAGCTACTGTGCTGCCAATTACACCATGGGGGAACGAAGCGGACATTCCTTCAATCCGCTCGATTGGCACCCAACACTATGCCGTACGGAGCCCCCTGCGCGCGACGGCACAACTCCCCGCTCCCCGCCGCGGAGATGGTCCGGCAGCCCATGACCGGTCGCTTCCCGTGCTGGAGGAGTCTCCCGGAAAAGAGATGCGTCCGCCCGTAGGCTGGACGCCATGACCGCAACGGGGGCAGACCGGGAAGCGGCGGGACCGACCACCCGCGGCTACTGGTGGTGGGAGCGGCGGCGGAGTGTCGCCCTGGACGTGGGGCTGGCGCTGGTCTCGGCGCTGGAGTGCGCGCTGGAGGGGGTGGCGTTCGCCGGGGACACCGGGTTGCCGGTGCCGCTCGGGGTGCTCTTCGGGCTGCTGGCGGGTTCGGTGCTGGTGCTGCGCAGGCGCTGGCCGATCGCCGTGGTGCTGGTGTCGATAGCGACGACGCCGGCCGAGATGGGCTTCCTGATGGGGCTCGTCGGGTTGTACACCCTGGCGGCTTCCGAGGTGCCGCGCAGGATCACGGTCGTGCTGACGGGGATGACGCTGGTCGGCACGTTCATCGTGTCGTACGTGCGGTTGCGGCAGAGCGTGAGTGAGCATGCCGAGTTCGGCCCGTTCTGGTACGTCCCGGTGGTGTCGCTCTTCATGTCGCTGGGGCTGACGGCGCCCTCGGTGCTCTTCGGCCTCTACATCGGGGCCAGGCGCAGGCTGATGGAGAGCCTGCGGGAGCGTGCGGATTCGCTGGAGCGGGAGCTGTCGCTGCTGGCGGACCGGGCGGAGGAGCGGGCCGAGTGGGCGCGTACGGAGGAGCGGGGCCGGATCGCCCGGGAGATGCATGACGTGGTGGCGCACCGGGTGAGTCTGATGGTGGTGCACGCGGCGGCGTTGCAGGCGGTGGCTCCGAAGGATCCGGCGAAGGCGGTGCGTAACGCGGCGCTGGTGGGGGACATGGGCCGGCAGGCGCTGACGGAGCTGCGGGAGATGCTCGGGGTGCTGCGGAGTGGGGACGCTCTGGTGGCTCCGCGGGCGGGGCAGGTGCCGTTGGCCTCGGTGGGGCGGGCGGCGGCTGCGGCTGCGGCGGCCGTGGCTGAGGACGGGCCGCGGTTGCGTGAGGTGGAGGCGCTGGTGGCGCAGTCCCGTGAGGCGGGGATGACGGTGGAGCTGTCGGTGGAGGGGGAGTTGCGCCCGTACGCGCCGGAGGTGGAGCAGACGGCGTACCGGGTGGTGCAGGAGGCGTTGACGAACGTGCACAAGCATGCGGCGGGTGCGAAGACGTGGGTGCGGCTGGCGCATCGGGGGGCGGAGGTGGCGATGCAGGTGGAGAACGGTCCGACGGACGGTGTGACGGCGGATGCGGGGCTGCCGAGTGGTGGCAACGGTCTGGTGGGGATGCGGGAGCGGGTGCTGGGGCTGGGGGGTGTGTTCGTGTCGGGGCCGACGGAAGTGGGGGGTTTCCGGGTGTCGGCGGTCCTGCCGGACGGTGACGCGGCGTGAGGGGCGTCAGCTGGAGGTGAGGCGTGCGGGCTGTATGCCGGTCATGAGGGTTTCGAGGGCGCGGTCGATGTCGGAGCCGAGGTACCAGTCGCCGGTGTGGTCGATGGAGTAGACGCGTCCTTCGCTGTCGATGGCGAGGACCGCTTGGCCGTTGCCTTCTTCGCCGAGGGGGGCGACTTCGGTTTCGAGGGCGCGTCCGAGGTCGCCGAGTGTGCGTGCCAGGTGGAGTCCGCTGAGCGGGTCGACGCGCACGGTGGCGGGGGCGATCTGCCGGCCGGGTGCTGTCGAGCTGATGCGGAGTCCGCCGAATTCGGCCCAGGCTTCGACGGCTGCGGGGAAGACGGCGTGCTGGTGTCCGGCGGGGGAGGCGTGGGAGCGGAGGGCGTCGGCCCATTCCTCGGCCTGGCGGATGTCCCAGCGTCCTGGTCGCCATCCGGCGTCGCGGAGTGCGGCGTCGACCGCGACGGGGAAGCGGGTGGTGGAGGTGCGGCTCTGTTGGCCGGGTACGTCGCGCATGGTGGTGTGCTCAGCCCTTCTCGGCTGTGGTCGCCGCACCGTTGGTGAGGTCGACGGGGCGTACGCCGAAGTGGGCGAGCATCTCCGTGCAGGAACGGCAGGGGGGCGCGTAGCTGCCGTGGAGGGGGTCGCCGTCCTCGCGGATGCGGCGGGCGGTGAGGCGGGCGTGCTTGAGCGCGCGGCGGGCTTCACCGTTGGTGAGGGGCTTGCGCTGGGCGCGTTTGGAGCGGCTTTCGTCGGCTGCGGTGAGTTGGCGTGACAGGAGTATGGCTTCGGGGCAGCGTCCGGTGAAGCGTTCGCGCTGGTTGCTGGAGAGGGTGTCGAGGAAGTCCTGCACGAGGGGGTGGAGGACGGGTGGCTGGTCGCCTTTGCCCGCGGTGCAGGTGAGTGTTTCTCCGCGTACGGACAGGGCTGCGGCCACGGCGGGCAGGATGCCGTCGCGGCGGTGGTGGAGCTGGGGTGGGCGGCTTGGCTCGGTGGCGCTCCAACTGAGTCGCGGATCTCCGGATGTGACTGTTTGTGCTGTGTGCATGGCGCTGGTGTCCCTCCCTGCAATCCCCCGAGTTGCGGGGGACAGCCTGCCAAATATGCAGGGTGGTGGGGAAGCGGGGTGGGTGAAACGTGTCCGCGTGTCGCGGCTCGGTGGCCGGGTTGTCGCGTGTCCGTCACGCGTCGGTGACGTTCGGTGAGTGGGGTGCGGGGGCGGGGGGCGTTGTTGCGTCACCGCATAGGCTGTGCGGAACACCAGACGCAGCAGGGGGCAACCGCCATGACGACAGGTCGGCTCGGGCAGCAAGCCGCGCCACCGAATGCGGCCTATGCCGGGCAGGTCGTGCATTTCCCGGATCCTGTCCGGGCGTCCCGCCACCCCAGGGGTGTGCGCGTGGACGGGAACGGCTTTCCGGTGCTTTCGCCGTATGCGCGTGCGGCCGCGGAGATCGCGGATCCGCCTCCGGGTTTCGGTGTCGATGAGTTGCGGCTGACGGATTACGTGTCGGCGAACGCGGCGTTGTCGGCGAGTGGGCATGAGCTGTGGGGCACGATTCCGGCGGTGGCGACTCCGCACGGGTGGACGTGGCATCACGTGGCGGGTGGCCGGCGGATGGAGTTGGTGCCGGTCGAGGTGAAGGCGCTGTTGCGTCATCACGGTGGTCTGGCGACTGCTTCGGTGGATCAGAACCGTCGGGGTACGCGGCCGCTGCAGGAGACGCGGCCCGCTCATTTCCGGCTGCCGAAGGGTTCTGTGGCGGTGGGTGAGCAGCAGATCCTGGGTGTCGAGGAGGATCTGGGGTACCGGCTTCCGGGTGCGTACCGGTCGTTCCTGAAGGCGGCCGGTGGGTCGGCGCCGGTGGGTGCGGCGTTGGACGCGGAGCTGGGACTGCTCGTGGACCAGCCGTTCTTCACGGTGCGCGAGGAAGCCGCCATGAATGATCTGGTGTACGTCAACAAGTGTCTGCGTGATCACTTCACGAAGGATTTTCTGGGCGTGGGTTTCGTCCAGGGCGGGATTCTCGCGGTGAAGGTGCGTGGTGCCGGCGTGGGGTCGGTCTGGTTCTGCGCGTACGACGATGCGCGGGATTCGGATGGCCTGGGCGTGCAGGAGCGGGTGGATCGGCTTCTGCTGCCGTGCGGTGAGGATTTCGATGCTTTCCTGCAGCGGCTGGCGGGTAATCCGCCGGAGCTGGAGACGGTGGCGAACCTGATGGTGGACGGTGGCTTCGCGCGGGCCGTCCCGGTGGAGGGGTGAGCGCGGTGGTGACGTTCGCGCAGGCGCAGGAGCGGGCGGATGAGTGGGTCAACGGTGACGTGCCCGCGTATCAGCAGCGTGAGGTCCGGGTCCGTGAGTTCGAGCTGGGTTTCGTGGTGTGGGCCGAGGACCGTGCGGAGGGCCCTGTTTCGGATGGGGGCCGTCAGCGGTTGGTGATCGCCCGGGACAGCGGTGAGGCCACGTTGTGGCCGGGGTTGCCGGTGGGCGAGGTGATTCGGCGGTACGAGGAGGATTACGGGGCTTCCGTGGAGGTGCGGGCTGCTCCGGAGCCACCGCAGCGCATTGATCTGAACCAGACGTCGTTCTTGCTGACTCCGCCGGAGTGGTTGCAGGAGGCGGCGGACAAGCTGGGGATTCCGGACGGGCGGGCGGAGGGGGACGCGTCGTCTTCGGCGTCGGCGTCGGTGTCGGCGCCCGTTGCTGAGCCCGCTCCGTCCTCTCCTCCGCCTCCTCCGTCTCCGTCTCTTTCTCCTTCCGTTCCCGGGCCGGTTCGTGCCGATTCGGGGGCCGGGTGGCCGGCTGCCGGTGGGCAGCGGGATCACGAGCCGACGGCCAATGACGGGGTGCCGGCCGGGGGGACTCCCTGGGCGGGTACGGACACGAGTGCGAGTGGTGACGGGGGCGGGGTGCCGCTGCCGGCGACGGTGTTCGCGCCGCCGCTTTCGGGGTCGGACGATGACGGGACTCCTCCGCCGGTGGTTCCGGCGGAGGCACCTACGGCGCTGATGTCGGGTGGCAGTCAGCTGCCGCCGACCGCTGTCGTTCCCGGTCTGGACCCGCAGGCGCCGCCTCCGGGGGCTCCTGCCCCTGTGCCTGCTGCCGCGGGTCCCGCTACCCCTGCTCCGGTTGCTCCGGGGCCCGGAGCGGGAGACATCGCGGACGCGGCGACGAGCAAGGCCGTCGTGCCGCCGCGGGGTGCGCGGGGGACGGGCGCGACGCCTCCGCCGCCACCCGGGGCGCCCGGTATGCCGGGCATGCGGCCGGGGGCGACTCCGCCGCCCTCGGGGCCGGGTGCGCCGGGCGCGCCTGCGGGGGGTTATCTCCCGACGCAGCTCGTCTCGCAGGTCGGCCCTCCCGGGGCGCCTGCGCCGCCGCCTCCCGGTGCGACGCCGCCTCCGGGTGCGCCACGGCCGCCTGCTCCTCCCGGGCCGCCTGCTCCTCCCGGGCCGCCTGCTCCTCCCGGGCCTCCTGGGCCTCCTGGTGCCACGCCGCCTCCGGGTGGCGGGGTGCATCAGGCCGTGACGATGTTCGCCGACGCGAGCATCGGTGGCCCGAACGGGCTGCGTCCTCCTGGCCCGCCCGGCCCTCCCGCTCCTCCGGGTCCGCCCGGTGCTCCAGGGGCTCATGGCGCGCCTCCGCCTCCTCCTGGTTCCACACCGCCGCCTGCTCCTCCTGGCCCGCCCGGGCCTCCTCCGGGTGGTGGGGTGCACCATGCCGCGACGATGCTGGCGGGGCCGGGGCAGGTCGGCCCGGCCGCGCCGCAGCCGCCGGGTCCTCCTGGCCCGCCCGGGATGCCTGGGCAGGGCCCGCACACTCCGCCGCCGCCCTCCGGGGCGTACGGCTATCCGCAGCAGCCGACCGGGCAGCCGACGGTCGGCCCGGGCTATCAGGCCGTGCTGCGTTTCCGTGCGGCCGACGGCAGTGAGCAGCAGCTGATCCGGCGTTCGGCGCCGGGTACGCCGCATCCGGAGTGGCAGATGCTGCATGAGCTGCGTGCGATGAACGTGCCGCCGCAGCAGGTCATAGAGCTGCACACGGAGCTGGAGTCGTGTGAGCTTCCGGGTGGTTACTGTGCGCGGATGATCCGGGAGACCTGGCCGCAGGTCCGGATCACGAGTGTGGCGCCGTACGGTACGGATCATGCGAGCCGGCAGCAGGGCATGCAGCATCTGCTGACGCATCAGGGCGAGCTGCATCAGGTGGCCGACGGTCCGGCGCGGCCGGCTCCGGTGCGGGCGCCGTTGCCGCAGGTGCCGCCTGCCATGGCGGTGCCTCCGGAGGCGCTGGCGGAGGAGCTGCACGGGGCGTTCGGTCCTGGTGTGCTGCGCTTCGATCAGCGGGCGGTGTCGCGCCAGGGTGTGCCGGAGGTGGTGGCGCGGACGTTGGTGTGGGCGGGTCTGCCTGCTGATTTCGGGCCGTTCTTCTGGGCGCAGCCGGGTCACCCGGTGGTGCCGACGCTGGCGGAGCTGGCGGCGCAGCGGCAGGTGCAGCCGGCGTCGGACGCGGGTTCGTATCTGGTGATGGGTTCGGACTTCGGCCGTGCGATCTGTGTGCAGTACGGGACGGCGAACATCGTTGCTGTTCCGGTGGAGGCCGGTCCGGGTGGTCAGCCGGTGGCGCCGCAGTTCGTGAACACGGGGTTGCCCGAGTTCGTGCGGTCCATGGCGTTGCTGGGCCGGATGTGGCGGTTGCGGTTCGGGCTGAATCCGGAGCAGGCGGGTCGTTGGACGGTCGATTTCCAGGCGCAGTTGGTGGCCATCGATCCGGCGGCGCTGGCGTCGCCGGAGGGCTGGTGGTCGGTTCTGCTGGAGCAGATGTGGGACGGGCTTCTGTGACCCCGCCTGATCAGGCTTGATCAGTTGTGTACGAAAGGCGCTTGCCCTGTGGTGGGGCAGGCGTCTTTTGTGTGGGTTTTTGTGATGCGTGTCGCTTCGGTCTTGATTGCAGCTGATCGATTCCGACTTCCGGGCCAATTACCGCATCCTTGACCTATTGCTTCGTGGTCGGGGAGTCGGAGAGCGGAAAGAGGGCTTCAGGGATGAGTGGTGGACCGGTGTCCGCGCACGGTTTTGTCGGTGTACGGGGGCGTGGCTACCGTCCTGAGCAGGTGGACCGCGTGGTGGCCTCGCTGTCGGCGGAGCGGGACGGTGCCCAGGAGCGGCTGTCCCGGCTGACGGATCTGGCCGAGGAGCTGGCGGCGGAGTCGGCGCGGCTGGCCGAGGTGGTGGCCTCGCTCGCGCCGCAGACGTTCGTGTCGCTGGGGGAGCGGGCGCAGCAGATCCTGGCGCTGGCGGAGGCCGAGGCGGAGGCCGCGCGGGGGGCGGCGCTGGAGGAGGCGCAGGGGCTGCGGGACGCGGCTGACGTGGCGGGCCGGGAAGTCCGTGAGGCGGCGCGTGAGCAGGCGGATGCCGTGCGGGCGGCGGCGGACGCCCATGCGGAGCAGGTGCTTGCCGCGGCGCAGGAGGCTGCCGGGGCGCTGGTGGAGGGGGCGCGCCAGGAGGCCGGTGAGGTGCGTGGGGCCGCGGAGGCGGAGATGGCCGAGACGCGCCGCCGTACGGCGGGTGTGCTGGCGCATCAGGAGCAGGAGCATGCCGAGCGGGGCAAGGCGGCGGATGCGGAGATCGCCGGAGCGGAGGCCACGGTGGCGGCGCGTGAGGCCGAACTGGTCGCCCGTGGGGAGGAGTTGCTCGCCCTGGCGAGGCGTGAGCTCGCGGAGACGGAGGAAGCGGCCCGGCACGGTCAGGAGGACGCGGAGGCGCGGGCGGCGGAGCTGCTGTCGGGGGCCGGGGTGGCGGAGGAGCGCGTGGTGCGGGAGACGGAGCGCGTCCTGCGGGAGCACGAGGAGAGCCGCGAGGAGGTCCAGGCGCACATGGCGCACGTACGCACGTCGCTGGCGGCCCTGACGGGGCGTGCGGTCGTGGGGTCGGCTGAGGACTGAGGCCGCGTCCGCGTGCGGGCCTGCCGGGGTCAGGGGCGCGGCCAGGGGCGCTCGGAGAGGTGCTCGATGCCGCTGTTGAAGCGCTTGAGGCGTCGCTGAGTTCGCCGTTGGACATCGGCCCCTGGGTGCGGATGCGACTCGGCAGGACGTAGGCGCTCCGCTCCAGGGGTGCGTTCCTGGGGCGTCCGCTCCGGTGGTACGAGAGGTCGTGATGCGGCTCCTGCTCCTGCACGGGGTCGGCCGCACGTCGGTGAACGGCGGTTCATGCTCTCATGAGGTGTGCACTAGACATATAGCGTGTATGACCCACTGAGCATGTACGATGCACATCGCTATCCGGTAGACGAGACACCGACCCCCGAGGAGTTCCACCCTCATGGATGACCCCCAGCCGACCGTCAGATCAGGTGCTGTGATCGCCACGCTCGCCTTCGCGGGCACCGTGGCGGCGGTCATGCAGACCCTGGTCACTCCGCTCATCGCGGAGCTGCCGCAGCTCCTCGGCACCACGTCCTCGAACGCCGCCTGGGTGATCACCGTGACCCTGCTGGTCTCGGCGGTGTGTGTGCCGGTCTCCGGACGGCTGGGCGACCTGCTGGGCAAGCGCCGGATGCTGCTCGTGTGCGCGGTGCCGCTGGTCGTCGGGTCGGTGGTGTGTGCGCTCGCGTCCTCCGTCGTCCCCATGATCGTCGGACGCGGTCTGCAGGGCATGGGCATGGGCATGGTGCCGCTCGGCATCGCCCTGCTGCGTGACGTGGTGCCGAAGGAGAAGATGAGCTCCTCCATCGCCCTGGTCAGCGCTTCCCTCGGCATCGGCGGCGCTCTCGGCCTCCCGATCGCCGCGGCGGTCGCCCAGTACGCGAACTGGCGGGTGCTGTTCTGGGGCTCCGCCGTGCTGGCCCTCGTCATCTTCGCCCTGATCTGGTTCCTGATCCCGGACGTCCCGGCCGCCGCCAAGGGGCAGCGTTTCGACGCACCCGGCGCTCTCGGCCTCGCCGTCGGTCTGGTCTGCCTGCTCCTCGCCGTCTCCAAGGGCGCCGAGTGGGGCTGGACCTCCACGACGACGGTCGGCCTGTTCGTCGCCGCCCTCGTGGTGCTCCTCGCCTGGGGCTTCTGGGAGCTGCGGACCAAGGACCCGCTGGTCGACCTGCGCACCACGGCCCGCCCCCGGGTGCTCATCACCAACCTCGCGTCGCTCTTCGTCGGCTTCGGCATGTACGCCGGCATGCTGATCGCGCCGCAGCTGCTGCAGTTCCCCGAGGCCACCGGCTACGGTCTGGGCCAGTCGATGCTCGCTGCCGGCCTGTGGATGGCCCCCGGCGGCATCATGATGATGATCATCTCCCCGCTCGGCGGAAAGCTCACCGACTCCCGCGGCCCGAAGTTCACGCTGATCTGCGGTGTGCTGGTCATCGCGGCGGCCTACGGACTGGGGATCCTCCTGATGGGCTCAGCCTGGGGGCTGATGCTGTTCCTCATGGTCAGCAGCGGCGGCGTCGGCCTCGCCTACGGTGCGATGCCCGCCCTGATCATGAGCTCGGTCCCGGTGTCCGAGACGGCCGCCGCCAACGGGTTCAACACCCTCATGCGCGCGCTCGGCACATCGATCGGCGCCGCCGTGATCGGCGCGGTCCTCGCCCAGATGACCACGGAGACGGCCGGCCACACCTTCACCTCCGAGGCCGGGTTCCGTACCGGCCTGATGTTCGGCTGTGGTGTCGCCCTGGTCGCCGTGGTGATCGCGGCGTTCATCCCGGCCCTCCGGCGTTCCGCCGCCGACCCCGGCGAGAAGGCCGACGCGGCCACCTCGCCGGAGACGGCCCCAGCCACGAGCTGACCCGGCCCGCACGCCGAACTGCCCGGCCCTCACCCCCTCGTGGGGGCGGAGGCCGGGCAGTTCGCTGTCGCGGTCAGCGGATGCGGCAGCGTGTGTACGGATACGCCGACTACCGAACGGTGTGGTCCTTCGCCAACTCGCCTATGAACGCCGCCCAGGCGTCGGCACGGAAAGCCGGCGACGGGCCGAGGACGTTCTTGCTGTCACGGACGGGGACGACTCCGGGGAAGCCGTCCGCCACCTCCACGCAGTCGCCCCCCTCCTGATTGCTGCAGCTGCTTCCGCGCCAGGCCGCGTCGGTCAGATCGAGACGGGACAGTCGCTTCACGGTGGTTGTCCTCCATCGCGGATCGGATCATGTCGAGTGACATGCGAGGGGGCAGGGCTGCCGCCCGGAGCCGATCGTGGGTCACCGCGAAGCGCCTGACCTCCTGCGGATCCTCGATCAACTGGCCGTAATGGGCGCCTTCCGTGTAGCTGACCTCCGTGCCGTCCGGCAGGGCCAGAACGGTCAGAGAGCCGCCCAGGGCATCGTGCTGCCCGGAGCTGCCGCCGGTCGATCCGCCCACGCCGGGTGACGGAGAGGAGTCCGGGCGCGGACTGCCTCTCATCGGTGTGCTCGCCGCACGGTGGGGGCTGATCCCCGTTCTCCGGCCGGGAAGACGGTGTGGGCGGAGTGCGTGGTCGCACCGTGACGGCGCCGTGGGGTCACAGGGCTCGGCGCATGCAGGCCCGAGGCCACCGGTCCAGGCCGTGTGCCGCTTCGCGTTCCCGGATCTCTCGCAGGCCGGGGGTGAGCTCGCTGTCGTCCAGGAGCCGAAATCCCAGGCGTTCGTAGTAGGGGGCGTTCCACGGGACTTCGGTGAATGTGGTGAGGGTCAGGGCGGGTGCCCCCTCCTGTGCGGCGTGGCCGGCCAGACGGTCCAGCAGGGACCGGCCGATACCGTGGCGGGCGCTGCCCGGGTGCACCGATACCTGCTCGACGTGCAGGTTGCCGTCGACGCGGTCGGCGATCAGGTAGGCGGCCGGAGCGTCGGCGTCGTCGGCCGCGACCCAGGCGAGCCCGGAGCGCTGGTAACGGGCGAGCTCGCCGAGCGGAAGCGGCTCGTCCGCGGCGATGTCCGGCATGCCGATGTCTCCGAAGCACTGCCCGGCGGCTCTCTCGATGTCCTGGAGGAGAGGCAGTTCGCCCAGGCGCGCGGAGCGGATATGCATGCACGCATTGTCCATGGCCGTGCCGTCTCGTCGGACGCTGTCCACGGAGGCGGCCTCCCGGGGTGGCGTGGTCCGCACCCGGGGGGCCGCTCAGGCCGTGGGCTGCGTGCTACTTGACGCCGAGGATCTGTTCCAGCGGGTCGATGGCGAAGTAGACGAGGAAGAGCGCCGCGGTGCCCCAGAGCAGCCAGTGGACTTCACGGGCCTTGCCCAGGCATGCCTTGATGATGACGTAGGCGACGAAGCCGGCGCCGATGCCGTTGGTGATGGAGTAGGTGAACGGCATGACGACGATGGTGAGGAACGCCGGGACGGCGAGTTCGTAGCGGTCCCAGTCGATGTGCTTGACCTGGGTCATCATCAGGAATCCGACCGCGACGAGTGCGGGCGACGCGGCCTGCATGGGCACGATGGTCAGGACGGGCGCGAAGAAGAGGGCCAGGGCGAACATGCCGCCCGTGACGAGGTTGGCGAAGCCGGTGCGGGCTCCTTCGCCGACACCTGCGGCGGACTCGACGTAGGTGGTGGCGGACGACGAGGAGGCGGCACCGCCGGCGACCGCGGCCGCGCCGTCGATGAGCAGGACCCGGCCCAGGCCCGGTACCTGACCCCGTTCGTCGAGGAGTCCGGCTTCGGCGGTGACGCCGACGACGGTGCCCATCGTGTCGAAGAAGTCGGACAGGATGAGGGTGAAGATGAGCAGGACGACGGTCAGGACGCTGATCTGGCCGAACGACCCGAGCAGGTCGAACCGGCCGAGCAGTCCGAAGTCGGGTGCGGCGAGGGGGTCGTCGGGCAGGGCGGGGGCGGTCAGGCCCCAGGACTTCACATCGGCGAGCGAGTTGATGACGAGCGAGAGGACGGTCATCACGACGATGCTGATGAGGATGGCGCCCTTGACCTTGCGGGCGAGGAGGACGACCGTCATGATCACGCCGAGGCAGAAGACGAGCATGGGCCAGCCCGTGAGGGTTCCGGTGCCGAGCTGGACGGGGACCGTGGAGTTCGCGGCGTCCGGGATGCGGGTGACGAACCCGGCGTCGACGAAGCCGATGAAGGCGATGAACAGGCCGATGCCGACACTGATGGCTTGTTTGAGGGCTTGCGGGATGGCGTGCATGATCGCTTCGCGTAGGCCCGTCACCACGAGTACGCAGATCAGCAGGCCCTCGAGCACGATGAGGCCCATCGCGTCGTCCCAAGCCATCAGCGGGGCGACCTGGTAGGCGACGACGGCGTTGATGCCCAGGCCGGCGGCCAGGGCGAGCGGCAGGTTGCCGCCCACACCCATGATCAGGGTCATGACCGCGGCCACGAGGGCGGTGGCGGTCACCAGCTGAACGGCGTCCAGCTGTTCGCCGAACTTGTCTTTCGCGCTGCCGAGGATGATCGGGTTGAGCACGAGGATGTACGCCATGGTGAAGAAGGTGGCGAAGCCGCCGCGAACTTCCCGGCCGTAGGTCGATCCGCGTTCGGTGATGCGGAAGAACCGGTCGAGCGGACCGCCGGATCTGTTCGGCGGTATCTCGGCCGGGGCGGTGCTGCTGGGGTGCATGAGGGCGTCTCCTGGGCCTGCGACGGACAAGGGGAGGGGGTGCCGCCGCTGCCCGGCGTGGGTGACAGCAGGTGTGCGAACACACGAGCGGCGCCTTGCGAGCGGATCTTACGTGTCAGGGCCGCAACCTCAAGTGCCTTGGCAGAGAACGCAGTTGGCGGCTCGCTCGCCTCTGTCGGTTCCTACGGAACCGCCGGTGATCTATTGCGTCAAACCGTGATTCAGGCGACAGGCGCCATGGATTTTTCGGTGACTGTGCCCTTACGTTCTGTGCGTGCACCCTCCACTCCCCTTCAATGCGCGTGCTGCCCGAGCCCTGCGTGAAAAGCTCGGGATGGCCCACGGTCACGTCGCTTACGGAATGCGGGCCTCCTTCGGGACGGCTCATGTCACCCCCGACCACATCGCGGCTTGGGAACGCGGTGCGGCTCTGCCTGATGCGCATGAACTCGCGGCCCTGGCCGGTGTGTTGTGGTGTCACCCCCGCGAGATCATGGGACGCCCCCGTACGTTGCGCGAGCATCGCGTCGCCTGCGGGTTGCCGCCCGAGGACGTCGCCCGCGGTACAGGTCTGCCCCTGGACGTCTACGTCCGTATGGAGGAGACCGGCCGGTGGACCGGTGACAAGAGGCAGTCCGCGAAGCTCGGCGATCTGCTCCGTCTCCCTCCGCGCGACTTCATCGCCATCACCGGGCTCGAGGGTGAACTCGCCCGCCTGCTCACCGAGGCCGTCAGCACCCGGTGGCAGGCGCACGCGCGTGCCGTCGCCAAGCTCATCTCCGTGGAGCGCAAGCAGCTGAACGAGCCGCTGGCCGCCATGTATCACGAGTACCAGGCCCTCATGACGGCCACGCTCAGCCGGGCCAGCGGCAGCACCGCCTCCGGCGAGGACGGGCGACGCTACGTCGAGGAGATCGTCGACCACTTCTGGGCCCGGCTGCCGGACGGGTCCTAGCTGCCGGCCGGGTCCTCGCCGGCCCCCGGCCGGCCGGGCCGGGGCTGTTCTCGCGGCTCAGCCCTTGAGGGCCGGGGCGTCGTCCTCGTGCTCCTTCAGGACCGGGAAGCGGCGTGGGGCCACGAGGACGAGCACCAGCAGGGCGAGCGCGGCGGCGATCGCGGCGCCGGCGAATACGTGGTCGACGGCGGTGTCGACGGCCCGCCGCAGATGGGCCGCCGCCGCGACGGAGAGGGCGGCCGGGTCATCGAGGGCGTGCGAGATCGCGTCCAGGTCGCCGGGCAGGCCAGGGACGGGGGAGTCGGCCAGCCGGGAGGCCAGCACGCCGTTGGCGACGGCGCCGAAGAGCGCGGCGCCCAGGCTCTGGCCGACCTGGCGGCAGAAGAGCACGGACGCCGTCGTCGTGCCCCGCTCGGCCCAGCCCACCGTCGACTGGACCCCGATGATCAGCGGGAGCTGGAAGAGGCCGAGCGCCGCGCCGAGCAGCAGCATGAGCAGGGCGGGCTGCCAGGCGGCGCCGGGGTAGGGCAGCAGCGGGAAGCAGAGCAGGACCAGCAGCGCCCCGGACATGCCGATGATCGCGGTGCGGCGGAAGCCGATGCGGTTGTAGACCCGGTCGGAGAGGGCGGCGGAGACGGGCCAGCTCAGGGTCATCACGGACAGGACGAAGCCGGCCGCGATCGGGCCGAGTCCGAGGACGGACTGGGCGTAGGTCGGCAGGAAGACGGTCGGCGCGACCATGAGCAGTCCCATGGCGCCGAGGGCGAGATTGACCGAGGCGATGGTGCGGCGCCGCCAGACCCAGCCGGGTATGACGGGCTCGGCGGCGCGGCGCTCGATGAGGACGGTCAGGGCGGCCAGCGCGGCGCTCGCCCCCAGCAGCCCCAGCGAGGGCGCGGAGAGCCACGGCCAGGCGACGCCGCCCTGGACGAGCGCGGTCAGCAGGAGCGCACCGGTGGCGAAGACCGCGAGGGCGCCCGCCCAGTCGATGCGGGGACGGGTGTCGGGGCGCGGCCGGGCCGGTTCATGGAGGTGACGGACCACCAGCCAGAGGGCGACGGCACCGACCGGCAGATTGATCAGGAAGATCCAGCGCCAGTCGGCGTACGCGGCGAGCAGCCCGCCGACCGCGGGTCCGGCCACGGCCGATGTGGCCCAGACGGTGGACAGTTTCGCCTGGATCTTCGGACGTTCCTTGAGCGGGTACAGGTCGGCGGCGATGGTCTGCACCGTGCCCTGGAGGGCGCCGCCGCCGAGGCCCTGGACGACGCGGAAGGCGATGAGGGCGGCCATGTTCCAGGCGGCGGCGCAGAGCAGCGAACCGGCCAGGAAGAGGATGATGCCGGCGATCAGGACGGGCTTGCGGCCGAAGGTGTCGGAGAGCTTCCCGTACACCGGCAGGGTGACGGTCACGGCGAGCAGGTAACCGGAGAAGAGCCAGGAGAAGACGGAGAAGCCGCCGAGGTCGCCGACGATCTGCGGGACCGCGGTCGCGACGATGGTGCCGTCGATGGCGGCGAGGCCCATGCCGAGCATGAGGGCCGCCGCGACCGGGCGGCGGCCGCGGTCGGTGGCCGGTGCGGGGCCCGGTGCCGCGGCTTCCCCGTGGACCGCTTCCGGGCTGTCCGTGTCGCCGATGCCGTCCGTGCCGCCCACAGAGGTCCCTTCCGTATGCATCTATTTCCCGGGGGACACTGTCTCACCGCCCGCGCCCGGCCGGGAGTGGCAGGCCGGAGGGTGAGACCCCTGCACCGGTCTCGTCCCTGGGTGCCGGGGGACGGGGTGAGGGAAACCCATCGCCGCGATCACCTCGGACGACACGACCGTCGACCAGGGCGCGACGTACCTCGACGTCACCACCGCCGAGCGTCATGTCGGCGCCGACAGGATGCCCGAGAACATGCTCATGTTCGCGACGGCGCAGGACGGCAGGGAGAAGGAGGCGTACGCGGCCCTCAAGAGCTCGCTCGCCGCGCTGGTCCCGGCCTTCCGGGCCGGCCGGATGAACGTCCTGCACGCGATCGCCACGGACGGGTGACGGAGCCCGCCGTAGGATGACTGATCCGGCCCCGGGGCGTTCCTCCAAACGCCTCGGGGCCGGATCGCGTCCCGCCGTCGCCGGCAGGCGCGCACGACCGGCACGTCGTGCCGGGGGATCCACGGGTCGCGGGTGACGACCGTCAGGTCTTCGGTCAGGGCCCGGGTGACGAGGACGCGGTCGAAGGCCGCGGTGGTGGGGCGGGGGAGGCGGGCTGCTTCCCTGGCTGCCTCACGGGGGCAAGGGCGGACCGGCCGCCGGACCAGGGCCGGCCCCGCTGCCGCTGTCCGGACAACGCCGTTCCCTCGCGCGAGTGACACACCGGCGTCGTACGCTGGACACCCCGGCCCGTCCCACGTGTCGGGCCCTTCGCGTTGCTCACTCGCCACACCGGACGGAATCCCTTCATGAGCCTGCACGGTCTGCTGGATGTCGTCGTCACCGACCCGGCGCTCTCCGAAGCGGTGAAGGCCGCCGCCGACGGCCACCGGACCCATGTCGACCTGGTCGGCCCGCCCGCCGCCCGCCCCTTCGCCGTGGCCGCGCTGGCACGTGAGGCCGGGCGTACGGTGCTCGCCGTCACCGCGACCGGCCGCGAGGCCGAGGACCTGGCGGCGGCGCTGCGGACCCTGCTGCCCCCCGACACCGTCGCGGAGTTCCCGTCCTGGGAGACCCTGCCCCACGAGCGGCTCTCGCCGCGCTCGGACACCGTGGGCCGCCGCCTCGCCGTGCTGCGCAGGCTCGCGCACCCCCGGCAGGACGACCCGGAGACCGGGCCGGTCAGCGTGGTCGTCGCGCCGGTCCGCTCCGTGCTCCAGCCGCAGGTCAAGGGGCTCGGCGACCTGGAGCCCGTCGCGCTGAGCAGCGGACAGACCGCGGATCTGGGCGAGGTCGTGGAGGCGCTCGCGGCAGCGGCGTACGCCCGTGTCGAGCTGGTCGAGAAGCGCGGGGAGTTCGCCGTGCGCGGCGGCATCCTGGACGTCTTCCCGCCGACCGAGGAGCACCCCCTCCGGGTGGAGTTCTGGGGTGACGACGTCGAGGAGATCCGCTACTTCAAGATCGCCGACCAGCGGTCCCTGGAGGTGGCCGAGCACGGGCTGTGGGCGCCGCCCTGCCGTGAGCTGCTGCTCACCGAGGACGTGCGGTCCCGGGCGGCGGCCCTCGCGGAGGCGCACCCGGAGCTGGGCGAACTGCTGGGGAAGATCGCGGAGGGGATCGCCGTCGAGGGCATGGAGTCCCTCGCGCCGGTCCTCGTCGACGAGATGGAGCTGCTGCTCGACGTCCTGCCGAAGGGTTCGATGGCGCTGGTCTGTGACCCGGAGCGGGTGCGGACCAGGGCGGCGGACCTCGTCGCGACGAGCCAGGAGTTCCTCCAGGCGTCCTGGGCGGCCACGGCGGGCGGCGGCGAGGCTCCGATCGATGTCGGCGCGGCCTCCTTGTGGGGCATCGCCGATGTCCGGGACCGGGCCCGTGAGCTGGGCATGATGTGGTGGTCCACCTCCCCGTTCGCCGCCGACGAGGAGCTGGACGGCGACACCCTGAAGCTCGGGATGCACGCCCCGGAGGCGTACCGCGGTGACACCGCCCGGGCGCTCGCCGACACCAAGGGCTGGCTGGCCGGGGGCTGGCGCACGGTGTACGTCACCGAGGGGCAGGGCCCCGCCTCCCGTACGGTCGAGGTACTCGGCGGCGAGGGCATCGCGGCCCGCCTCGACCAGGATCTGACCGAGCTCACGCCGTCGCTCGTCCACGTCTCGTGCGGTGCCATCGACCACGGATTCGTCGACCCGGCCCTGAAGCTGGCCGTGCTGACCGAGACGGATCTGACCGGGCAGCGCACCGCCAGCAAGGACCTGGGGCGGATGCCGGCCCGCCGCCGTAAGTCCGTCGACCCGTTGACGTTGCAGGCGGGCGACTTCATCGTCCATGAACAGCACGGTGTCGGCCGCTACATCGAGATGGTCCAGCGCACGGTGCAGGGCGCGACCCGTGAGTACCTCCTCGTCGAGTACGCCCCCGCCAAGCGCGGCCAGCCCGGGGACCGCCTCTACATCCCCACCGATCAGCTGGAGCAGGTCACCAAGTACGTCGGCGGCGAGGCCCCGACCCTGCACCGGCTCGGCGGCGCGGACTGGACGAAGACGAAGCAGCGGGCCAAGAAGGCGGTCAAGGAGATCGCCGCGGACCTGATCAAGCTGTACTCGGCGCGGATGGCGGCCCCCGGGCACGCCTTCGGCCCGGACACTCCGTGGCAGCGCGAACTGGAGGACGCGTTCCCGTACGCGGAGACGCCCGACCAGCTCTCCACGATCGCCGAGGTCAAGGAGGACATGGAGAAGTCCGTCCCGATGGACCGGCTGATCTGCGGCGACGTCGGCTACGGCAAGACGGAGATCGCGGTGCGCGCGGCGTTCAAAGCGGTCCAGGACGGCAAGCAGGTCGCCGTCCTGGTGCCCACGACGCTGCTGGTCCAGCAGCACTTCGGCACGTTCACCGAGCGGTACGCCCAGTTCCCCGTCAACGTGCGGGCGTTGAGCCGTTTCCAGTCGGACACCGAGTCGAAGGCGACGCTGGAGGGGCTGAAGGACGGGTCCGTCGACCTGGTCATCGGCACGCACCGGCTGTTCTCGTCGGAGACGAAGTTCAAGGACCTGGGCCTGGTCATCGTCGACGAGGAGCAGCGCTTCGGCGTCGAGCACAAGGAGCAGCTGAAGAAGCTGCGGGCCAATGTGGACGTGCTCACGATGTCGGCGACGCCCATCCCCCGTACGCTCGAGATGGCCGTCACGGGCATCCGCGAGATGTCGACGATCACGACGCCTCCCGAGGAGCGGCACCCGGTCCTCACCTTCGTCGGACCGTACGAGGAGAAGCAGATCGGCGCGGCCGTGCGGCGTGAACTCCTGCGTGAGGGCCAGGTGTTCTACATCCACAACCGGGTCGAGTCCATCGACCGGGCGGCGGCGCGGCTGCGGGAGATCGTGCCCGAGGCGCGGATCGCGACGGCGCACGGGCAGATGGGGGAGAACCAGCTGGAGCAGGTCGTCGTCGACTTCTGGGAGAAGAGGTTCGACGTGCTGGTCTCCACGACGATCGTCGAGTCCGGCATCGACATCTCCAACGCCAACACGCTGATCGTGGAGCGCGGCGACAACTTCGGGCTGTCCCAGCTGCACCAGCTGCGCGGCCGTGTCGGCCGTGGCCGGGACCGGGGTTACTCCTACTTCCTGTATCCGCCGGAGAAGCCGCTGACCGAGACCGCGCACGAGCGTCTGGCGACCATCGCCCAGCACACCGAGATGGGTGCGGGCATGTACGTGGCGATGAAGGACCTGGAGATCCGCGGGGCGGGAAACCTGCTGGGCGGTGAGCAGTCCGGCCACATCGCGGGTGTCGGCTTCGACCTGTACATCCGGATGGTCGGCGAGGCGGTGGCGGACTACCGGGCGGCGGTGGACGGCGGGGTCGAGGAGGAGCCGCCGCTGGAGGTCAAGATCGAGCTCCCGGTCGACGCGCACGTCCCGCACGACTACGCCCCGGGCGAGCGGCTGCGTCTGCAGGCGTACCGGGCGATCGCCTCGGCGAACGCGGAGGAGGACATCAGGGCGGTGCGCGAGGAGCTCACCGACCGCTACGGCAAGCTCCCGGAGCCGGTGGAGAACCTCCTGCTGGTGGCGGGTCTGCGGATGCTGGCCCGGGCCTGCGGGGTGGGCGAGATCGTGCTGCAGGGGCCGAACATCCGCTTCGCGCCGGTGGAGCTGCGGGAGTCGCAGGAGCTGCGGCTGAAGCGGCTGCACCCGAAGACGGTCATCAAGCCGGCCGCCCACCAGATCCTGGTCCCGCGCCCGACGGCGGGCCGGATCGGCGGAAAGCCGGTGGTGGGGCGCGAACTCCTGTCGTGGACCGGGGAGTTCCTCACGACGATCCTGGGGTCGTAGGGCGCGGGGCCTCGCCGCGTCAGCTGCCGGGGCGGGCCGGCCCGAAGGCGGTTCCGGCCGCCGTCCTGAACGCCTCCTCCGGGGTGCGGCCTTCGAGGGCGTCCGTCAGGTTGCCGCTGAGCAGCAGGGTCGCGAAGCCGTGGGCCAGGGACCAGGCGGCGACGCCGGTGAGGCGGGCGTCGTCCTCGACCGCGCCGGGCAGGCCGCCGACGCCGGCGCGCAGTGCCTCGGTGGCGCGGGCCTTCGCGGCGAGCAGGGCGGGGTCGTCGGCGCGGTGCAGTTCAGGGCGGAACATCACCTGGAAGTGCGCGGGGTGCGCGGCGGCGAACCGTACGTAGGCCACGCCTCGTTCCTGGAGGTCGGGGGCGGCGGCCAGGGCGTCGGCGAAGAGCGCGTAGCCCTCGGCGGCGACGGCGGTGAGCAGGCCGGTCCGGTCCTTGAAGTGGTGGGCCGGCGCGGCGTGCGAGACGCCCGCCCGGCGGGCGAGGTCGCGCAGGGACAGGGCGTCGGGGCCGTCGGCCGCGATGACGTCGAGTGCGGCCGTCAGGACCGCCCGCCGCAGGTCGCCGTGGTGATAGGTGCGCTCGCTGCTCATGGGATCCACGGTACGCGAGATCTAGTCATTGACAAGTTCCGGAGGCGGCCGCATGCTGGGGTCCGTATCTAGTCGTTGACAAGTTTCAGGATGACGGGAGGCCGGGGTCATGGCCGACGAGCTGGGGCACGTACGTCAGATGTGGCACCTGCTGGAGCCGCTGCACGCCGTCTTCTACTACGCGCCGCAGGTGACCGAGGAGGCCGCGGCCCTCGGATACGCCACGGACGAGCGCTGGCCCTCCTACTTCGCGTGGCGTGCGGCGCCGCTGGGGGCGGTGGACGCGGACCGGGTGACGGCCGTTTTCCACAGCTTCAGCCCGGGCGTGGTGGCCCGCCACGTCCCGGCCGCGTGGGACGTGGCGGAGCCTCGGGAGGTCCTCGCGGCGCGTACGAGGGCGGTCGACCGGGCGTACCGGGCGCTGTTCGGCGACCGGGTGGAGGGCGCGGAGCTCGCCGAGGCCGCCGCACTGGCGCGCCGGGCCGCCGAGGCGGTGGACGTCACGGGGCTGCCGCTCGCCGGGGCCAATGCCGCGCTGCCGTGGCCCGAGGAGCCGCACCTGGTGCTGTGGCAGGCCGCCACGGTGCTGCGGGAGCACCGGGGGGACGGGCACGTCGCGGCGCTGGTCGCGGCGGGACTGGACCCGGTGGAGTCCCTGGTGTCGTTCGCGGCGGTCGGCGCAGCCCCGCCCGAGGTGTTCGCGAGCCGGGGCTGGAGCCGCGGGGAATGGGCGGCCGGCCGCGAACGGCTGGCCGCCAGAGGGCTCTTGGCGGCGGACGGCTCGGCCACCGAGGCCGGGCGGGCGCTGCGGGCGCGGGTGGAGCGGCGTACGGACGAGGCGGCGTCGCCGCCCTGGGCGGCTCTCGGGGCCGAAGGGCGGGAGCGGCTGGTGGAGTTGCTGGGCCCGCTGTGGATGGCGGCGATCGGCTCCGGTCTTTTGCCGTCCGAGACGACGCTGGGGATCGGAAAGGTCTGAACGGGGCCCCTGGCGAGCGGGGCCCTTGCGCCCGGCGCCTACGCTGGACCGCCGTGACGCCTCTTCCTTCCGTACGCCGCCCGAGCCGCCCGCACCGCTACCGTCCGGCCGCGTTGCTGACGCTGGCCCTGACCGGATCGCTTGCCCTGACGGGCTGCGACGCCCTGAGCGATCCGCCCGGATCCTCGGCCACCCCGGCCGCACCGGCCGCCGGCGGTACGGCACTTCAGGCGGTGGGGGCGCTCACCGTGAAGGGCCGGGCGCCGAAAACGGGCTACGACCGGGACGAGTTCGGGTCCGCCTGGGCGGACACCGACCGCAACGGGTGCGGGACCAGGGACGACATACTGGCGGAGCAGCTGTCCGGTGTCGCGCGGGACGCGGACGGCTGCAAGGTGCTCAGCGGGGTCCTCGACCCCGATCCGTACACCGGCACCCGCATCTCGTTCGTGCGGGGCCGCAGCAAGGTGGACATAGACCATCTGGTGGCCCTGTCCGACGCGTGGCAGAAGGGCGCCCAGCAGTGGAGCGCCGGGAAGCGACGGGCCTTCGCCAACGACGTGCTCAACCTGGTGGCCGCCGATTCGTCCACCAATCGCCGCAAGGGGGACGGGGACACGGCGACCTGGCTGCCGCCCAACAAGGCGTACCGCTGTACGTATGTGGCGGGTCAGGTGTCGGTGAAGGCGAAGTACGGGCTGTGGGTGACGAAGGCCGAGAAGGCCGCGATGACCGAGGTGCTGTCCGGCTGCCCGGAGCAGAAGCTGCCGGCCGGCGACAGCCCGACCGAGGCGCCCGTACGGTGAGATGAGTTGGCGCCCGGCGGCTGGGTTTCCGGGAGCTCGTCGTCCCGGTCCGGCCGAGTGCGAAGCACGCCGAGGCCGCGGTGCCGATGGAGGAGTACGCCCGGCGGACCCGCCCGGAGGACGGGCTGCCCGTCGACCCGTGGCTGCGGGTCCACGTCCGGGCGGGCGGGGTGATCGACTCGGTGGCGCCGGTGTCGATGACGGTGAGCGGTTCGCTCGCCCGGTGGCGCGACTGGACGGGTCTGCCGTTCGACAGGGACGGGCCGGTGGAGGTCGCGGGGGGCCTGGTGCCGGTGCACTGTTCGCTCGCCCACGGGTACGCCGTGTACGTCGAACCGAACGTCTGGGTGCGGCACCGGGTGGCCTGATGCCGCGGGGCCGGCCCGCCCGTCGAGGGGTGGCCGGCCCCGGAAGGGGGTCGCGCGCTCGTCCGTCAGAGAGCGAGGTCCCACTGGCTCGCGTCCCAGTCGAGGCCGGGGCTGACCTCGACGGTCAGGTTCTTGGCGTCGGCGGGGGCGTCGAACGCGTACGTGGCCGTGATCTTCTTGCCCGGCATGACCGTGGTGCCGGTGAACCCCTCACCGATCTTGTCGTCGAAGATCTGCTCGGCGTTCACACCGTCCTCACCGGCGCGGGCGTCGACGCTGAGGAGCGTCGCGTCGAACTTCTCCTTGCCCTTGTTCTCGATGACGACCGAGACCTCGTAGGCGCTGTTGCCCTTGGTGTGGCCGACCGCGAACTCGGAGGCGGTGTACGGCGCCGGGGCGTCCACCGTGATCTCCAGGCCGTCGTCGTACGCCGCGGCGTCCCCCGCTCTCAGGATGTCGTCCTCCTTGCCCTCGGTGCCGCCCGCCGCCCCGCCGCCGGCGGCAGGCTTCGCGGAGGCCGATGTGTCCGCGACCGCCTTGTTGATGTCGGTCACCACGTCGTCCACGGCCTTGAAGGTCAGGACGGCCCCGACGAACGACAGGATCAGCGAGACCAGGCCGAGAACCGCGCCGAACGTCGTCACGCCCTTGTTCGTGGCCTCGCCGCGCTTGGCGCGGCCCCGCCCCGCCAGGCCCAGGATCAGGGCGATGAGGCCGAGGATCCCCGCGAGCCAGAAGAAGAACGGGATCAGCCCGGAGACCGTGCCGATGATGCCGAGGACGAGAGCGGAGATGCCGAGGCCGTTGCGGGCGGGGCGGGTGCCCGGCGTCTGCGCGGGGGTGTACGGCTGCTGGGGCTGTGTCGGCTGCGTGTACTGGGACATGGCTGTGCCCTTCCGATGAACGACGGGGAGTGTGAGCGGAACGCTTCGCCGCATCGGTGTGCGGCAGGTCAATAAGACCAGCTGCTGTGAACCGAGTCAACACAAGAAGCGTTGTGAACCGACAAGGGAGGCTGTGTCGGTATGCTCGCCCCCACACAGCAGGCGACACCGACGTGCGCGGAACGGGAGACAGGCCAGTGCCGGATGACTCGACAGAGGTGACCGCGGCCGGAATCGCCAGGCTCGCGGGTGTGGGGCGCGCGGCCGTCAGCAACTGGCGCCGCCGGCACGCCGGATTCCCGAAACCTGTCGGGGGCACCGAGGCCAGCCCGTCCTTCGCCCTGCCCGAGGTCGAGCAGTGGCTGCGCGAGCAGGGCAAGCTCGCCGAAGTACCCCTGCGCGAGCGCCTCTGGCAGCAGGTGGCGAGCCACCCCGACGGTGCCGTGACCGCGCTGGTCCACACGGGATGCGCCCTGCTGCTCGTCCGGGACAGGCCCACCGCCTGGCTGGAGATCACCGCCGTCTCGGACGCCCGGATGGCCGGCGTGCTGCCGGGAGCCATGGACCACGTACTCGCGGACCGCTTCGGAGCGGGACACGCGGTCCCCACGCCCACGGCGTCCGCCCTCCTGCCGTCCGTCCCGCTGCTGCGCGCCGCGGCCGAACTGGCGGCGGAGACCGGCGCCCGGCAGGCCTTCGACTTCCTCTTCGGCCGCCAGCTCGACGCCAACCCGCGTCAGTACACGCTCACACCCCCCGGCCTCGCCGAGCTGATGGCCGACCTCGCGCAGCCGAGGGACGCCGCTCGGCGGAGCGGCAAGCGGGGCTCCCGTACCGTCCTCGACCCCGCCGCCGGAACCGGCGCCCTGCTGTGCGCCGTCGGCGGGCCCACCGCGCTGTACGCGCAGGAGGCCGATCCCGACCTGGCGGCTCTCACCGCGCTCCGGCTGGCCCTGCACGCCACGGGGAGCGGAGCCGACGGGCCCACGCTCGCGGTGCGTACCGGTGACACCCTGCGCACCGACGCGTTCCCCCGGCTCACGGTGGACGCGGTGCTCTGCCACCCGCCGTTCAACGAGCGCAACTGGGGGCACGAGGAACTGGCCTACGACCCGCGCTGGGAGTACGGCTTCCCCGCCCGCACCGAGTCCGAACTCGCCTGGGTCCAGCACGCCCTCGCCCACCTCCGCGAGGGCGGCACCGCCGTGGTGCTGATGCCTCCGGCCGCCGCCTCCCGCCGTTCGGGGCGCCGGATCCGCGCCGATCTGCTCCGTCGCGGTGCCCTCCGCGCCGTCATCGCGCTCCCGGCCGGAGCGGCACCCCCGTACGGCGTGCCGCTCCACATCTGGGTCCTCCGCAAGCCGGGCGCCGAGCAGCCCCCGGCGCCCGAACTGCTCGTCGTCGACACGGCGGAGCCCGAAGCCGCCGGCGCCCCGTCCGGCCGTGGCCGGCTGGACTGGCCGGTCGTGCGTGGCGCGGTGCTCGACGCGTGGACCCCCTTCGACGTGCCGGGGCGCCGTGAGCCCGTCGAGGAGCGGCCGGGGACCAGCCGGGCCGTCCCCGTCATCGAACTCCTCGACGACGACGTGGACCTGGCCCCCGCCCGCCATCTGCCACCCCCGGCCGCCGGCGGTGGCGCGGCCGAGCTGGTTCGCGTACGGGAGCGGCTCGACGACACCCTGAAGCTGACGGCCCGGCTCACGCCGCCGCCCGCCGTCCCCCGCGAACCGGCCAGGCGGCCCTTCACCACGGTCGGTGAACTGGCCCGCGCGGGCGCCCTGCGCCTGCGGACCGGCTCCGGCACGGGCAGCGGCACGGCGCCGGTCCTCACCGAGCACGACGTCCTCGCCGGCACGGCCCCCAGCGGTACGCCCTCCACGCAGGCCACGGCACCGGACGACGAACCGCTCCTCCTGGAACCGGGCGACGTCGTCGTGCCCGTACTCGGCGGCGGTTCGGCCGCCAGGGTCGTCGACGACGCCACGGCCGGTGCCGTACTCGGGCGCAACCTCCAGCTGCTGCGTCCCGATCCGGCCGCCCTGGACCCCTGGTTCCTCGCCGGCTTCCTGCGCGGCACCGCCAACAACCGGCAGGCCAGCAGCTACGCCTCCACCGCGACACGGCTCGACGCCCGTCGCCTCCAGGTGCCCCGCCTGCCGCTGGCCGAACAGCGGACGTACGGCGAACAGTTCAGCGCGCTCGCCGCGTTCGAGGACGCGCTGCGCACGGCGGGGCGGCTCGGCGGGCAGCTGGTGCAGGGGATGTACGACGGGCTGACGGACGGTTCGGTCGCTCCGGAACGAGGCGGAGCCGCCCCGGAGTGACGGGAAGCACAACGGTTGCGCACAACTCGGGACCGATGGTCCGTGTCGGTGTATACGCTCACTGCACACGTCCGATCCACGCCCTCCGGGAGCAGCACATGCACGGCTACGGCTATCCGCCGGAGCAGCCGCCGACGCGTCGCCCGTCCTCGGCCACCCTCGTCACGCTGCGCGTGGTCTTCGTAGCACTCGCGCTGCTGAGCTGTGGAGTTCTCGCCTGGGTGGCCATGCTGAGACTGGCGATCGTCACCCGGAAGCAGCGCGACTGGTGGCTGTTCGGCCTGGTGCTGGCGCTGAACGTCGGACTCGTCTTCTACATCGAGTCGTTGCCGGAGGACGAGGTCGTGATGACGGACGGGCAGGCGGTCATCCTGCTGTCCTGGATCCTGGCCGTCTTCGTCGGCACGGTCACCTACTACCTGTACACGGAGATACGGCATTACGGCGCGTACGGCGGCCCCCGGAGCGCTCCTCACGCCGGGCCGCGGACCGTGCCGTACGCCGGCCCGTACAGCGGGTACGCGGCGCAGCACGTGGCCGCGACGCCCGCCCCTTCCTACGGCTCCACGCCGCCCCCGCGGCAGGGCCCCGCGGCCACGCCGCCCCCGGCCGCGCCACTCGCTCCGCCCTCCGACGCGCCGAGGGCGCCGGCGCCCCAGCGTCTCGACCAGGTGCGCGCCGAGCTCGACGAGCTGAGCGACTACCTCCGCAAGGAGGGCGACAGCCGGTGAACGGGCGTGTCATCGCCGGGCGTTACGAGCTGGCGACCATTCTCGGCCAGGGCGGCATGGGCCAGGTCTGGACGGCGTACGACCAGCGCCTCGACCGCAGGGTCGCGGTGAAGCTGCTGCGCCCCGACCGGGTCGCGGGCCCCTCCGGCAGCGTGGCCGCCGACGATCTGCGCCGGCGGTTCGTCCGCGAGTGCCGGGTCACCGCGCAGGTCGACCACCCCGGTCTGGTCACCGTCCATGACGCGGGGAGCGACGGCGAGGACCTCTACCTCGTCATGCAGTACGTCGAGGGCGCCGACCTCGCCGACCACCTCGCCGAGCACGACCCCTACCCGTGGCCCTGGGCCGTGGCGATCGCCGCCCAGCTGTGCGCGGTGCTCTCCGCCGTGCACGCCGTGCCGATCGTCCACCGCGACCTCAAGCCCCGCAACGCGATGGTGAAGCCCGACGGCACCCTCACGGTGCTCGACCTCGGCATCGCCTCCGTCATGGACACCGACACCACCCGCCTGACCCACACGGGCTCCCCGATCGGTTCCCCCGCCTACATGGCCCCCGAACAGGCGATGGGCGGCGCCGTCGGCCCGTACACCGACCTGTACGCACTCGGTGTGCTCCTGCACGAACTCCTCAGCGGAGACGTGCCGTTCGCCGGGTCCACCGCCCTGGGCGTCCTGCACCGCCATCTCTACGAGCCGCCCCTCCCGGTCCGTCACCTCCGGCCCGAGGTCCCCGAGGCGCTCGAAGCCCTGGTCCTGCGGCTGCTCTCCAAGGACCCGCAGCACCGCCCGGCCTCCGCCCAGGAGGTCTACGAGGCCCTGCGGCCCCTGCTGCCCGCCGGTGGCGCGCCGTCCGGACCCCTCGACCCGACCAGGCCCTTCCTCCGCCCGCACGCCCCCTGGCCCGACCGTGCGGCCGTGCCGGCGCCCGCGCCCGTCCCCGCCCAGCAGGCGCCCGCCCCGCCTCAGGAGCCGCCCTCCCGGCCGAACGTGGCCCAGGCCGTCGACGACGTGAAGCGGCTGCTCGGCGAAGGCCGCATCACCCAGGCCGTCGACATCCTCGGGGGGATCCTGCCGGCCGCCGCCCAGGAGCACGGCGAGCACTCACCGGTCGTAAGGATCCTGCGCAAGCAGTACGCCGCCACGCTGATGGACGACGGCCAGTACCGCCGCGCGCTTCCGGAGCTCCGCCGCCTCGCCGACGACCGCGCGGCGGAGGCGGGCCCCGCCGACTCCCAGACCCTGCAATACCGTTACGACGCCGCGCAGTGTCTGGAACAGCTCGGTGAGGCGGCCGCCGCGCTCGCCGAGTACCGGGCCGTCCTCCCCGCCTACGCGAACGGCTACGCGAACTCCGCCGGCCCCGGCCGGGCCTTCGACATCCGTCACCGCATAGGCCACCTCCTGTTGGCGGTCGGCGACCACACGGCGGGCCGCGGTCAGTTGCAGGGCCTGCTGTACGACACGGAGCGCGCCTACGGACCCCACCACCCGCTCCCCACGGAGCTCCGCCGGCAACTGACCCACCACCGGGACGTACGCGGTTCGATGTGAGGCGGAGGGGCGGCGGGAAAGGGCGATCCGGGAGGGAACGGCAGGGAACGGGAGGGATTCCGTGCCGACCCCACACTGACCGGTCCGGAAATCGTTGGTCGAAGCAGTGGCCCGAATCACGTCCACTGCCTAACATCGATCACCGCAAGGCTTTGTGCACTGATGCACAAACTCTCCCCGGGAGGCTCCTTTGCACCGCCGACGTCGCACCGCGCTCGCCCTGTCCGCCGCAACGCTCGTCGCGGCGCCGCTCCTGACCGCCTGCGGCAGCGAGGCCCATCCGGGTGCCGCGGCGGTGGTCGGGGGCGACCGGATCGACGTGGCCACGGTCCAGCAGCAGGCGTCGGACGTACGCAGCGCGCAGCAGACGTCGGAACGGTCCGCGGACCTGGTGAAGGAGTCCGGGCAGCTGAACCGCGTCAAGCTGCACAACCTGATCTTCGGACGGGTCCTGGACCGGGCCGCGAAGGACGCCGGGGTGAGCGTCAGCCGCAAGGAGATCCAGCGGGTCCGGGCGGCGGCCACCGCTCAGTACGGTGGTGACACGGGGCTGAAGGCGGTGATGCTGGAGCAGCGCTGGGTCGCCGCCGGCCAGATCGAGGAGGACCTGCGCAAGGAGGTCCAGCTCCCGAAGCTCGCCCAGGCACTCGGCGCCGATCTGCAGACCCCGGCCGGTCAGCAGACGGTGGGGAAGGCGCTCACCGAGGCGTCGAAGGCGCTGCACATCGACGTCAATCCGCGCTACGGCAGCTGGGACGACCAGAAGATCCAGCTCAGCACCTACAAGGTCCCGTGGATCACGCAGGTCACCGCCGTCCCGGGGCAGGAGCCCGAGGCAGGCGCCTGACCCCGCCCGCCCGGGGGTAGGTTCGGGGTGTGAACGCTGAAGACCCCGGCCGTATCGTCCTGCTCACCGCCAGCCACCGGGTCGCCCCCGGTCTGCTGTCCTGGCCCGCCTGGCAGACACTGCACGCCGCGGACCGGGTGCTGTGCGCCGAGCGGGACCACCCGCAGCTGCCGTATCTGCGGGAGGCGGGGGTCGCCGTCGAGTACACCGCGCCCTCGGCCGAGGAACTGGTGGACGACTGCGCGGGCGGCCGGACCGTGGTGGTGCTCGTGGGCGGCGAGGGCAACCAGCCGCTGACCGACGGCCTGGCCCGGCTCGGCGGTTCGGGCCGGGTGCAGATGCCGGACCTGGAGCTGCTGCCCGGTTCGTACGACCTGCCCGGCGCGCGGCTCCTGGATCTGGTCCAGGTCATGGACCGGATCCGGCTCGCATGCCCGTGGACCTCGCAGAAGACGCACAAGGGCCTCGCGAAGTACGCCATCGAGGAGGCGTACGAACTGGTCGAGGCCATCGAGGACGGTGACCGCGAGGAACTCCGCGAGGAGCTCGGCGACGTCCTGCTCCAGGTCGTCTTCCACGCGCGCATCGCGCAGGAGGACCAGGACGAGCCGTTCGGCATCGACGACGTCGCGGCCACGATCGTCGAGAAGCTGATCCACCGGCATCCGCATGTGTTCGGCGACGAGACCGCCGAGACCCCGGAGGACGTCCACGCGCACTGGCTGCGGACGAAGGCGATCGAGAAGCAGCGGGAATCGGTCACCGACGGGGTGCCGCTCGGCCAGCCCGGTCTGGCGCTGGCGGCCAAGCTCGGCGGCCGGGTCCGTGCCGCGGGTCTCGACGCCGCGCTCCCCGAGGGCGACGGGGTCGGCTACCGGCTGCTCGCCCTGGCCGTGCGGGCCGAACAGGACGGCACCGACCCGGAGGCCGCCCTGCGGGCCGCCGCCCGTGCCTACCGGGACGCGATCCGGGCGGCGGAGGGGCTCGGGACCGCTCCGGACGGCGTGAGTACCGCTCCGGATAGCGTCGAGGAGTGAACGACAGCCCCGAGACGGCCTCCGCGCCCGACGCAGCGCCCGAACTCTTCACCTGGGAGTTCGCCACCGACCCGTATCCGGCCTACGCCTGGCTCCGCGAGCACAGCCCCGTGCACCGCACGGCGCTGCCCAGCGGTGTCGAGGCCTGGCTGGTGACCCGGTACGCCGATGCCAAACAGGCCCTCGCCGACACCCGGCTCTCCAAGAACCCGGCCCACCACGCGGGGTCCGCGAACGCCAAGGGCAAGACGGGCATCCCGGGGGAGCGCAAGGCGGAGCTGATGACGCACCTGCTGAACATCGACCCCCCGGACCACACCCGGCTGCGCCGGCTCGTGTCCAAGGCGTTCACCCCGCGCCGGGTAGCCGAGTTCGCGCCGCGCGTGCAGGAACTGACGGACCGCCTCATCGACGACTTCATCGAGAAGGGGAACGCGGACCTCATCCATGACTTCGCCTTCCCGCTCCCCATCTACGCGATCTGCGACCTGCTGGGGGTGCCGCGCGAGGACCAGGACGACTTCCGCGACTGGGCGGGCATGATGATCCGCCACGGCGGCGGACCACGGGGCGGGGTGGCCAGGTCGGTCAAGAAGATGCGCGGCTACCTCGCCGAACTCATCCACCGCAAAAGGGAGAATCCCGGCGACGACCTGATCTCCGGGCTGATCCGGGCGAGCGACCACGGCGAGCACCTCAGCGAGAACGAGGCCGCGGCCATGGCCTTCATCCTCCTGTTCGCCGGTTTCGAGACAACCGTGAACCTCATCGGTAACGGCACCTACGCGCTGCTGCGCAACCCGTCCCAGCGCGAACGCCTGGAGCGCTCGCTGGCCGCGGGCGAGACGGAACTGCTCGACACGGGCCTCGAGGAGCTGCTGCGCTACGACGGGCCGGTGGAGCTCGCCACATGGCGCTACGCCACCGGACCCGTGACGCTGGGAGGACAGGACATCGCGGCGGGGGAGCCCGTTCTCGTGGTGCTGGCGGCCGCCGACCGGGACCCGGAACGATTCCAGGATGCGGACGCCCTGGATCTCGCACGGAGTGACAATCAGCACCTCGGATACGGGCACGGCATCCACTACTGCCTGGGGGCGCCACTGGCCCGACTGGAGGGCCGGGTGGCGCTGGCGACCCTGCTGCGACGCCTCCCCGACCTGCGGCTCGCTGCGGAACCTGCCGATTTGCGATGGCGCGGCGGGCTCATCATGCGTGGACTGCGCACACTTCCGGTCGAGTTCGATCCCGGGCATCCGGCCGTAGAAAGTGACAGCCTGTCAACTCCGTGACTTTCGCGTGATCTCCGCTGCATCGACTTGTGACACACGTTCGAGTACGGCTAGGTTCACCGTTCGACTCACCCGTCACACATGTCAGTCACACGGAAGGCAATCCCATGGGCTCCGCGACCGGCAGACACCGTCGCCCTCGCCAGGCACCCGCCATCGTCGTCGCCGCAGGCGTCACGGGATCGGCCATCGCCATCCCGCTCCTCGGCGCGGGCAGCGCACAAGCCGCAGACGCGTCGACCTGGGACCGGGTCGCCGAGTGCGAGAGCGGTGGCATGTGGAGCGCCGACCTCGGCAACGGCTACTACGGCGGCCTGCAGTTCTCGCAGGACGACTGGTCGGCCTACGACGGCACGGACTACGCGCCCCGCGCCGACCTCGCGAGCCGCTCGCAGCAGATAGCCGTCGCGGAGAAGGTGCTGGCCGACAAGGGTCCCCAGGCGTGGGCCAGTTGCTCGGTGATTTCCGGGCTCGCCCTGGACGAGGGGCTGCCCGGCGTCGACCCGGGCGACGAGCCGGCCGCCGAGCCCTCGGACACCGCGACCCCGTCCGGGACCCCCTCGTCCGAAACGCCGGACCCGGCGGACGGGACGGCGGACACGGACGACGAGGCGAACGGCTCCGAGGACTCCGACGTCAAGGACGGCGTGGACGAGAGTGCGCCCGAGGACACGGCGGACCAGGGCGAGGAGGCCGGCGCTTCGCCGTCCGCCACTCCGTCGCCCGAGGCCTCTGGGGCGCCCGGCGCCTCGAAGGGTGACGGGGAGAAGGGCGGAAAGCACCGCGGCACCCCGGCCCCCGAGGCGAGTGCCGGGACCGGTGCGGACGACGGGCGGGACTCCGGCCGGCACGCGTCGCGCGGCGACTCCGGGGCGCGTGAGGGCGCGGAGGGGACGTACGTCGTCCGTGAGGGCGACAACCTCTGGTCGATCGCCGACTCGCAGGAGCTCTCCGGCGGCTGGTCCGCGCTCTACGAGGCCAACAAGGCCGAACTGGGCTCCGACCCGGACCTGATCCTTCCCGGCCAGAACCTGGACCTCGACCTCGTCGGGGCGGACGCGCGGGGCGACCAGGCGGAGACCACGGCCGCCAACTGATCAAAAGCGCGAAAACGCCCCGAAAGCAGGGGCAGTTCAGAGGCCTATGTCCACTTATGCGTAAGTGAGACATGGGTCTCTTTGCTTCAACTGGCGCGCCCCGTCCGTCCGATCCGTCCATATTGGCTCCGACCTGCGGAAACACCTCACTCAGTCAGGCCGGTACGCGCTGATTGGGTGTTATGTCCATCTTTGAATGTGAGGGTTGGGTGTGTTTACGGTCGGAGCCGCTCGCACCGCGGGCACCTTCGACCGTCACGCCGAATCCTGCCGTCGGCCGAAGGGGACCGACGCGTAAAGCGCCGTAGGCAGGAGCGGGGGACCCAGGTAAGTGCCGGACCCGGCCGTCGGGAGACGGATGGGGGTACGGCTAGGGGTGAAGTCGTCCGCGGGAGCGGGCGGCCGGGCAACTCACAGGCCCGAACCCGACAGCTCACCTCGTAGGCGTCGGTGAGGAGAACCATGCTGCTTTCCAGCAAGGGCAAGCACCGTCGCCCGTCCAAGGCCGTCCGCATCGCGACCCTGGCCGGTGTCACCGGTGCCGCCGTCGCCGTACCGCTCATGGGTGCGACCGGCGCCTCTGCCGCCTCCGTCGACACCTGGGACGCCGTCGCCCAGTGCGAGTCCGGTGGCAACTGGTCCATCAACACCGGCAACGGCTACTACGGCGGCCTGCAGTTCTCGCAGTCCAGCTGGGCAGCGGCCGGCGGCACCCAGTACGCCGCCCGCGCCGACCTGGCCACCAAGGACCAGCAGATAGCCGCCGCCGAGAAGCTCCTCGACCTGCAGGGCCCGGGCGCCTGGGCGTGTGCCGGTGCCGGCGGCCTGACGAACGACGGTGTGGACCCGGGTGTCGACACCGGCTCCGAGAAGAACGGCGACACGGCCCCGCAGGCCGCGCCGGAGCGCGAGGCCGAGCAGCCCGCCACGCGCAGCGAGAAGCGTGAGGCCCCCGCCGCGACCGTCACCACCCCGACCGGCGAGAAGGTCGAGAAGGGTGACGGCGAGTACAAGGTGAAGGCCGGCGACACCCTCAGCAAGATCGCCGACGCGAAGAAGGTCAAGGGCGGCTGGGAGAAGCTCTTCGAGCTGAACGACGACATCGTCGACGACGCCGACCTGATCTTCCCGGGTCAGCAGCTCCACCTGAAGTAGCCACCATCGGTCCGGGGCCCCCTCCTGCCCCGGATGCCCGGCCCGGCACGCTGACCCCCCGCGTGCCGGGCCGGGGCCGTGCCGGCCGCCCACGGGTGGGGCCCGGTCGCGGGCCCGCCGTGAGCGGGAGCGTTCGATCCTTGTGGTTACCTGCCAGTAGAATTCTGGAGCTTTGCCCGGAATGCAGGTCCTCGGGTCCTTTTTCGTCCCAGGGGACGGGCGGACGGCCGACGGAGCGGGCCGAGCCGGTTAGGCTCGTGGCGCAAGGCCACAGTGACCCTGCACAACCAGTGTCAGATCCCAGAAGGAGATGCCTCGTGCCGTCCATCGACGTCGTCGTAGCCAGGGAAATCCTCGACTCCCGGGGGAACCCCACGGTCGAGGTCGAGGTCGGCCTCGACGACGGCAGCACGGGTCGTGCTGCTGTTCCGTCCGGAGCCTCCACCGGAGCGTTCGAGGCCATCGAGCTCCGCGACGGCGACCCCAACCGTTACCAGGGCAAGGGCGTCGAGAAGGCCGTCCTCGCCGTGATCGAGCAGATCGGCCCGGAGCTCGTCGGGTACGACGCCACCGAGCAGCGCCTCATCGACCAGGCGATGTTCGACCTGGACGCGACCGAGAACAAGGGCTCGCTCGGCGCCAACGCCATCCTCGGTGTCTCGCTGGCCGTGGCGCACGCCGCCTCCGAGGCCTCCGACCTCCCGCTGTTCCGCTACCTCGGCGGCCCGAACGCGCACCTGCTGCCCGTTCCGATGATGAACATCCTGAACGGCGGCTCGCACGCCGACTCCAACGTGGACATCCAGGAGTTCATGATCGCGCCGATCGGCGCCGAGTCCTTCTCCGAGGCCCTTCGCTGGGGTGCGGAGATCTACCACACGCTGAAGAAGGTCCTGAAGACCAAGGGCCTGTCCACGGGTCTCGGTGACGAGGGCGGCTTCGCCCCCAACCTCGAGTCCAACCGCGCCGCCCTCGACCTCATCCTCGAGGCCGTCAAGGAGGCCGGTTACGTCCCGGGCCGTGACATCGCGCTCGCGCTCGACGTCGCCGCGTCCGAGTTCTACAAGGACGGCGTCTACGAGTTCGAGGGCAAGTCCCGCTCGGCCGCCGAGATGACCGAGTACTACGAGGAGCTCGTCTCCGCGTATCCGCTGGTCTCCATCGAGGACCCGCTGTACGAGGACGACTGGGCGGGCTGGAAGGTCATCACCGACAAGCTCGGCTCCAAGGTGCAGATCGTCGGTGACGACCTGTTCGTCACCAACCCCGAGCGCCTCGCCCGTGGCATCGAGGAGGGCTCGGCCAACGCCCTGCTCGTCAAGGTCAACCAGATCGGTTCGCTGACCGAGACCCTGGACGCCGTGGAGCTGGCCCAGCGCAACGGCTTCAAGTGCATGATGTCCCACCGTTCCGGTGAGACCGAGGACGTCACCATCGCCGACCTCGCCGTCGCCGTGAACTGTGGCCAGATCAAGACCGGCGCCCCGGCCCGCTCGGACCGCGTCGCCAAGTACAACCAGCTGCTGCGCATCGAGGAGATCCTCGACGACGCCGCGGTGTACGCCGGACGTTCGGCGTTCCCGCGGTTCCGCTTCGAGGGCTGACAGCCCGAGTCCGGAGCACCAGCCTCCGTCCGTCCCCGCATCCGGTCCCGTACCGTGTGCGGGGACGGACGTGCGTAACGGGGAGGCGTGAGACATGGCCGGGAAGGACCGCGACCGGTTCTCCACCGCGACCAGGCTGCGGCTGCTCGGCGAGCAGACGGCGGCCCGCGTCTACCGGTCCCAGAACCGACGGCAGGACCGCCCTTCCCGGCTCACCGGCCGGGCCGCGTTCCTCGCGCTGATCGTCTGCTCCATGGTGGTCGCCCTCGCGTATCCCATGCGGCAGTACGTCTCCCAACGCGACCAGATCGCGGAGCAGGAGAGGCTCTCGCAGGAGGCCCGCCGGCGGACGGAGGAGCTGCGCGACGAGAAGGCGCGGCTCAAGGACGACGCGTACATCCGCCGTCTCGCACGCCAGCACCTCCACTACGTGCTGCCCGGCGAGACCGGTTATACGGTGGTCGACCCGGACGCGGCCGAGGTGCGGAAGGGTGAGCCGGGGGCGTCGGGGAGGCCGTGGCACTCGAACCTCTGGGACGGCGTCGACAGCGCGGACCGGGAGTGACCCCGCCCGGACCGGCCCCGTCGACGTACCGGGCCCTCTCCCCACAACGATTCACACAGTCCGACCGATGACATTCAAGTGACCTTCAAGGCAGGCATGGACACGCCCCCTCCGCAGACCGAATCCACCACGCCCACCGACGTGGACATCGCCGCGTTCGAGCTCCAGCTCGGCCGGCCGCCGCGTGGGCTGCGCGCCATCGCGCACCGCTGCCCGTGCGGCAACCCGGACGTGGTCGAGACACAGCCCCGTCTGGAGGACGGCACGCCGTTCCCGACGACGTACTACCTGACCTGCCCGCGTGCCGCGTCCGCGATCGGCACGCTGGAGGCCAACGGGGTCATGAAGGAGATGACCGAGCGGCTCGCCACGGACCCCGAGCTGGCCGCGGCCTACCGCGCCGCGCACGAGGACTACCTCGCGCGGCGCGACGCCATCGAGGTCCTGGAGGGCTTCCCGAGCGCGGGTGGCATGCCGGACCGGGTGAAGTGCCTGCACGTCCTGGTCGGCCACTCGCTGGTGGCGGGGCCCGGTGTGAACCCGCTGGGCGACGAGGCGATCGCGATGCTGCCGCAGTGGTGGGCCAAGGGACCGTGCGTCACCCCGTGCGGGTCCGACGACGCCTGACCCGACGCGTCCTGTCCCCCGCGAGGTACACGTACAACCACAGGAGCCCCATGACCCGCGTTGCCGCCATCGACTGCGGTACCAACTCCATCCGCCTGCTCGTCGCGGACGTGGACCCCGCCACCGGGGACTTCGCCGAGCTCGACCGCCGGATGAAGATCGTCCGTCTCGGCCAGGGCGTCGACCGGACCGGCCGGCTGGCCCCCGAGGCGCTGGAGCGCACCTTCGACGCCTGCCGTGAGTACGCGGCCGTGATCAAAGAGCTCGGCGCCGAACGGATCCGGTTCGTCGCCACGTCCGCCTCCCGCGACGCGGAGAACAGCGACACGTTCGTCCGTGGCGTCCTGGACATCCTGGGCGTCGAGCCCGAGGTCGTCACCGGGGACCAGGAGGCGCAGCTCTCCTTCGACGGTGCCACCAAGGAACTGGTGGGCAGCGACCACCTGGAGAAGCCGTACCTGGTCGTGGACATCGGCGGCGGCTCGACCGAGTTCGTCGTCGGTGACGACCGCGTCCTTGCCGCACGGTCCGTGGACATCGGCTGCGTACGCATGACCGAGCGTCACCTCGTCCTGGACGGGGTCGTCGTGGATCCGCCCACGCCCGACCGGATCGCCGCGATCCGCGCGGACATCGGTGCCGCTCTGGACCTGGCCGGGGAAACCGTGCCGATCTCCTCGGCGGCGACGCTCGTCGGCCTGGCCGGGACGGTCACCACCGTCGCCGCGATGGCGCTCGGGCTGAAGGAGTACGACTCCGAGGCGATCCACCACTCCCGGGTCTCCGTCGAGCAGGTACGGGAGATCACCGAGCGGCTGCTCGCCTCGACGCACGCGGAGCGCGCCGCGATCCCCGCGATGCATCCGGGCCGGGTCGATGTGATCGCGTCGGGGGCGCTCGTCCTGCTCGCGGTGATGGAGCGGGCCGGGGCCGGGGAGGTCGTCGTCAGCGAGCACGACATCCTCGACGGGATCGCCTGGTCGGTCGTCTGATCACAGGGCTGCGGCAGCAGCGGTGAGACGCCGCTCAAACGCATTCCGGCCTGCACCTTTGAGCTTGCCAAGGCCCCTCCGGGTCTCTCCGGAGGGGCCTTCCGCGAGGTCTCGCCACGAAGTTCGTGAACTTCTTCACAAGGAATTCGGCCCCTCTGGGGGAAGTTCTTCCGCCGAGGGGCCGTGCGGGTCGCCCGCGACGTCGCGCGGCGGGGCTTCGGGGAGGTTTCGGGGGTGTGGCAGGAGCGTGTCCCGGGCGGGTGGTTCACCGTGCCGGGCGGCTCAAGGGCCAGCTCACAAGTGGTGAACAACGTTCGCCAGGGCGGGGTGGTTCCCCATGCGCACCATGACCTGGGTCACGTGGGCGGCGAAGTGTAGCAGAGGGTGGCGCATACCTTGTGAAGGGGCTCACGAGCATGCCCCCCGAGGGGGGTGGATACTCGATGGCATGAGCACCACGGAGCGTCCCAGGATCCTCGTTGTAGGCGGTGGGTACGTAGGCCTGTACGCAGCTCGTCGCATTCTGAAGAAGATGCGGTATGGAGAGGCGACCGTCACGGTCGTCGACCCGCGCTCGTACATGACGTACCAGCCCTTCCTCCCCGAAGCTGCTGCCGGCAGCATCTCGCCTCGGCATGTCGTCGTCCCGCTGCGACGCGTGCTGCCCAAGGCAGAGGTTCTCACCGGCCGTGTCACGACCATCGATCAGGACCGCAAGGTCGCCACGGTCGCGCCGCTCGTCGGCGAGGCCTACGAGCTGCCCTTCGACTACCTGGTCATCGCGATGGGCGCGGTCTCCCGTACCTTCCCGATCCCCGGCCTCGCCGAGCAGGGCATCGGCATGAAGGGCATCGAGGAGTCCATCGGTCTGCGCAACCACGTCCTCGAGCAGCTGGACAAGGCTGACTCGACGACCGATGAGGACGTCCGCCGCAAGGCGCTGACGTTCGTCTTCGTGGGTGGCGGCTTCGCCGGCGCGGAGACCATCGGCGAGGTCGAGGACATGGCCCGGGACGCCGCGAAGTACTACACGAGCGTGAAGCGCGAGGACATGCGCTTCGTCCTGGTCGACGCGGCCGACAAGATCCTTCCCGAGGTCGGCCCGAAGCTGGGCGCGTACGGCAAGGAGCACCTGGAGAGCCGCGGTGTCGAGGTCTACCTCTCGACCTCCATGGACTCCTGTGTCGACGGCCACGTGGTGCTGAAGAACGGCCTCGAGGTCGACTCCAGCACGATCGTGTGGACGGCCGGCGTGAAGCCGAACCCGGCGCTGGCCCGCTTCGGTCTGCCGCTCGGCCCGCGTGGTCACGTGGACACCTCCGAGAAGCTCCAGGTGCAGGGAACCGACTACATCTGGGCCGCGGGCGACAACGCCCAGGTGCCGGACCTGGTCGGCCGCCGCGCCGGCAACCCGAACGCCTGGTGCCCGCCGAACGCCCAGCACGCGCTGCGTCAGGCCAAGGTCCTCGGCGACAACGTCATCTCCGGCATGCGGGGCTTCCCGCAGAAGGAGTACAGCCACGCCAACAAGGGTGCGGTGGCCGGACTCGGCCTGCACAAGGGCGTCGCGATGATCGTCGTCGGCAAGATGAAGATCAAGGTCAAGGGCCGTCTCGCCTGGTACATGCACCGTGGCTACCACGGCATGGCCATGCCGACCTGGAACCGTAAGATCCGGATCTTCGCGGACTGGACGCTGGCCATGTTCCTGAAGCGCGAGGTCGTCTCGCTCGGCGCCATGGAGACTCCGCGCGAGGAGTTCTACGAGGCCGCCAAGCCGAACCCCGCGCCGGTCGCGGCCAAGGCCGACGGCGACAAGAGCAAGGCCGGCGAAACGGCCAAGGCTTCCTAGCGCCTGTACGTCACCGAAGGGGTCGTCCGCCATCCGTGGTGCGGACGGCCCCTTCGGCGTGCCTGGGGCCGCCAAGTAGATGGTGAGTGCAGGCATTTTGCCGTTCCGTTGCCGTGGAGCGGGATGGCATGGCTGCCGGACGGCGTTGACGACGGTGTACCTCGCCGCCGCCCCGAGGTGTCGCGGCCCGGTCGAGGTGCGGGTATGCGAATTTAGGCACGTTCGGAAACACCACCACGGAGGTGTGCACCATGGCCGACGCCGCATCGCGGCTGACCGCTCTTGCCGAAGAGTTGCTGGGAGAACCCCTGCCGGTCCGGATCCGGGCCTGGGACGGCAGCGAGTACGGGCCGCCGGGTGCCCCCACTCTCGTCCTGCGCCATCGCCGCGCCCTGCGCCGACTGCTCTGGAAACCGGGCGAACTGGGCCTGGCCCGCGCCTGGGTGGCCGGGGAGATCGACATCGACGGGGATCTGTACGAGGCCCTCGACGCCCTCGCCGCGCTGCTCTGGGAGCGCGGGGCCGACGCGAAGGACACCGTCCACCCCGTACGTGACCCGAGGGTACGGGCGTTCGCCCGCGGGCTCGTCCAGTTGGCCGGACCCTGGCCGCCGCCGCCCCCGCCCGCCGAGGAGATCCGCCGCCGCACCGGCGCACTCCACACCAAGCGCCGGGACAAGGAGGCCATCAGCCACCACTACGACGTGGGCAACGACTTCTACGCGATGGTCCTCGGCCCTTCCATGGTCTACTCCTGCGCCTACTGGCAGGACGGGGCCACGCTCGAGGACGCCCAGCGCGACAAGCTCGACCTCGTCTGCCGCAAGCTCGCGCTCAAGGAGGGCGACCGCCTCCTCGACGTCGGCTGCGGCTGGGGCTCCATGGCGATCCACGCGGCCCGTGAGTACGGCGCCCGGGTCACCGGAGTGACCCTCTCCACCGAACAGGCGGCGTTCGCCCGCAAGCGGATCGCCGAAGAGGGCCTCACCGACCGGATCGAGATCCGGGTCCAGGACTACCGGGACGTCCGGGACGGTCCGTACGACGCCATCTCCTCGATCGGCATGGCGGAGCACGTGGGCTCGGTCCGCTTCCGGGAGTACGCCGACGACCTCTACGCGCTCCTCGAGCCCGGCGGCCGGCTGCTCAACCACCAGATCGCCCGCCGTCCCGAGAAGGACGAGTCGGCCTACCACGTCGACGAATTCATCGACGCGTACGTCTTCCCCGACGGCGAACTGGCTCCGGTCGGCCGCACCGTCGCCACCCTGGAGGAGGCCGGCTTCGAGGCCAGGGACGTCGAGGTGATCCGCGAGCACTACGCACTGACCCTGCGTCAGTGGGTGGCCAATCTGGAGAAGCACTGGAAGGAGGCCGTCCGGGCCACCTCGCCCGGACGGGCCAGGGTGTGGCGGCTCTACATGGCCGCCTCCGCGCTCTCCTTCGAGCACAACAAGATCGGCGTCAACCAGATCCTCGCGGTGCGTCCCAGGGAGGGCGGTGCCGTGGGCATGCCGCTGCGGACCCGTGACTGGACGGCGTCGGCGCACGGCTGATCCGGAAAGCGTGAAGGGGCGGTACCCGCGCCGCGGGTACCGCCCCTTCACGCCGTTCGCCTATTCCGTCTTGATCGCGGTCAGCATGTTCAGCTTCGCGCCGCTACGGGCCGGCCACAGGGAGGCCAGCACCCCCACGAGCCCTGCCAGCACCAGGAAGAGTGCGAGCCGGTCCCACGGGACGACCAGGGCGTAGCCCGGGATCGAGGCGGACAGGCTCTTCCCGATCGCCCACCCGAGGAACGTACCGAGGGCCACTCCGACCACCGCTCCGAAGAGCGAGATGACGACGGCCTCCAGCCGGATCATGCGCTTGACCCTGCGCCGGTCCAGGCCGATCGCCCGCAGCATGCCGATCTCCTGCTGCCGTTCGAAGACCGACATGGCCAGGGTGTTGACGACGCCGAGGACGGCGATGATCAAGGCCATGGCCAGCAGCGCGTACATGATGTTCAGCGCGGTGTTGATGAACCCGCCGGACATGTCCCGGATGCCCTGGCGGTCCATGACGCTCATCGCCGGGTTGTCGCCGAGCGCGTCGATCACGGCCTGCTCGTTGGCGTAGCTCTCGCCGCCGTCCATGGTCAGCCAGACCTCGCGGATGCCGGCGAGGCTCTCGTGCGGGGCGACGACGTCCTCGGGGACCAGGACCGGGGAGAGGAACTCGTTCCCCTCGTAGAGCGCGCCGACCTTCAGGGTCTCCTTCTTCTCGTCCTGGAACGTCACGGGCAGGCTGTCGCCGGTCTTCCAGCCGTTCGACTTCGCGGTCTCGCGGTCGACGGCGATCTCGCCGTCCTTCAGGGAGGACAGCGACCCGGAGACCGTCTTCAGGTTGAAGACCTTCTCGATGTCGCCCGGGGTGACTCCGGAGGCCGAGAGACCGTTCTCCTCGTCCTTGCCGATGGTGAGCCAGGCGGACCGCTGGGGGGAGGCCGCCGTGATGCCGTCAGCCTTGCGCAGGGCGGTGAGAGCCGATTCGTCGAGCGGGCCCCCGCCGGCCATCGAGACCATGTAGTCGGCCCGGATGTTGTCCGTCGTCATCTTGTCGATCGCCTGGCCGAGCGTGACGCCGAGCACGGAGATACCGGTGACCAGCGTGAGCCCGATCGCCAGGGCGGAGGCGGTGGCTCCGGTGCGGCGCGGATTGCGGACCGCGTTCTGCGCGGCCAGCTTGCCGGAGACCCCGAACACCCTTCGCAGGAGCGGACGGGCCAGGGCGATCACCGGCCGGGAGAGCAGCGGGATCAGCACGATGACACCGATCAGGGCGAGGAAGGCCCCGCCACCGAGGAGCCAGCGGCCGTTCTCGTCGCCCTGAGCGGCACCGGCGACGATCGCGGCGGATCCGAGGAGGGCGAACACCCCGCCGATCGAGTTCCGTACGACCAGCGACTTGGTGGTGGCCACCGCGTGCACGCTGCTCATCGCCGCCACCGGCGGGATCTTGGCGGCGCGACGGGCGGGCAGCCAGGCGGCGAACACCGTGATCAGCACGCCGACGCCGAAGGCGGCGGCGACCGCGGTGGGGGAGACGACCAGCGGACCCGCGGGGATCTTCCCGCCGAACATGCCCATCGCGGAGCGCAGCGCCGTGGCGAGGCCGACGCCGAGGAGGAAACCGGTCACCGAGGCGATCAGACCGACCACACCCGCTTCGAGCAGGACGGCCCACTTGACCTGCCGGCGGGAGGCGCCGACGGCGCGCATCAGGGCGAGTTCCTTGGTGCGCTGGGCGATGAGCATGGTGAACGTGTTGGCGATCAGGAACACGCCGACGAAGAGAGCGATGGCGGCGAAGGCCAGCAGCATCGAGTTGAGGCTCTTGAGGCCGTTCTCGGTCATCTCGGCCTCCTCGTCCGCGAGGGCCGCGCCCGTCCTGGCCTCGGCGTGCTCCGGGAGGAGAGGCTTCACGGCGTCCAGCAGCCGCTGGTCGGACACGCCGGCCGCGGCGGTCACGGTGACGTCCTTGAACTCGCCGGGCCGCAGGTAGAGCTGCTGGGCCACCTCGGTGTCGAAGAGGACCAGACTGCCGCCCGCGTTCACGGCGCCGTCCTCGGTGGTGAAGATCCCGGAGAGGGTGTACTCCTTCACCGGCCCGTTGGTGGCGACCCGCACCGGCTCGCCCACGCGGTACTCGCCCTTGCGGGCGGTCTCCTTGTCGAGGGCTATCTGGCCGGCCTTCACCGGCCCCGTGCCGTCGGTGAACGCGTACTGCGCGTCCTTGCCACCGGCGCCGGGGGAGAAGTTGGAACCGGTGTTGGACCAGCCGTCGCCGATGAGCTTGCCGCCGGTGTCGGCGACGCCGGCGAATCCGGAGACCCGGCCGGTGGCCTCCGCGACGCCGTCGAGCTCCTGGATCTTCTTGAGCGTGGCCGCGTCGACGGCGGGGATCTCCTCGTCGCCGCGCTCGGCCCAGGTGGTGACGGCGACGGCCACCTTGTCGTAGTTCTTGGCGGACTGGTTACGGAAGGCGTTGCCGAGGGTGTCGGTGAAGACCAGGGTGCCGGAGACGAAGGCGACGCCGAGCATCACGGCGAGCACGGTCATCAGCAGCCTGGCCTTGTGCGCAAGGACATTGCGCACGGCAGTACGGAGCATGTCGTCAATTCCTGGGGGGAGTTCGGAGTGCGGAAGGGGGTGCGGCAGCCTCTGGGGGCGTCAGCTGGTGCGGCCCTTCGCGTCGAACGCCTTCATCCGGTCGAGGACCCCGTCGGCGGTGGGGTTCATCATCTGGTCGACGACCGCACCGTCCGCGAGGAAGACCACCCGGTCCGCGTAGGAGGCGGCCACCGGGTCGTGGGTCACCATCACCACGGTCTGGCCGAGCTCGCGCACCGAGTTGCGCAGGAAGCCGAGGACCTCCGCGCCGGAGCGGGAGTCGAGGTTGCCGGTCGGCTCGTCACCGAAGATGATCTCCGGCTGGGAGGCCAGGGCGCGGGCGACCGCGACACGCTGCTGCTGACCGCCGGAGAGCTCCGTGGGGCGGTGCTTCAGCCGCTCGGAGAGGCCCACCATGTCGATGACCTTCTGGAGCCAGGCGGCATCGGGCTTACGGCCGGCGATGTCCATCGGCAGGGTGATGTTCTCCAGGGCGGTCAGCGTGGGCAGCAGGTTGAAGGCCTGGAAGATGAAGCCGATCTTGTCCCGGCGCAGCTGCGTCAGCTGCTTGTCCTTCAGTGTCCCCAGCTCGGTCCCGCCGATGCGTACGGAGCCGCTGCTGAAGCTGTCGAGACCGGCCACGCAGTGCATCAGCGTGGACTTCCCCGAACCCGACGGGCCCATGATCGCGGTGAATTCCCCCTGCGGGAAGTCCACGGTCACGCGGTCGAGTGCGATCACCTGGGTCTCGCCCTGGCCGTAGACCTTCGACAGCTCCGTGGCGCGGGCGGCGACCGCGGTGGTGCGGTGAACGGTGGTGGTGGTCACAGGGGTACTCCTGGTTCGACTGTTTCGCGGGGACCCCTCCATCGTCACCGCTGCACACCGCCGGGTCGTCAGCCCCCGTGCCCGTTCCCGGGCCCTCTTGAGTCGCATCCGCCGGGCCCCGGCGTACACCTGAGGTAGGAGGCCGACCCTGAGCGGCCCAGGCCCTCAGCGGGGCGGGGCGGTCGATCCGCGGGGCACCAGACGGGCCGCCGCGTCCTCGAAACCGGGGGCGGAGCCGTCGGCCACCATCGTCAGCAGGGTGCGGGCCGCATGGCTGCCGTACGCGGAGATGTCCCTGCTCAGCGCGGTCAGCGGGGGGCGTACCACGCGGGAGAGCTGGGAGTCGTCCCAGGCGACGAGCGAGAGGTCGGCGGGCACGTCGAGCCCCATCTCCTGGGCGACCGAGAGCCCGGCGACGGCCATGATGTCGTTGTCGTAGATGACGGCGGTCGGCCGTGCGGCCGAGCCGATCAGCCGCCGGGTGGCGTGGGCGCCCTCCTCGCCGGAGTAGTCGGTGTGCACCACCACCGGCTCGTCCAGGCCGAGTTCCGCGCTGATCTCGCGTTGCGCGCGGTCCCGCAGCTGGGTGTGGATCAGCTCGGGCAGCCCGGCGACCCGGGCGACGGAGCGATGGCCGAGCGCGGCCAGATACGTCAGGGTGTCCCGCAGCGCCGCCGAGTCGTCCGACCACACGGGGGTGAGCGACCCGGCCGCCGACGGATGGCCGATCACGACGGCGGGCATGCCCAGCTCGGCGATGCCCTCGATGCGCGGATCGGGGGAGCGCACGTCGGCGAGGAACACCCCGTCCACCCGGCCCTCGCCCCACCAGCGGCGGTACATCTCCAGCTCCTGCGCCGGGTCGGTGACGACCTGGAGGAGCAGGGCGCAGCCGCGCGCGGACAGCTCGGTCTCGATGCCGCTGATCAGTTCCATGAAGAACGGCTCGACCCCGAGCATCCTGGCCGGACGTGACAGGGCCAGCCCCACGGTGCCGGCCCGGGCGTGGGTGAGGGCGCGGGCCGCGCTGTTGGGGCGCCAGCCGATCTCCTGCGCGATGGCCTTGATGGAGGCGCGGGTCGTGGGGGAGACCCCGGGGCGGTCGTTCAGGGCGTACGACACCGCGACCTTCGAGACCCCGGCGCGGCGCGCGATGTCGGCGATCGTGGGGCGGTGCTTGGACATGCGACCTCGCTTAACCGGTTCGTGTTCATGCCGCATCTTAGCCGCAGGTCCCTGACCTCTGCCTTCCCCCGACCGGTCCAGACCTCTGAGGAGATCCCTGAAAAAACGGGGTTGGGAGCGCTCCCGCACCCTTGACACCGCTTCGGGGCCCCCATACCTTCACGGCACTTACCCGGTTCAGTAACTCCGCTCGGCAGGGACGGCGCGGGGAAAAGGAGGGGCTATGGGTACGCGTACCCGGCTGCGGGTCACCACCGCACTCGCCGTGTTCACGCTCGCCGCGACCGCCTGCACGGGAGGCGGCTCGGGGGCGGCCGGCACCGGCGGCACGGCCGGCAAGGGCGGGTCGCTGCCGCGCGGCGAGACGCTGTACACGACCGGCACGCAGTGGGGGCCTCCGGCCAACTACAACCCGCTGCGCCACTGGGACCACGCGACCGGCACCAAGGGCCTGGTCTACGAGACCCTGTTCCACTTCGATCCGAACAAGGGCGAACTGAAGCCCTGGCTCGCGGAGTCGGGCAGCTGGACCGATGACACGACGTACGAGGTGAAGCTGCGCCAGGGCATCACCTGGGCCGACGGCAAGCCGCTGACCGCCGAGGACGTGGCGTACTCCTACGGCCTCGGCAAGATCGAGGCCTCCTCCTTCCACTCGCTGTGGAGCTGGCTGTCCGACGCGAAGGCGGTGGACGACACCACGGTCCGCTTCACCTTCAAGGAGGCCCGCTACCAGGAGTGGGACTTCACCCTCTACGGCCAGCCGATCGTCCCCGAGCACGTCTGGGGCTCGCGCACCGACGAGGACGTCCTCAACGGCGTCAACGACAAGCCGGTCGGCACGGGGGCGTACAAGCTGAAGAGCAAGTCCCAGGACCGGGTCGTATGGGAGCGGCGCGACGACTGGTGGGGCACGAAGGCACTCAGCATGACGCCGGCACCCCGCTACATCGTCGACGTCTCCAACCCGAGTAACGAGGTGGTCATCGGCCAGCTGGGACAGGGCCAGCTCGACCTGAGCACCAACTTCCTGCCCGGCGCCTCCTCGCTGGTCAAGAGCAAGAAGGTCGTGTCGTACTACGACGAGGCCCCCTACATGCTCTCGGCCAACACCGCCTGGCTGGTGCCCAACACCACCAGGAAGCCGATGGACGACGCCGCCTTCCGCCGGGCGCTCGCCGCGTCCGTCGACATCGGGAAGATCGTCAAGGGCGTGTACGGCGACCTGGTCAAGCCGGCCTCCCCGACCGGTCTGCTGCCGCAGTGGGAGCAGTTCGACGACAAGGCGCTCATCGCGGAGAAGGGCTTCACGCACGACGCCGCCGCGGCGAAGAAGGAGCTCGCGGACGCCGGCTACAAGGACGGGAACGGCGACGGCTTCGTCGAGAACAAGGACGGCTCCGCCCTCAGCCTGAAGCTGGCCGTGCCCTCGGGCTGGACCGACTGGATGGAGGCGGCCAAGGTCATCGCCGCCGGGGCCAAGGACGCCGGCATCAAGATCAGCACGGAGTTCCCCGACCAGAACGCCCTCAACGAGCAGCGTGGCAAGGGGGACTTCGACCTCGTACTCAACAACGAGCGCCAGCTGTCGAACACCCCGTGGACGTACTACGACTACATGTTCCAGCTGCCGATCCAGAAGCAGCAGAACACGGTCAACTTCGGCCGGTACGAGAACGCGGAGGCCTGGAAGCTGGTGCAGGAGCTGGGCGGGGTCAAGACCGACGACACGGCGGGCATGAAGGCCGCCGTCTCGAAGATCCAGGACATCCAGCTCACCGAGATGCCCATCATCCCGCTCTGGTACAACGGCCTCTGGTCGCAGTCCACCACCGGAACCTGGACGAACTGGCCGTCGGACGCCGAGGGAGCTCCCAAGACGGCACCGGCCCTGTGGCGCAACTGGCTGGAGATGGGCGGCTTCGAGACGCTCACGCAGATCAAGCCCGCCACGTGACGTCGCCGACTCCATGACCGCCCCGCCGTGCGCGTGCACCTGACCGTGCGCGCACGGCGGGGCTCTCCACCAGGGGAGCCCCCTTGCGCCGCTATTTCGCCCGCAAACTTCTCATCTACGCACTGACGTTCGTCGTCGCCGTCACCGTCAACTGGATGATCCCGCGCTTCATGCCCGGTGACCCCGTCTCCGCCATGGTCGCCCGCGCCCGCGTCTCCCAGCCGGAGGCCGCCGAGGCGATGCGCACGTACTACAACAACCTGTTCGGCTTCGACGAACCCCTGTGGCAGCAGTACCTCCACTTCTGGGGGGCGTTGCTCCAGGGCGACTTCGGGATCTCCGTCTTCGTCTTCCCCACGCCCGTCGGCGACGTCCTGCTCGACGCGCTCCCGTACACGCTCGGCCTGATGATCCCGGCCGTCCTGCTCAGCTGGTTCGTCGGCAACTGGATCGGCGCGCTGTCCGCCCGCCGCAAGGTCCTCGACAACACCGTGCTGCCGGCCGGCTATCTGCTGACGGCCATGCCGTACATGTGGATCGCCGTGATCCTCGCCTGGGCGCTGGGTGCCAAGGCCGGCTGGTTCCCCCTATCGGGGGGTTACAGCCTGGACATCCAGCCCGGCTGGAGCGCCGCCTTCGCGGCGGACGCGCTGCACCACTGGGTGCTGCCGTTCCTCTCGCTGTTCCTCGTCGCGCTCGGCGGCTGGGCCATCGGCATGCGCAACATGATCATCTACGAGCTGGAGTCCGACTACTCCGCCTATCTCTCCGCCCTCGGCGCGCCCCAGCGGCTCATCCGCCGCTACGCGTTCCGCAACGCCGTCCTGCCCCAGGTCACCGGACTGGCACTCCAACTGGGCGTGCTGGTCGCCGGAGCGCTCGTCACCGAGATCGTCTTCGCCTACCCGGGTCTCGGCTCACTGATCCTCGCCGCGATCCAGAACCAGGACTTCTTCCTGCTCCAGGGCGCGTTCCTGTTCATCGTCATCGGCGTACTGATCGCCAACTTCCTCATCGACATCGTGTACGTCGTCATCGACCCCCGCACCCGTACGGGCATGGCAGGAGGCACGGCATGAGCACACTGCCCGATCCGGCACCCGAGGCCCCCTCCGCACAGGCACCCGTGGCCGGGACCGGCCGCGAGTCGCTGCACTACGCGGTGCGCAACCCCAAGCTGATCATCGGTGCGGGCGTGGTCGCCGTCCTGCTCGCGATCGGCCTCCTCGGCCCGACGCTGCTCGACAACGGCAGCCCCAACGAATACGTCGGCCCGCAGGCGGCCCCGCCCGACGGCACGTACTGGATGGGCACCACCACCTTCGGCCAGGACGTGTACGCCCAGTTCGTGCACGGGCTGCGCGCCACCTTCCTGGTGGGCGTCGTCGGCGGTGCCATCGCCGCCGTCATCGCCATGCTCGTCGGTTTCCTCGCCGGCTACCGGGGCGGAATCACCGACGAGATCCTCAATATGCTCACCAACGTCGTCCTGGTCATCCCCGCCCTCGCCGTCCTGCTGATCATCAACGCCTACCTGGGCGTGCGCAGCGTCGCCGTGCAGGGCCTGTTCATCGGCCTCACCTCCTGGCCCTGGGCGGCCCGCGCCATCCGCGCGCAGACGTTCTCGCTGCGCACCCGGGAGTTCGTGGACCTGGCCCGGCTCAGCGGGAGCGGCACCTGGCGGATCGTGTTCCGCGAGATCGCGCCCAACATGAGCTCGTACCTCTTCATGACGTTCATCCTGCTCTTCGGCGGCTCCATCCTCATCGCCTCCTCACTGGACTTCATCGGACTCGGCCCGACCGAGGGCGTCTCGCTCGGCCTGATGCTGCAGAGCGCCCAGCAGTGGAGCGCGCTCCAACTCGGCATGTGGTGGTGGTTCGTCCCGCCGGGCGCCGGGATCACCGCGATCGTCGGCGCGCTCTACGTCGCCAACGTCGGCCTCGACGAGGTCTTCAACCCGAAGCTGAGGGAGTCGTGAACGCATGACCCTGACCGTCAACGATCTGCGGGTCCACTACCGCACGCTGCGTGGCGAGGTCCGGGCTCTGGACGGCGTCGGCTTCGACCTGGCGGACGGCGAGATCCTGGGCCTCGCGGGCGAGTCCGGCTGCGGCAAGACCACCCTGGGCAAGTCCCTCATCCGCCTCGACGGCCGGATGCGGCACGCGGGCGGCACCGTCACCCTGGACGGCGACGAACTGCCGCTGTCCGACGACCGCGCGATGAACGCCTACCGCTTCCACAAGATCTCGCTCGTCCCCCAGTACTCGATGAGCGCGCTCAACCCGACCCGGCGCATCGGCCGCATGATCCGTGAACTCCTCGCCTCGCGCGGCGTCACCGTGGACACCGGCGAACTGCACCGCCGGCTCGCCCTCGTCGGCCTGGAACCCGAGGTCCTGGAGCGCTATCCGATCGAGCTGTCCGGCGGCATGAAGCAGCGCGCCGTCATGGTGATCTCCACGCTGCTCGACCCGTCCGTCCTCATCGCCGACGAGGTCACCTCGGCGCTCGACGTCTCCAACCAGCAGGCCGTCGTCGGCGCCCTCATGGGACTCCGCGACAAGGGCCTGGTCAGAAGCATGATCTTCGTGACCCACGACCTCGGGCTGACCTCGCACATCGCCGACTCGATCATGGTGATGTACGCGGGCAAGCTCGCCGAGAAGGCCCCGACGAAGGTGCTGACCACCGAGCCCCGCCACCCGTACACGAAGATGCTGATCGGCTCGCTGCCCCAGGTCGGCGCCCGCTTCAAGGACAAGCCGCTCAGCGGCATCGAGGGCTCCCCGCCCTCCCTGCTGAATCCTCCGGCCGGTTGCCGCTTCCGTGGCCGCTGCCCGCTCGCCGACAGTGGGTGCGCCGAGGAACCCCCTGTCGTCGAGATCGCCCCCCGCCACTCCGTCGCATGCTGGAAGGCGGCCTGATGCTGACCCTCGACCATGTCACCAAGACCTTCCGGGCCGGCGCCTTCGGCGGCGGATCCGTCACCGCCGTCGACCGGGTGTCCTTCGAGGCGGCACCCGGCGAGCTCGTCTCGCTCATCGGCGAGAGCGGCAGCGGGAAGTCCACCATCGGCCGCATGGTCCTCGGCCTCACCGAGGTCAGCGGCGGCAGCCTCACCCTGGACGGCGAACGGGTCAGGCCCGGCAAGGACTTCTACCGCCGGGTCCAGGGCGTCTTCCAGGACCCCTTCAGCTGCTACAACCCCGTCTTCAAGGCCGACCGCGTCTTCGCGCTCGTCCGCCACGCCTACCACCCCGGCGTCCCGGACAAGGAGTGGGCCGACCGCGTGGAGAAGGCCGTACGGGACGTACGCCTGGACCCCGGACAGGTGCTCGGCCGCTATCCGCACCAGCTCAGCGGCGGCCAGTTGCAGCGCCTGCTCATCGCCCGGGCCCTGCTCCTCGACCTGCGCTTCCTGGTCGCCGACGAGATCACGAGCATGCTCGACGCCTCCACCCGCATCGACGTGCTCAACCTCCTCGCCGGCCTCAAGGAACGCGGCCTCGGCGTCCTCTACATCACCCACGACCTCTCGCTCGGCACCTACCTCGCCGAGAAGACGGTGGTGCTGAGGAACGGCCGCGTCGTCGAACGCGGCGACACGCAGAAGGTCTTCGGCAACCCCCTCCACCCCTACACCCGCACCCTCCTGGCCGCGGTGCCCCGGCTGAACCAGCCCTGGACGGCGGCCGTACCCGTGGAGGCGTGCGCCTTCCACGAGGGCGGCGCCCGGGACACCGACCTGCACGAGACCGAACCGGACCACTTCGTGGCCTGCGCCGGACTCCCCGACTGCGGAAGGACCTCCGCATGACCCTTCGCCACCTGCCCCTGCACGACGGCTGGACGCTCCGCGCCGACAGCGCTGTCCCGGTGGGGCTCCCCACAGGCGGCGTCCCGGCGGCCGTCCCCGGCTGTGTCCACACCGACCTGCTCGCCGCCGGGCTGATCGACGACCCCTACCTCGACGACAACGAGAAGCGGCTCGGCTGGATCGGCCGTACCGACTGGACGTACCGCACCACCTTCGACTGGGCCGACGACGGCCACACGTACACCGACCTGTGCTTCGACGGCCTCGACACCGTCGCCACGGTCCTGCTCAACGGCACCGAGGTCGGCTCCACCGCCAACCAGCACCGCGGTTACCGCTTCCCCGTCCGGCAGTTGCTGCGCGAGGGCCTCAACACCCTCGACGTACGCTTCACCGCCCCGTACACCTACGCCGAGGCCCTGCGCGACAAGCTCGGCGACCTGCCGGGCGCGTACAGCGAGCCGTACCCCTTCATCCGCAAGATGGCGTGCAACTTCGGCTGGGACTGGGGGCCGACCCTGGTCACCTCCGGAATCTGGCGGCCGGTCGCGCTGGAATCCTGGACCGGCCCGCGCATCGCCGAGGTCAAGGTCCTCGCCGACCTCGACGGGGACGGGGTGCCGCGCCTGGCGGTCACCCTCGACGTCGACCGGGCGGGGGACGAGGAACTGGCGGCCTCGGTCTCGGTGGTGGGCGCGGGCGCAGCCGTCGCCTTCCTCGTCCCGGCGGGCGAGGACCACGCCACGGTCACCTTCGCCGTCCCCGACGCCGAGGTCTGGTGGCCGCACAGCCACGGCGCCCAGCCGCTGTACGACGTCGTCGTCACGCTCGGCGGCGACGACGCCTGGAACGGCAGGACGGGCTTCCGGGGCGTCGCCCTGGAGCGGGACGCGTTCCGGATCTCCGTCAACGACGAGCCCGTCTTCGTACGCGGTGTGAACTGGATCCCCGACGACTGCTTCCCGGCCCGTGTCACCCGGCAGCGGATCTCCGACCGCTTCGACCAGGCGATCGCCATGGGTGTCAACCTGATCCGCGTCTGGGGCGGCGGGCTCTACGAGAGCGACGACTTCTACGAACTGGCCGACGAGAAGGGGCTGCTGGTCTGGCAGGACTTCCCGTTCGCCTGCTCGGCCTACCCGGAGGAGCAGCCGCTGTACGACGAGGTGGCCTCCGAGGTCCGCGAGAACCTCGTCCGGCTCGCCCCGCACCCCTCGCTGGTGCTGTGGTGCGGCAACAACGAGAACCTGGAGGGCCACGCCGACTGGGGCTGGCAGGAGAAGCTCCAGGGCCGCACCTGGGGCCACGCCTACTACCACGAGCTGCTGCCCTCCCTGTGCGCCGAGACCGACCCCACCCGCCCGTACTGGCCGGGCTCGCCCTACTCCGGCTCCCCGGAACTCCCCCCGAACGACCCCGCCCTGGGCACGGTCCACCTGTGGGAGGTGTGGAACCGGGTCGACTACACCCACTACGCCGACACCGCCCACCGCTTCGTGGCGGAGTTCGGCTTCCAGGGCCCGCCCGCGTACGCCACCCTGCGCCGGGCCGTCAGCGGCCCGCTGGGCCCGGACGCCCCGCTGCTCGCCCATCACCAGAAGGCGGAGGACGGTGACACCAAGCTGCTGCGCGGCCTGGGTGACCACCTCCCGCAGCCGACGTCCTTCGACGACTGGCACTGGCTCACCCAGCTGAACCAGGCCCGCGCGGTCGCCTTCGGCATCCGCCACTTCCGCTCGCACAGCCCGTACTGCATGGGCGCGATCGTCTGGCAGCTCAACGACTGCTGGCCGGTCGTGTCCTGGGCGGCCGTGGACGGTGACGGCCGCCGCAAGCCCCTCTGGTACGCCCTGCGTTCCGCGTACGCCGACCGCCTGATGGCCGTACGCGACGGGGCCCTGCACCTGGTCAACGACTCCGCCCGCCCGTGGGAGGGCACCCTGCGGCTGACCCGGCGTTCCCTGGACGGCGTCGTCCTGGCCGAGGAGACGGTCGTGGTGGGCACGGCGGCCCGCGCGGTCACCCGGGTGCCCCTGCCGCCCTCGGTCGCCGAGCCGGAGGACAGCACCCGCGAGGTGCTGGTGGCGGAGCTGGGCGAGCTGCGGGCGGTCGAGTTCTACGAGGAGGACACCCGCCTCGCGATGCCGCCGGCGCGGTACCACGTCACCGTCACCCAGGGTGACGGATCGGGCATCGGCTACCGGGTCACAGTGACGGCGCGGACGCTGCTGCGCGATCTCGCGCTCTTCCCCGACCGGCTGGATCCGGCGGCCGAGGTGGACGACATGCTCGTGACCCTGCTGCCCGGCGAGAGCACCGTGTTCCACGTCACGGGCGCGGTGCTGAAGGACCCGGAGGCGCTGGGTTCGCGGCCCGTTCTCCGGTGCGTCAACGACACCGTCCAGGGGTGAGGTGGCGGGCCCTGGCGAACGGTGGCGCGGCCTGTGGCGGATGGGCCGTACGGGTGCGGCGAGTTTCCGTCATTCCAGTTTGCCAGGGTTCGCCCCCCTCGGCCGGGCGCCGCATGTACTGATGCGGCGCGCGGTGTCTGACGGACCCTCACACGATCAATAAAATAAGACAACATCGAGCGCCTGCTCCGCTGTTCGAGGGAAGCCCCCGGATAGGGTCTTGTGGCAAACGCGGAGCCGCGCGCCCACGCCCGGGTGGTGGAATGCAGACACGGCGAGCTTAAACCTCGCTGCCTCCTCGGGGGCGTGCCGGTTCGAGTCCGGCTCCGGGCACCACCGCACGGTCGGTGGGCCCGATCGGCCTCTCGCTGTTTCAGTCGTCAACTTCTTGCGGCCGCCCTCGCTGGGAGCGCGCCCACGGCATCGATCGGTCACTGTGCGTACAGGGCGGCGTGGCTCGGAGCGGGCGGGACGACCCGCTTCGCCCGGGGGTGGCACACCCCTCACCGGGCGTGGGTGGTCGGCTGGCAGACTCTCGTCATGGACACCACACCCGAGCACATAAGCACTCGGACGGCGGTCGGATGGACCGTCGTGCTCACCGGGCTGGGGGCGCTCACCGGTTTCGTCTGGGACGGCCCGTTCCTCGCCTTCACCTGCGCCCTGTCCCTGGGTGGCGGCGCCGCCACGGGCGCTGTCCTGTTCCGCCGCCGCATGGCCGCGAGCATCCGGGAGGGGCAGGGCAAGGCTGCCGCACGCGGGTACGCCGACGGGATCGGCGACATGCTGGTGCTGGGGGTCTCCGCCTACGGGGCCGCGGTCTTCCCACTGGCCGGCCCCGACGCGGTGGATCCCGCCGAGCGTACGGCGCGCCGCACGGCGGCCTACCGGCTCACGGCGGCCGAAGGGCTCCCGCATCATGTCCGGGAGGTCGCGGCGGCCGCGCTCGAAGCGATCGACGAGAAGCGTGACGGCGAGGCCCGGTCCTCCATCGCGGACCTCATCAAGGCCGTCCACGAGCAGCGCTGAGGAATCTGACCGCGCCCGGAGCTCCCGCTGCCCCTTTGCGGATCCGCCTGCCGGGTACGAGTGTTTCCGTACAGCCCCGGACGGAAGAAAGTCGTCGGTTCCGCGAAGATCCTCCTCCGGTATTAGGGTCATTGTTTTGCCTACCCATTACTCTTGACGCAAGGCCGCGCCAGGTGGCCATGGAGGAGTGAAATGAGGAGCAGCAACCCGGTCTTCTCGCGACGGGGGTTCAGCCGCGACAACGGCTACGCGGGCTTCAACGCGGCGCCGCAGGCCGGGGCCCCCGCAGCGGGTGCCAACCCGTACGCGCAGGGCACCGCCGCCAACCCGTACGCCACGAACCCCTACGCCCAGCAGGACACCCAGTACGGCGCCCCGCAGGCGCCCGCGCGCTCGGGTGCGATGACGATCGACGACGTCGTCACGCGCACGGCGATGACGCTGGGCACCGTGGTGCTCACCGCCGCGCTCTCCTGGGCCCTGCTGCCGGTCGACGAGGCCAATCTCGGCAAGTCCTACGGCATCGCGATCGGCGCCGCCCTGGTGGCGTTCGTCTTCGCGATGATCCAGTCGTTCAAGCGCAAGGCGTCGCCGGCGATCATCCTGGCGTACGCGGCCTTCGAGGGTGTCTTCCTCGGGGTGATCTCCAGCGCGGTCAGCACCTACATCAGCCCCGGCACGGTGATGCAGGCGGTGATGGGCACCATGTGTGTCTTCGCCGGTGTCCTCATCGCGTACAAGATGCGCTGGATCCGGGTCACCCGCCGCTTCTACGGCTTCGTGATGGCCGCCGCCATGGGCTTCGTGCTCCTGATGATGGTCAACCTGCTGTTCAGCGTGTTCGGTGGCGGTGACGGCCTGGGCTTCCGCAGCGGCGGCCTCGGCATCCTCTTCGGAGTCATCGGCATCATCCTCGGTGCGTGCTTCCTGGCTCTGGACTTCAAGCAGGTCGAGGACGGCATCAACTTCGGTGCACCGCGCGAGGAGTCCTGGCTGGCGGCCTTCGGCCTCACCCTGACCCTGGTGTGGATCTACCTGGAGATGCTGCGTCTGCTCTCCATCCTCAACGGGGACGACTGACCCCGTAGCCACGACGACGACGGGACGGCCCGCACGCGCGATGCGCCTGCGGGCCGTCCCGTTCTCGCGGGGAGTGCGCGTGTGTGCTCAGCGGAGCTTTCGCGCGGCGCGTCTCAGGTCGTACTCATGGATGATCGCCTTGGCGTGGCCGTAGGTGAGGTCGTGTTCGCTCCGCAGCCAGCTGACCTTCTCCTCGAAGCGGAAGAGGGAGGGGCCTTCCTCGACGGTGCGGAGCCAGTCCGCGATGTCGCGACCGGTGCAGTGGGGGATCCGGGAGAGCAGGTTGCGATGGGTTTCTTCGGAGAAGACTTGAGACATCGGCGCCTCCGACGCAGTACGCGGTGCTGTTCCTTCCCGACACCGTGCCCGAGCGTCGGCGCGTTGGCAACCATCCGGCAGGGGCGCGTAGGGTCACGGCGTGCTCGATACGACCCCCCTGATCTCCGCCGTGGACCGATTCGCCGACCGGCTGCGGAGCGCCCCGCAGAGCCGGCTGCAGCGCGGCGTGGCCGCCGAGGCCCTGGCGACGGCCAGGGAACTGTCCGCCCGGGCCCAGCGCGCCGAGGCGCCGGACGGCGAGCCGAGGGTCATGCCGGACGCCGGGATATTCGCGGTCGGTGACCAGCTCGCGGTCGCGGGCAGGGACCTGGCCGTGGCACTGGAAACGGCCTCGTCCCAGGAGTTGGACGAGGCCGTGCGGTGTGTCGAGGAGGCGGCGGCGCGTGCGTTCGCACACTGACCGCGCTAGAACGAGGCGATGACGCGGTCGGCGAGGATGTAGACGTTCTCCTTGCCGCACGAGAAGGTCAGCGCGTAGGCGCCGGATACCCCGGAACCTCCCAGCAGTACCGGCTGCTCACCGGAGCGCAGCGAGTCCGCGAGCCGCTCGGCGGTCTCCCGGTGGCCGGGGGTCATGCAGAGCGTGGTGCCGTCGGCGAAGACGTACACATCGAGCGTCCCCAGCGGGCCCGGGCGCACGTCCGTGAGCTCCGTCCCGGTGTCGGCGAGCCGCTCCAGGCGGTTCACGGTACGCTCATGGTCGGTGACAACCGGTGTCTGTACGGGTACGAAGTCCGGGTGCGAGGGGTGGCGGCGACGGGCCGCTGCCAGCTCGGGGGAGTCCTCGGCGAACTCCGCGTACTCGACGACCTCGGGCAGGTCGGTGAGTTCGGCGAGTTCTGTGAGCTCGTCGAGTGCCTCGCCGGCTTCGATGTCCATCGCCTCCAGGCCCGTGAAGTCGCTCTGGCGGGGCATGAAGAACGGGGCGTCATCGCCGAGTCCGCCCAGCAGGGACGGTGCGTCGGCGGCGTCACGGGCTTCCTGGGCGGCCCAGAAGGCGCGGGCCTCGGCGAGCTCGCGCTCCCGCTCCTCGGCGAGGGCGTCGGCGACGGCCGCGCGTATCTCCTCGACGGGCGTGCCGGCGCTGCGATTCTGCTGCTCCGGCACGGACGCGTGCAGACTTCGTGTCGCTGCCAGCTCCGCGCGCAGGGCTGTGACCTGCTTGCGCAGCCCGTGAGCAGCGTGCAGAGCGGCGGCGCCGACGGCCGTGGCAGCGGCGGTGGTCAGCAACAGGGCAAACGGCATGGCGCTCACTGACATACTCCCGATTTCAATCGACACCCCCGACTTCCTACATCAGCTTGGCCTGTACTGGTGCCTGCTGTCAGTGCATTACGTCATGAATTGGACAGGTCTTTGTGCCTGGTGTTTAGGCCTGTGGCCGGTGTGACCTGCAGAAACGACTCTCCCCCGGGATGCAGATCACATCCTGGGGGAGATTCGGTCACGATCGGAGCTCGGGCCGGTTGAAGGCGGGCCCCACGAGGGAGCGCTGACCTGCCCCGAGCGCGCATCCGACCCGCTCGGCTGCTTGCTCAGCCCAGGCGACCCGTAGCCTTCGCTGCGGGCAGGTGCCGCCTTCGTTCCTCAGGCGACCCCTACCCTCCGCTGCGGCTCAGCTCAGCCGCTGGTGTTGTCGGTCGCGTTCGCTTCGCCTTCGCTGCGGGCAGGTGCCGCCTTCGTTCCTCAGGCGACCCCTACCCTCCGCTGCGGCTCAGCTCAGCCGCTGGTGTTGTCGGTCGCGTTCGCT